>CBFDDM010000049.1:0-23335 GCA_965603565.1 uncultured Anaerolineales bacterium | reverse complement strand
CGGCATCGGATTGCTGCGGCTGCGCCCGTGGTCACGGTTTTTAACGCTCATCCTGGCCGTCTTCGATCTCATGGCCGTCCCGATTGGCACCGCTTTCGGACTGTATGCGATCTGGGTGCTTGTCCAGGAAGAGACTATCGCTCTGTTCGAGGGCGATACATCAGCGTAGTCAATCAATCATCAAATATGAATCCGGGGACAGCGCCCTAACCCATCCGGGCGCTTTTCCTTTTCTGCGATAGCAAAAAAATGTATGCTTCCATCGTCCCGGATTGAAGCATACATTTCCGCTCACCAGGGTACTACCGCTATGGTTGAGAATAGCAGTGAAACGACTTCCAGAGCATCCACCTCATCTCGACTCATACCTATAGATGCTCTGCGTGGTTTGATCATCATCCTGATGACTCTGGACCATGCGAACTACTTCATCGCCCAGCGGCATCCCCCTGGAGAACTCTGGGGCGGCCTCTACCCTTCCTACGATAGCGCAATCGCCTTCCTCACTCGCTTCATCACCCACCTGAGCGCTCCTGGATTTTTCTTTCTAATGGGTGCTGGTATGATTCTCTTCTCATCACGCCGATTGACCAGCAGTTGGTCATGGAACAAGATTCGACGCCACCTCGTCCTCAGGGGCTTAATCCTCATCATGCTTCAATTTGTCGTCGTGAACCCGATCTGGAAGATCAGTCCGATCCCCTTCCCTGACTGGTATCAAGGGGTACTCGTCGCGCTTGGCGGCACGATGATCCTCGCAACGCTGCTTCTTCGACTGAAGGCGCGGGGTTTGTTTATGATTACCGCAGTTGTATCGGTGATCATTGAAATTACACACCCTGACCCCCGATTATGGGGCGCGTTCAACGACACCCCGTTGGGTTTGATTTTCGGATTCAGCGGTGGCACACAAGCTTTCTGGGTGAATTACCCGATACTAGCCTGGTTCGAATTCGTCACATTTGGAATGGCTTTCGGACATTGGTTCCGCGACAAACCGGAATCTGCTTACCGCCGCGCATCGATCATAGGCTTCTGCCTGCTGATCGCATTCGTACCCATCCGCGCAATCAATGGATTTGGCAACATCCGGCCGATGGAGGGCACCACGTGGATCGATTTTATGAACCTCGTTAAATATCCACCCAGTTGGACGTTTAGTTTCATCACGGTGGGCTTAGACCTTATGATGTTGAGCGGCTTGCACTTCGGAAGACAGCGATTAAGTCGCTTTATCAATGTCCTTTCAACCTACGGACGCGTGCCGCTCTTTCTCTATATCACTCATTTGTTGCTCTTCGCATTGTCAGGAAGGATATTCACGCCCTTGGGGAGTACATTTTTTGTGATGTACATATTCTGGTTCGTGGGTATCGCGCTCCTTTACTATCCGGCAAAATGGTATGCACACCAGAAAAAATCCCCAAGAGCTCGTATTCTCTTGCAGTATCTCTAGTCTTTACATGCTTGTCACGGTTTGATCAGCATCTGCTCAACGATCGAAGTAGATACTCTTGCCGCTCACGGAGAGCGGTACCCCCATGACAAAATCCGCGTCGATCAAGCCCAGCCTGCGCGCCACGACCCCCGCCCTGTACATGATGCGGTTATCAACGTTGAGCATCCCGGCCGTCTTGACCGCCGATCCCAGGGCGATGCCCATATCGAGCACCCTCAGAGCGCACTGTGGCCCCTGGAACTCGCCATCCACTGTGTTGATGCGCAGACAGGTCTCTTCCCCACATGCGGCGCAGTTTAGATCGGCCACGTCAGCATCTTTGATCCCAATTAAAACCACAGCCGATGAGGCGCCCACATTGCCTGCGTCGCGGGTCCAGCTGCCTTGCTTCTGCTCGCCGTACTCAATCATCCCCTGCTTGAGCACCTCGATATCCGCCCCGCGCAGCGTCTTCACCACGACAAAATCCTGCCCTTTTGTCTTCGGCGCGGTGACGGCCGCGATTTCCATCAAGTCGGCGACTGTATCGATAGCGGACATATTTAACCTCCGTCTTGTAGGGTGATATGGTGTAGGTAAGTTTAACGACTCTTTGCTATTTGCGCCTGCACGCCAACTACCCTGAACACGGTACCATTTGGATCCTCCTAATAACCATGCCAAAATGCAGCCAGGTGGGAACTGGTACATCCCTTAACCGTGCTAGCGAAGTGAACCTCAAATATGAACATCGACTTTTCATTAATCACCTTGATCTCGCTCATCGTTGCGCTGGTGATCCAACCTTTGCGTAAATATGCCGACAGGCAGGCTCAGCTCTACTACATCACCCGTGTTGGCGAGCAGAACGCCATCCAGGCGCCCGAACAAGCCTGGCTTGAAGATCGACACCTGGTCGGGCGGTGGGGCTGCCTCTACATCATCCTTCAGGCTGTTCAAGGAGTTGCTATCATCGTAACCATCGGCGGAGTGGTCTACTGGTGGCTACTTTGATTTCAGCTGTCGAGCTATGAAGAAACCTGTCGCCCTCACCCAATCCGACCCGGTTTGGGAAATCACGCGAGTGTTTAATACACCTCTCGTTGTCTGCAAGAATTTGAGCGCGATGCCGGTGTGCCAGTGCGTGGCGGTCACTTACTTCTACCGGCACCTCGATAACCATTATCCGGAACTCAAACGCCATAAACTCGCCTGGAGTTTTGGCTGCATGGCGGCAGTCCTGGGATCTGAATGGTGCCATAATTTAACTCATACAATGTTCGCTGAATGGATCAACAAGCCAATCGATGCCATCCGCCTCAATTATGGAATGCCGCTGCTGGTCTATTTCGATCCCGATGACCCTGAAGTAACGCCGCGAGAACACATGTTCCGCGCCATCGGGGGGCCGCTGTTTAATGCATTGACGCTGCTTCCACTTCATTTCCTGCGTAGAGGCACCACACAGGACTCACCAAATCATTTCCTGGCCCAACTTGCGTTTGGGACAAATCTTTTCCTCCTGGCAGCCGCATTGTCTCCACATCCGAGCCTGGATGGTGGTCCACTGCTGAAATGGTCATTAATCGACGCCGGAAAATCCCGGCATGAAGCTGAAAACTTCGTAAAGCGCGCCAACGGTGTCGCCGCGTGTGCATATTCGGTCCTCAGTGTGTTCTTCCTTTCGCATGGGAAGAAACTCGCCGCGGCTCTGCTTGGCTTACTGGGGATCAGCTCACTGGCTGTTGCGCTTGGGTGGTTAGATGAAGCATACTAGACCCCATGCACCGCCCAACTACACGCTGAGGAGGTATACAAGATGGAAGAGCTGAGACTGTTCCTCGGGGCGATGCTCATGATCCAGGGACGTAAAATCTACTGGCTTTTCGTCGGAGGTGTCGGTTTCTTCGTGACACTCGCCCTACTCAACCCACCTTACAGCGGCATGAGCATTCAGACCGCGCGTATAATCGCAATCATCGTTGCTTTTCTCGGCGCGTTGATGGCAATTTTCCTGCACAAATTAGCGATCTTCGTGGGTGGTTTCCTCGGTGGCGGATACTTGCTTATCGTTCTCATCGAGCTATTCGGTGTCCGCCTTGGCGATCTGAACTTCCTGCTCTTCCTCGTAGGGGGCATCGTCGGTGCGCTGATCGTAAATTCTGCTTTCGATGGAGCGCTGATCTTCTTCTCTGCGGTGCTTGGCGCCGGGATGGTCGTCCAGGCAATGGACCTAGCCCCACTCTGGCGCTTTGTCGCCGTGCCGCTGCTTGCCGCCGTGGGAATGGGTTTACAAGCACTGATCATGCGTAATGAAGAAATCTGAGGGAACCTCCCCGGCGCATAGAGTTCATATCCTTCTGTTATGCATAAGCCTGGCTGCATGCGCAGCCCCAACCAATCGGCATGCATGTGTCTTCAGCGAGCCCCCGGCCGAAGAACTGCTTCTCGACAAGCTGCAGCACCTGCAGATCATTGATGCTGAAACTGGTGAAGTCGCCACCTATGACAGCCTGGGCAACCCGGTCCTGGAAGGCGGTCAACCGCTTGCCTTGTGGGCTGAATTTGAGCAACCTACCAGAGTCGAGCTCTGCGTGAAGGAGGTCGACGGCCGCACCCGTCCCCACCACTTCAGCGAAGTGACGTTCACCGACGAGATCATCACCCAGCCACTCGGCAGATATGATTTCGGGACCTACATGCTGCATATATCCATGAACGGCTCGCTGGTCAGCACGATCGAATTCAACGTTCGTTAAGTGAACCCGGGTACATTTCTCACATCATTGAATGCGTCTGGTGTGATATCCTTCTGCAAACGTTTGCGGCTATACGGCATGCAGGCATCCTGACTATCATGAAAACTGTGGGACAAGACGCAAGCAGACGTGGACCGCTAAGGGCGGTCATCTTAGCCAAAACGGGGGAGGACGTTCGCAGTTGCACCAGCTGCTGGCACTGCGAGCAGGAGCGCAAGCATGGCATGGACCTGTCGTTTGGCGATATCATGCGCGCCGCTGCAAAGGACAACCCGATCGCTCTCACGAACGAAACGCTGTGGAATTGGGACATAGTCGTTGAACGCAATCCGGCCTGTCCATCAGGCATAGATCGCTCACTCGTCGTTCAAGCGCTGCGTGAAGAGGCGCACATTCGAGGGTATAAATAACGAAAAAAGAATGATCATACCGAGGGTATAGAAAAATGAAAATCGCAATTACCGGCAAGGGAGGCGTCGGCAAGACCACACTGACCAGCCTGCTCGCATATGCTTTCCGTGAGAAAGGTTACAAGGTTCTGGCGATCGATGCGGACCCTTCACCCTGTCTGGGGGCTTCTCTGGGTCTCCCGGCTGAGAAGCTCGCCGGACTCACGCCGATCGCAAAGATGGACGAACTTATTTATGAGCGCACTGGAGCGCAGCCTGGTACCACCGGGGGTTTTTTCAAGATGAATCCGCGTGTTGACGACCTCCCCGATAGGTTTTCCCTTTCGCTGGAAGGCATCCGCATGCTCGAATTAGGCGCCGTGGAGATGGGTGGCGCCGGGTGTATCTGCCCCGAAAGCGCATTGTTGCGCTCATTGATCACGCATGTCCTGCTGGGTCGTGATGAGGTTGTGCTGCTGGATATGTACGCCGGCGTCGAACACCTCGGAAGGGCGACCGCGGACGCGGTCGACGCCATGCTGGTCGTCGTCGAGCCCACGGCGCGCAGCCTGGGCACCGCCGCCCAGATCAAGAGCCTGGCCAAAGATATTAAAGTAGAGGAGATCTATATCGTCGGCAGCAAGGTCAGGGATGAAGAAGATGTGGCCTTTATTGAGGAGAATTCGCCGGGACTGCCGGTCCTGGGGCATCTTCCTGCAGACGAGCGCGTGATCGAAGCGGACCGTAAAGGCGTCGCCGTTTTCGGATTATCGCCCGATCTGGCGCAGGCCGCTCGAGACATCCTCGAGAAATTGGGAGTGGCTGAAGCGCAGTGGGTCTGATCGCTGATCCCCGATCCCTTCTAACCAATGCAGCACTGGGCTTCAGCCCGTGCGTGAGTGCAGCGAAGATCCGGTTGTTCAAAAGGTAGGCCCATTCCTGGGTGCCGGGGTGCCCGAGTAACCGAGTGCCCTAATTACCTAATCCCTGATCCCTAATTCCTATCCCTTTTCCCTCAACAAATCCTGGGCAGCAATTCACCCGAAAGAACATCCACGACGCGCGTGCCTCCGATGCCGGTTTTCATCAGGACCCGCCTCTCGGGCGCTTCACACACGACACCGATGCGTTTCGTCCCCGTTCCGTACGGATGATCCCGCATGGCAGCCTCGACCACGTCAGCATCCCCAGCCCCTACGATAACCACCAACTTACCCTCGTTAGCGACGTATAGCGGGTCAAACCCGAGCATCTCGCACGCCGCCTCGACTGAAGGATCGACCGGGATCATCGTTTCCTCGATCTCAATGCAGACCCCGCTCTGACGCGCAATCTCGTTCAGCGTCGTCGCCAAACCACCACGGGTCGGATCGCGCAGGACATGGATATCAGTCGAAACCGCAAAAATCGCCTCCACAAGTCCATGCAATGGCGCCACATCAGATCGAATCTGGGCTTCGAAGCCCAGCTCGCCGCGCGCTGCCAACACCGCCAGGCCGTGATCGCCGAGCGTGCCGGAAACAAGCACGACGTCGCCGACCTTTGCGTTAGCGCCGTGCACATCCCGTCCTGGTGGGATCCGACCCACACCGGTCGTGCTGATGAAGATCCCATCCGCTTTGCCGCGCTCGGCCACTTTGGTGTCGCCGGCGATAATCTGCACCCCGGCCTCCTCAGCCGTGGACTTCATCGATTCCAGAGCAGCTTGCAGCACATAAAGTGGTAGACCCTCTTCCAGGATGAACGAGGCCGTGAGCCACAAAGGCTGGGCGCCCATACAGACAAGATCGTTGACCGTGCCAGCCACGGAGAGCCGGCCGATATCGCCACCAGGGAAGAACAACGGGGCAACAATGTGTGCATCTGTGCTCACCGCCAACTTACCCTCCTCCGGCCGCTCGACGACGGCAGCATCATCCCCACGCAGCAGCGTCGGGTTGGAGAAAGGAGGGTAGAACGTTTTGGTTATCAAGTCGAAGGTCATACGACCCCCGCTGCCGTGCCCCAATACCACCGTCTCGTCGTGAGCGAGCGGGCGCGGACAGACCAACCCGTGAATGACCACCTGTTCTTCTTCAGACATCGATAAACGAGCCCTTCCTTAGAAATTAAATACGAACCGCAAATCGGCGATTATGCGGGATGCTCGAGCCTTCCATAACGATAATAAGCCGCGCAGGCGCCTTCGGTGGAGACCATCGTCGCACCCAGCGGGTTCTCAGGTGTGCATGGATTGCCAAAGGCTTCGCAGTGATGCGGCTTCTTGAGGCCCTGCAGAATCTCTCCTGCGATGCAAAGCGGAGACTCCTCGGCCTGGATCGCCTCCACATCGAAGAGCTGCTCGGCGTCGAAGCGCGCATACTCCGGCCGCAGCCGCCAGCCGCTCTCCGGGATCATGCCGATCCCCCGCCACTTGCGGTCGCAGGGCTCAAAGACGCGATCGATGACCTGCTGGGCGGCTTGGTTGCCCGCGCGTGTCACCGCCCGTGAGTATGCGTTGGTGACTTCATAACGATCCACCTCAAGCAATTTAACAGTCTCAAGTATTCCCCGGGCGATGTCGAGCGGCTCAAAGCCGGTCACGACGATTGGCACTTTATAGGTTTGGGCGATCGGTGGATACTCCCAATACCCCATCACTGCACAAACATGCCCCGCCGCCAGGAAGCCCTGTACGCGATTATGAGGCGAATTCAATATGGCGTGCATCGCCGGTGGTACACGCACATGGGAGACAAGCAGGCTGAAGTTTTCTAGGCCAAGCGATGCTGCCTGAACCACGCTCATCGCATTGGCCGGCGCGGTGGTCTCAAAACCGATGGCGAAGAAGACGACCTGCTTCTCAGGATTCTCCCTCGCAATCTTGATCGCGTCCAACGGCGAATAGACCACTCGCACGTCACCGCCTTCGGCCCGAATGGAGAAAAGGTCCCGCTGCGATCCAGGTACGCGCAGCATGTCACCGTAAGATGTAAAAATGACCTCCGGACGCGCCGCGATCGCCAGCGCTTTGTCGATCAGTTCAAGCGGCGTAACACATACCGGGCAGCCCGGTCCATGGACCAGTTCAATCTGCGCCGGTAGGAGCTGGCCCAACCCATGCCGTACAATGGCGTGGGTCTGACCACCGCATATCTCCATTAGAACCCAATCCCGGGTCGCGGTTGAATGGATATCAGCGATGACCTTTTTAACCAGGTCGGCGTCCCGGTACTCGCTTATATATTTCACGTGTTCTCCACTTCTGGACCTAATTCTTCCTCAATATCCATGATTTCACGGATCAGGCTCAACGTCTCTTGAGCTTCTTCCTCACTCAAGCGACTGATCGCGAAACCGACGTGCACGACGACATAATCGCCGATCTCCGCCTCGGGCACATAGTCCAGGCAGGCTTCGCGTTGGACCCCTCCAAAATCGATCTTACCCATGCGAAGACCATCGGACTCATAGATCGAGTTGATCTTTCCCGGAATTCCTAAGCACATATACCAACCTCCGTTGATTCTTATTCGTGGGTTGCAGCCCGCATATACATTCCAACCAAGCGGACTACAACGAGCCTGTTTGAGCGGCGGCGACGATCGCTTGCCCCAACGCCAGGCCGCCATCGTTCGCCGGCACCCGACGGTGCCAGAGCACTTGAAAGCCTTCCGACTCCAGTCGTTCCACAGTTCTCTCGAGGAGCACCCTGTTCTGCCAAACACCCCCGCTCAACGCAACCTGTTCCAATTTCGATTCATCCCGCAGCCGGCCACAAATCTCGCTGACAACCTCGACCAATGATTGATGAAAGCGCGCCGCGACGATCCCTACTCCAACGCCTTTCAATAGATCCTCGGTTAGCGCGTGCACCATTGGGGCGTAATCGATCAAGCCATCGCCCAAGTCAATCGGGTAGCTCCCATCCGCCGAACCATCCACAAGCGTCTCTAGCTCGATCGCTGCCTGAGCCTCGTAATTCACCTCGGTGCGCACGCCGGCGAGAGCGGCTACAGCATCAAATAGACGCCCCATACTTGACGTGAGCGGGGCATTAATTCCTGCTTCGATCTGCTGCAGCACGATCTCGCGTTTCTCTTCTTCAATCGATTTGAGCGAGGCCAGCTCCAGGGCTGATGATACGCCGGCCTCATGGACCAGCGCCAAAGCCAGACGCCACGGCTCGCGCACAGCCAGGTCACCTCCCGGCATCCGGAAAGTGCGCAGATGAAAACGGCGCTCGAAATCAGCATACCGGCTTAGCAGCACTTCCCCACCCCAGATCGTGCCATCCTGGCCATAGCCAGTGCCATCAAACGCCAGCCCTATCACGCTCAAATCAGGATTCATCCTGTGCTCTGCCATGCAGGCTGCGATGTGGGCGTGGTGATGCTGAATACCAATCGCCCGAATTCCTTCAACCTCGGCACGCTCAAGCGCATATTTGCTGGCCATGTAATCTGGATGCAGGTCATAGGCGATTAATTCTGGCGAAATCCGGAATAGCTGCTCAAAGTGTTCGATCCCGGACTCAAACGCTTTCAGTGTTTCGTAATTTTCCATGTCGCCGATGTGATGGCTCAAGAAGGCATAAGGCCCCCGCACCAGGCAGAACGTGTTCTTGAGCTCAGCTCCGGTTGCCAGGATCTCGCCCAGTTCCCAATCCAAGTGCAACGGGGTCGGTGCGAAGCCACGCGCTCTACGTAGTGGATAAATCGCGTCACGAAACACACGAATGACCGAATCGTCGCAGCGCGTCTCGATCCCCCGGTTATGCATCAAGAAACCGTCGGCAAGATCCTCAAGCCGCTCGCGTGCCTCATCGTTCTCCGTCGCGATCGGCTCCTCACTCAAATTGCCGCTCGTCATCACCAGCACGCCAGGGAAGTTCGCTTCTGGCTCAATCAAGAGTTCGTGCAATGGAGTGTAGGGCAGCATAAAGCCCAACGTACTTTGTCCAGGCGCTACCTCATCAACCACGCTCCCGCCTGCGTTTCGCACAAGAATCACAATCGGGCGCTGGCGCGAGGTCAGTTGGATTTCATGACCTTTGTCTACATCAACTTCGGCCGTGATGGCATCGAAATCACAAGCCATAAGGGCGAACGGCTTGTCGACCCGCAGCTTCCTTTCACGCAACGTTTGCACTGCCTGCGCGTTTGTGCCGTCACACGCCAGGTGGAAACCACCCAGCCCTTTCACCGCCAGGATACGCCCCTCTTTGAGAAGCCGGCGGGCTTCCTGAAGCGCCTGCTCGCCAGCGGTTGTCCTCTTCCCACCAACCTCAAGCCATATGTGCGGTCCACAATCTGGACAGGCTACTGGTTGCGCGTGGTAACGTCTGTCGAGTGGATCCTCGTATTCCTCCCGGCAGGCCGGGCACATCTCGAAGGGCGCCATCGTCGTACTCGGTCGATCATAGGGGATGTCGCCGATGATCGTGAAACGCGGCCCACAGTTCGTGCAGTTTATGAAAGGATAGCGGTAGCGCCGATCAGAGGGATCGAAGAGCTCACGGCGGCAGTCTTCACACAGGCTGACGTCGGGGGAGATTGGTTGATAGGCACCATGCTCCGGCTGAGAGACGAGAATCTCGAAGTCGTTGAAGCCGCCGGCAGGGATATCTGCACGCTTAAACGAGTCAATCTGCGCCAGCATCGGCGTCTCTTCCTGCAATGCCTTTACGAAAGACTGCAAATTCTCCGGGCTGCCATCGACCTCAATCTCAACACCGGCAGAAGTGTTCCGCACCCAACCGAAAAGGCTGTAGCGCTTTGCAAGACCATAGACAAAAGGCCTGAAGCCCACGCCCTGCACGATCCCACGTATATGAATGCGCGCTCCGCTTACTTCAGTCATTTCTCGAGTGCACTCATCGCTTCTAATTGATCGAGAAGCCACCCCACCCAGGCATCGACACCTTCTGCAGTCTTACAGGAAAGTGGGAACGTCACCAACCCGGGATTGAGCATCTCGACGCCTTCCCGAAAATAATCCATGTCAAACTCGATGTAGGGCTCTAAGTCGATCTTGTTGACCACCAGCGCGTCGATTCCTTTATACATCGTGGGGTACTTGTAAGGCTTGTCGTCGCCTTCTGGCACAGAGGCGATGAGCACGTTCTGGTGAGTGCCCAACGCAAAACTGGCCGGGCAGATCAGGTTGCCGACGTTTTCAACGATGAGGATATCGACCTCATCAAGCGGGAGCGCATCCAGTGCGCCCTGCAGCATTACCGCGTCCAGATGGCATTCGCCCCCGGTGTTTATCTGCACTGCCAGCGCGCCAGCCGCCTGTGCCCGATCAGCATCGATGCTGGTGGCGATATCGCCGTCCACAACCGCCAGACTGTAATCTTGCTTCAGACGTTCGACGGTCGCTTCGATCAGCGAGGTCTTCCCTGCGCCTGGCGAAGCCATGAGATTAACCGCCAGGACACCGCTCTGATCGAGCAACTGGCGGTTTTCGAGCGCCAATCTCTCGTTTGCATTTAAGATCTTCTCTACGACCTTGATACGTTCCTTCATCGCTTTTCTCCGCTGGATTCGCGGTGGACGTCGCTATCCAGTTCAACTTCAATCGAATCGATGAAAAATTCTTCGCCTGCAATAATCTTTACGCTGCGGCTTTCGCACTCAGGACAGCTGAGATCGCCGTGCTCCGGATGATAGCGAGCATGACATTCCTGACACTCCATCTCGGTCGCGACGCGCTTGAAGTGTAGCACCGCGCCCTCCGCCAGCGTGCCTTCACTGATCATATCCCAGTAAAACTGGATGGAGTCATCGACGATCGTCGACAGATCGCCGAGAACCAGATAGATCTCTGCTATCTTGGTAGCCTGCGCCTGCTCGGCATGCCGCAGGACGATATTCAGGATCGATTCGGTAACCGAAAGTTCATGCATAATCTTATCGCTAAGGAGGTTACCGCCTCGACAATTAAATGGGCAGTGGAAAACGTCACCCGAATACTACGAACTCAGTCCAAATAGGCTCGATTCAGGCGTTTTACAGGCCTGATCGGGTGATTTTGAGGCTTTTCTTTCGTGGGCACTAGCGGTTCGCGTCAAGCGCCTCGAGGTACGCTACGATCGCTTCAATTTCGCTGTCAGACAGGCTGAAATTGGGCATCGCCGTCGGTCCTTCGACCGAATTTGGATCACGCAGCCAGGTGCGCAGGATCTCTTCGTCCATTGCATCGGTCACGCCAACCAGCGAGGGCGCAATCCAGCCACCCGAAATGCCGATAATATGGCAATTCCGGCAATCGTAGCGGTTGACCAAAACCTCCCCGGTCCGCACCGGATCGCTCAAATCGACACGTTTGCTGATGTTGATCCAGAATCTTGGCGGTGAGAACGCAAACCACAATGCGATCACCAGAAGGAACGCAGTGAGAAGGTAACCCCATGGGATATTGATGTCGGATTGATTGCGAGTGCGTCGATCCATTTACCACCGTGCTTGATTAGACCTCATCAGAACGAGTTAAAGTATACCTTCCAATATCCCCGATACCCATTGGACCTCCATCCTAGTTGAACCCTATTCCCTCACAATAAGAAAAGTCCTTCAGAATGCGTTTCAACACTCGAAGGACTTTTCGGGAGGGGAGGCGACCTCAGCCCTCCATGCCGACCCACTCAGCAAACAAATCGTCCAGTTCACATCCACAAACTGCCTCAGCAGCAGATTCAAAACTCTCTTCCGTTGCGATCCCCCAGGCGTGCTGCTGCACATATTGACGCAGAAACGCATCTAGTTTTTCCTGACCCATCTGCTGGGCTAACTCGGTGATGAAGATCGGGCCACGGCCGTAGACGATCGCGCTGTATTCAGCCCCCTGATACTCGCCGGCCGGTAAGCCAATGGGTAGATCCGCTCGGTTGGTCCGATCCCAGCGGTCGTACCAGGATTGCTCGTACGACGATGCCGCTTCGGCACCGTACGTATCCAGATAATAGAGATAGGTCACATATTGAGCGAGCGCCTCGTCCAACCAGGGCTGCTGTACCTGGTTGTTGCCGACGATGTTGTAGAACCATTGGTGCGCGACTTCGTGTGCGACAGTGCTTTCGAGGTAAATATAGGCCGGGACCCCACCAATCGAAGCTTCAGGATCGTATAGATCGAGATTAAACCCCATGATGCCGGGGTACTCAATCCCCAGGGCTCTCATCGGTGTTCCGGTCAATTCCATCTCTGGGTAAGGGTATGCGCCAAAGCGCTCTTCAAACACCTCCAATGCGTTAACACCAGCGGCCAGCACCAGCTCAGCATGTTCACGAAAACCGGCCGGTGCGAAGCTGCGAACAAGCGTGTCTCCCACTTGCTCCTGGATCATTTCCAGCCCTTCGGCTGCCGCCAGATAGAAGTCGCGCGCCGGGCCAGAGGCATACGTCACAATCTGTTCATCATCGGTTTGTACGCGATCAACTTCAGTGCCCGTCGCCATCAAGGTCAGCTCGACCGGCGCGTGCACCTGCACAAGATAGAAGCTGATATCGTTGTATGTTGGATCACCATTGGGAGGCGTCACGACTTTATGCCAACCGCCGTCATCATAAACGGGGATCATCGGATAAAAAGTATCTAAAACCAGGAAGCCTTCGAAGTAGCCGAAAAGCCCATAGTTGCCCTCCATCTGGCGGGGAACCGTGCTTGAGAACTCAAGTTCGAGCTCAAGCGAATCGCCCGGTTCTAATCCATCAGCAAGTGGAAGCCTGACTGAACTGTTCTGCGCTTCATACGCTGCCTCCACAGGGCGGCCATCGATGGAGACCGAGCTTACCTGAGCCTGTCCCCCGCCCAGGTTTGGAAATAGGCGCAAGTAGATCTCTTCCAAGGCCTGCCTCTCATTGTTGGTATAGAAAACTCTTTGACGACCACCGACGGTGTCGAAATCATCCTCGATAAATATTTCCATTTGGTAGCGCGTTGCTGCTGAGAGATCGTTCATCGCATCATAACTGCCCTGATGCCAGGCCTGCTCTTGAAATGAGCGATCATCCCACGATACTTCAAATGGATCTATAACTGACTGTGTTGGCGTCGGGGTCTCTTGCGGCAGTGCGGCATTCCCACACGATGTGAGCATGATCACTGTAAACAGGGCGGCAAACACATTTGAAAGCTTCATCGATCACCTCCACTACTGATACCAAACCCGAGCGCAAACGGTTTGCTTGGATAAGCAAAAACGGTGGCATCACCACCGTTTTCAGTAACCCATGATTCCTCTAAGGGGTACTTGGCTGGGGCTACCCGCCAATCTCGATTTCAACCGAATCAATAACGACCGGCAGGTTCGGAGTAGCATCGTAATAGCGGGTAAACCGCTGGATCTCCTCGCCCTCAATTCCGCGTAGATTCTCCGCCCATCGGTAACCGATCGATTGATAGACCAGTTCGACGGTCAGTCTGAGCGGGCTTTCGGCTGATTCGAAGGCCATCGAGTATTGGATTCGATCCACGCCATCGACGAAATTGACGTCATCGCGAGCCCTGCCACGCACGGCGATATCCTCGTAGGGAGCGCCCTTCTCGAAACCGGCAGGGATCAAGCGGTTATCCTTGAGGTAACCCGCTGCGCGCAGCAAGCGAGTGGTGACGCTGTTCTCCATGTCTCTCAGGATCGCTTCATAGATCTGGACTTGATCAGCCTGCACGATGCCGTCATAGTGCGGCTCATATTGATCGGGGTCATCATCATTCGCATTGCCTGCGATGCGCCCGTCATCACCATATGCACCCGATTCAAAGAGCACATCGCCGTTCGCATCCTGCAGCGTGACATGGATCCATGTGCGCCGGGAAGGGAATCCGGTCGGGAATTTGTGCCCGGCCAGATTGGTGATGAGCACATCGGCGATTACGCGATTGCCCAACAACTGGATGTTCTCCACCTCAATTTCTGCAGTGCTATTCTGAAGCTGATCCAGGGTCCGCGCGATCGCGTCGTCGAAATGTTCCGTCGATGCCGTAACGCCCAGTTCATCACCAAAGTCATCCAGGATGCCCAGCATGTACGCGTTGCCGCCTACAAACGAATGCTTTGAGAATGGGCTGCGCAGTGTCTGGCTGAGATTCGATATACGCACACCACCTTCAACCTCAGGCATGTGACAATCCTGGCAGGTCTGAGTCCGTCGAATATCGCTGTAAAACCACTCAAAGAACGGCATCTGCTCCGGGAATTCACCCGCGATGTTGCCCGCCGAGTCGATGAATGGCGTGTAAAGCGTATGGCAGGTGGCACAGAGCGCAGCCCGAGACAGGTGTTCGGTCTTCTCGGGGATAAAACCTGACGAGGACTGCATCAAGCTTGCTTCGGCCGCGTCTGTTGTGTATGGTCCAAAGATGACCCGGTCTGGCTTTTCCGTGATGGTGTCGATTACAAACCCGCCGCTGTAGCTCGAATCGTTACCGAGGTTGGTCTCCTGTATTTGGTGGCAGAGCGTGCACGAGACGCCATCCACCGCGAACAAGTGCAACTCATTTTCCGGATTGAGAAACCCATCTTCGTCGAGGATTGATACCGGCTCACCGGACTCAACCGCCATCGTGCGGGCCATGGACATATGGCATGTTGCGCACTTATCCTCAATCGTGCTGGCCAAATCGGGGAATTCGTTTAATTCAGAACGCACCGTCGCCAGGAAATAGGGATCACGAGCAGCGTTGGCTTTCATGCTTCCACGCCAGGTATAGTCGAGCGAGATGATTTCGCCCGAACTGGAGGTCATGTTCGTGTGACAGATCGAACAAGAACCTGAGGTAGAAAACAGATCACTCGTCTTTACTGGCAGTGGTTCACCCTCGCGGAGCACACTGTCCTGCTGCGATGTAGTCGCTGTTGCAGCAGTTGTCGCTGTAGGCGGCGGGGTGCTTGTTGGCGCGGGTGGAAGTGTTGGGGCCAGGGTTGCGGTTGGGATTTCCGTCGCCGCCTGGCTGCAGGCAGCCAGCAAAAACACGAGTGGCAGCCAGATCACGGTCCTGGTTAAATAGTTCAAACTAGCATTCATATCTTCCTGCCTTAAATTGTGAAGCAGCCATCCTTGTAGAAAACTTCACCATCGACAATGATCTCACCACCATCGCGCATGTCCGTGATCAGATCCCAGTGAATGGCTGACTCATTCTGGCTGCCCGTCTCGGGGTAGCCCGCGCCCAGCGCCATGTGGATGGAACCGCCGATTTTCTCATCGAAGAGGATATTCTTGGTGACGCGATCGACACCATAGTTGAGACCGACTGCAAACTCACCCAGGTAGCGTGAGCCGCCATCCGTATCGAGCATTCGCTCCAGGAAATCTTGATTCTTGTCGGCACTGGCGCTCGTCACGCGGCCATTCTCAAACACCAGCTCGACGCCATCGACTTCGTTCCCGCTCGACACGCATGGATAGCTGAAACGCACCGTTCCGTTGACCGAATCCTCAACCGGTCCGGTGTAAATTTCGCCATCCGGCATGTTGTTCAATCCGCGGGCATTCAGGAACGTCCTGCCCTTGATCGAAAGCTCCAGGTCGACGCCTGGAGCGCGCACTTTGACCTGCTCATGACCATCCATAGCGTCGACCCATCCCTGCTGCTGCTCTGCCACCTGTGTCCAGAACGCGACCGGGTCTGCGTCCGCATCGTCGACATGGCAGGCACGGAAGACAAAATCCTCAAACTCTGGCAGGCTCATATCGGCGTCTTGAGCGTACGCCTGGGTTGGATAGAGTGTGGTCAGCCACTTGAATTCCCTGGTTTTGCCCCGGCGGAACTGAGCATCAAGCACGGAGTGGATCGCCTCTTTGCGTCCGGACAAACGAGTCTTATCTGCACCTGCAAGCAGGCGCGTGTTGTTTTCCGAGTGAATTCGGATGCGGCTCTCAAACTGCTCGTAGACCAGATTGTAGAACGTCGGCGAGAACTCGATTTGATCCTCGTTGGCGTATTCCAGGAAGACATCATCCAGACCGGTCATGGTCGTCTGACCCGCCATCGAGATGAAAAGGTGCGGATGCCCACCCGCCTCCAAAATCGCTTTAAATGTCGCTCGGACGATCGGCTCCGCATTTGGCTCGGCTTCGATAAGCACTCGGTCTCCCGGCTTGATCTCCGTGGAGTAGCCTACGTAAACATCGGCCAATCGTTCAACTCTGGGGTCGTTCATTGGGTATCTCCGATTCGATAACGTTGATCGGGTGCGCGATTATACACTAGCCAAGCCTGCACAGTTTTGCAATATTGGATTCTCTGAATGACAATCGTTCCATCATCCGATTGCGGGTTAAACTGAGAAATCATATATAGAGTATCTATAGAGACACACAGTATTGGAGAAAGCCCTTCATGCACGATTTCGACTTAACCTGGCGTCAAAAACTCTCGGATAAGATCGAAGCCAGAGCTGGAACAACGACCCGCGATGAGATTCTGCCTGAAAACGTTGATCCAACCCACGCGGTTCGAGAACTTGATGTCATCGGGTGGACGCGTGTGGTCATGAACCGCATGGCATGCTCGCTGGATATGCAAACCTCCCGTGACATCATGTCTGATTGTGCGTGTCACTACCCCGAAGATCAGTTGAAACCAATGCGTGCGCTCTACGAAACGACCGGAGATTTGCAGCAGGTCCACGCTGCGCTTCAGAACGAGTTTGAGACCTTCCTCCGGGAAATTCTACATCTGGATGAAACCATGATCGCTGAGGTGGTCAATCGAGGCTGGGGCTCTGCCGGCGTCCTGGACGGTGACACCATTATCGCCACGAAGATACCCAAGAGCGGCTACCTGAGAGAATACCTTCAAGAAAGCGATCCGGAAGTTCGTCGTTCGATGTACTGTCACTGCCCACGTGTGCGCGATGCAGTCGGGACGGGTGAAGAGCTGCCCCGGATTTACTGCTACTGCGGTGCTGGATTCTACAAACACATGTGGGAAACCATTCTGCAGGATGAAATCGAGATCGAGGTCCTGGAAAGTGTTCTATCTGGTGGCGAGGTCTGCAAAGTTGCGATCAGGCTGCCAGCCGGCTTATAGCACTCTACGGCCCGCTTAAGAGACCCATCCATCGGCAATGAATGAGGGAGTTCTACATGCGCAAGATCGATCTCGAATCCTGGCCGCGCCGGAAGCATTTTGAGGTTTACCGACAATTCGACTTCCCCCATTTCAATCTGACGTTTCCCGTCACCGTTACGAATTTCCGTAAATGGGTGAGGGCGCGGGGCAATTCGCTGTCGCTCGCAACGACCTATCTGCTCGCACGCGTCGCCAACGAAACTCCCCCTTTCCGCTTGCGCATCCGGGGTGAAGAGGTCATCGAACATGAAATCGTTCACCCTTCATTCACGGTCCTGCTCGAGAACGAACTCTTCAGTTTCTGTACCGTGGAATACCGCGCCGATTACGATGCATTTATCGCTGCAAGCAAGAGACGCATTCAGGAGGTTCGCGCCCATCCCACACTGGAGGACGAACCCGGTCAAGACGATTTGCTCTTCATGACCAGCCTGCCATGGTTTCATTTCACAAGCATAATGCACCCGATCCACATGCACCCGGTCGATTCCGTTCCCCGTATCGCCTGGGGACGCATCGACGCGGAAGCCGATCGGTTTGAGATGCCCCTTTCCGTGCAGGTCCACCACGCCTTGATGGATGGGCTGCACGTCGGTCGTTATGCTGAAAGAGCGCAGCAGCTTTTCAACAACCCTCAAGACCTTCTAAAAGCGTAAATACCGCCCATTTTGTCTGAGATGACTTTCTATCCCCTTGACCGGCTTGTCGCTTTCCTGCATACTGACCGCATGCGTACAAAAATCGTCATTCTCAGCATTGCCAGTTTAACATTCTTGAGTGGCTGTTCAGCCGTGCAGGGCCTGCTGCCGGAATCCGCCCCCGTGGAAGCCGTCGCTAGCCCGACCTCTTCCGATTATGTCGCACCGACACTGCCCCCGCTGAACACCGAAACCCCCACCGCCTCACCGGAACCAACGCTGGCGCCTTCGCCGACGCCGTTTACGATCGTCTCGGTGGAGACGGAAACCCCCGAAGCGACCGAACCGGTCGGCATCCCCACACCAGCCTTCACATTCACCAATTGGGAGCGTTTTGAGGCCAGTCGATTTGGGATCGGCATCGATATCCCCAACACGCTGAGTGCTACCGTGCTGGGCCGGGATATCGTCATCGCATCGCCTTCGGACGCCGAGGTTGAAGTACCGCTCACCGTCGAACTGCGCATCGACGCGGCCAATTCATTCCGCCTACCCGACGGGATTAACCCCGCCGATCCGCGCAGTATTCTTGAAGGCCTGCTGCAGGAACTCGAAGGTTCATACGATACGGTTACCAAAATCAGACCGCTCACCAACATCAGCGTACGCAACTACCCTGCAGCGGAGGTCGCCGTGCGCTCAGCACTAGGTGCCGGGAATGCGGCCGACGAAACCATCTGGTATCTGGCTGCCATCGTCAATCAAGAGACGATCGTACGGGTGTATGCATCATCACCGGCGGAGACAGGCGGCGCTTACCTGGCTGTCGCCGAGCGCATCACCGACAGCCTCGAATTCCTCCCCGAGCCCTGAGTTTTTTTGTTGATGTAGACATCTATCCGCCGAGACTCAAGAAGGACAATCCGGACCCGCTCATGTTGAACGTCAATCGCTACGGCGAGGTCACACGCATCGAACTGGCCCGCTCGATACTCGGGCGTGGATTGTATTGGACCACCGCTTACCTCGTCGGATGTACGCTGATCGACTCCGGACCAGCGCATACCTCAAGATCGCTGAGCCGTTTTCTACAGGATAAACCTCTCACTCAAATTCTCAATACGCATGCACACGAGGACCACATCGGTGCGAACGGCCTTCTTCAACGCCAGCGAGAGGGCTTGAATATTTACGCCCACCCGGAAGCGATCCCCATCCTCGAAAATCCGGTAGAAGAACAGCCGCTGCAGCTCTACCGACAGATCATGTGGGGTTGGCCGGAAGCGTGTCAGGTGGAGCCAATCCGGGATGGCGGTAAAGTCACGGATGGCAATTTGGACCTGGAAGTGCTCCACACCCCGGGACACACCGAACACCATCTATGCTTCTATGAACCCAATCGTGGCTGGCTCTTCAGCGGCGATCTGTTTATCGGTGGGCGTGATCGGGCGCTCGGCGCGGGCAACGACATCTGGCAGATCATCGCCTCCTTGAAACGCCTCGCCAAACTACCAGCAAACACGCTGTTTCCAGGCTCGGCACGGGTTCGCACTGATCCGCAGGGCGCGCTGCAAAAACGCATTCACATCCTTGAGGATCTGGGGGACCAGATCCTCTCACTCCATCGCAAGGGCTGGAAGGAGAGTAGGATCGCCAGTGAGGTCTCCGGTGGGCCTATGTGGATCGAACTTTTCACCGGCGGACACTTTTCACGCGTCCATCTTGTGCGTTCCTTCTTGCGCCAACCCAGACCTCAGTCCACCGGCGAGGTAGATGACCATGGATCCTGAATTTCATATGCAACCGCTCTGGAAGATCGACATACCTTCAATCGTTGAATTGTCTAATGCAGCATTCGCCGATTATCACGTTCCGATCCAATTCAACCAATCCAGCTTTCTTTCTTTCCTCGTGGCAATGGGGGTCTCCTGGGATTTAAGCAGGGTAATTCTTGAAGGTAAAAAGCCAGCGGGCTTCATTCTCATCGCCCGGCGGGGATGGGGTTCCCGTGTCGCCACGATGGGATTTCTGCCCGACTCCAGAAACAAAGGCTGCGGTCACCAAACCCTCGCGAGGATCATCGATGAAGCACGTGAGCGCGGCGATCGATCCATCGAGCTCGAAGTCATCACAGCCAACCAACCTGCAGTGCACATCTACAAGAAATCTGGGTTTCGCATCATTCAGGATCTCTATGGATTCAAGCGGCCAGCCGGTGGAACCGGCCAGCACGAAACGCTGGAAGAAGTTGATATTCGTGAAGTCGCCCGTATGATCGCCAGTGCCGGCGCACCAGACCTCCCCTGGCAGCTTTCCGCCGAGACGCTCGCCTGCTACGGCCCTCCGATGAAAGGGTTTCAATGCGAAGGTGCCTATGCAGTGATCTCAGATCCTTCCCAACCATCGATCGCGATGATGAGCTTGATCGTCGAGCCTGAGGAGCGAGGCGAGGGGCGCGCCACAACGCTTCTCCGGTCGCTTGTGTCACGCTACAGTGAGACAGACTTCACGATCCCCGCGCTTTGCCCCGCTGTATTCGAACCCTTGTTCACGCCTGTCGGGTTCGAGCGCAGCGAACTCAGTCAGCACCACATGCGCCTCGACCTGGAAGCAGTCGATCGCGGCTGAGCGCTCTTGCCGTGCATCCAGCCAGCAAAAGCCTCATACCTGCCTGCAAACACGCCACACCCTTCAGGCTGACAAAGTCTGTAAACGCCGGTTCATTCTAATCTGCCTCTCATCCTGACCTTATAAAATAGGTACTAATAGTCCGATTTTTCACAATTTCAAGGAGTGTTTTTATGGCAGAGGTACGATCGCGCGGTGGGCGGGTCATTCAGGATCCCCCATTCGCAAAATGGCTTACGAACAACCTGAAGGCGGCCTGGTTATGGTTGCCTCTGCGGCTCTGGTTGGGGTATCGCTGGGTGGAAGCCGCCAGTCACAAAGTGACCAACCCGGCATGGGTTTCAACCGGCGAGGCGCTGAGAGGTTTCTGGACCGCAGCGGTGCAAATCCCCGAGGGCGGGCGCGCGCCAATCACATTCGATTGGTATCGCTCCTTCATCATGACGCTGCTCGAAACCGAGGCCTACACATGGTTTGGTAAGCTGGTCGCCTACGGCGAGCTGCTGGTAGGCATCGCCCTGATCCTGGGTGCGTTCACCGGCATCGCCGCGTTGTTCGGAGCCATAATGAATTTCAATTTCATGCTCGCCGGCTCCGCCAGCAGCAATCCGCTGCTTTTCCTGATCGCCATCGGTTTGATCCTCGCCTGGAAGGTGGCCGGCTACATCGGCGCCGACTACTTCCTGCTGCGCTGGATCGGCGTGCCATGGCAATGGGAGTTGCCCAAAGGGGATACAGAAACCTCAATGGAGCCCTCACAGGCGTAAGCCAGTCGGCCCAAACAAGACGGGAGGCTCGGTCGGGCCTCCTTTTTTTAACTTAAATATGAATTTCACGAGAGAAAAACCGATCACTTCGAGAGCATTTTGTGAGAATTTTCACTACTATCATGATGAGGGGCAATCTCACCTAACCATAAGGAGGCAATCTAACAATGGGATTTGACCAATATCATGAACCGCCAGAAGAACTCTCGCAGGAGACCCGAACCTTCGCCCGCGTAATTCTGTCATTAATCGAGGAGGCCGAAGCGATCGATTGGTACGAGCAGCGCGTCTCCGTCGAGCAAGATCAGGATGCCAGGAAGGTCATGGCGCACGCGCAGAAAGAGGAGATGATCCATTTTGGCATCGACCTGGCTTTCTTGCTGCGCAAGAAGCCGCGCTGGGAGACCGTACTCAAGAACATCCTGTTTCAGGAAGGCGATCTCATCGAACTGGCTGAAAGAGCCGAAAAGGCGGCGCTGGACCACTGACGCTGCTCAACTCCTTCCAATACTTATCAAACGCTGGCCCGGATAGCAGTGGGTCAGCGTTTGATAAACCAGCGACCAACAGATAAAATCTACGCACCATGCTTCGATCCGGGTTCTTTAGCCGCTCCACATATGCGCTCTCTCTTGCCATCCTGCTCCTTGCGGTTTCATCCGCCAGCTGCATCGTCCAGACGGCCGAACCTACTGATCAGGACCTCGCTGGGACGGTGGAAGCGCTTGAGGGCCTCCTCACCTTCCAAGCCACCAACATCGCCTCGCAGGCGACGATGATCTCGTACCTGGCGACGCGCGGACCCGGCATGATCGCCAGCACGCCAGCGCATCTACCCACTCCTTACTACCCCGTAGCGGGCTCTGTGATTATCGAGGATGGCCGCTGCTGTGCAGGGGGAACGGCCGGGGAGACGATCGAGCTCACCGCTCGCTTCGAAGCCTCCAGCCCTTTCGACGAAATCACCCATATGCGGGTACACAGTGGGAGCGGACCACAGCGGGCGGATCAGATTCCGGGCACCTCAGCCTGGGAACCCTTCACCGAATCTCGAACGTTCACGGTCGAGGTTTCGCTTAACTGGGTGGGATTTTTCGTCACCGCCCAATTCCGTGATGCCGCCGGGAACCTCTCACCTGTCGCCTGGGACGACATCTCGATCGAGGGCATGCCGCCTTCCACTCCCTGAAAACAACAATCGGAGAAGCGATGTGATGGCATACGACAAACAGCTGGCAATGCAAGTCCGATCCGCGCTCAGCAGCCAGGAGTCACTCACCGAACGCGAGATGTTCGGCGGGATCGGCTTCATGATCGCCGGCAATATGGCCTGCGGGGTCAACGGTGACGACCTGATCGTCCGGGTCGGTCCAGATGCTTACGAGCAAGCTCTCGCGCAGGAAGGCGTCAAGGAGTTCGATATGACCGGTCGCCCGATGCGCGGCTGGGTCATCGTCTCAGATTCCAAAATGTCCACAGATGCAGAGTTGAACGCATGGGTCCACAAGGGCGCTTTGTTCGCCCGGACACTGCCAGCGAAGTGATCGAGGTCGAAATGACGCTTGCATTGATGATGGATTTGATCGGATGGGTCGGCGCCGCGCTCGTACTGAGCGCCTATTTCCTTGTGTCCACCCAGCGGCTGCTCGGCGATT
>CBFDDM010000048.1:0-23369 GCA_965603565.1 uncultured Anaerolineales bacterium | reverse complement strand
GATAAGGTCCAACGAATTTTTGGAGGAATCTTAAAAACCGCTTGACCTTGCGAAATTCTGATATAGCGTGACTAGCAACAAAACTAGCTGTCCGTAGCATAAAAAAAATAGACCACCTTCTCAGGCGGTCTCAGAGCGGGCGACGGGATTCGAACCCGTGAATGTCAGCTTGGAAGGCTGATGCCTTACCACTTGGCGACGCCCGCATGCTATTGGATTCTAATGTCCACCTTACAGGCGGTCAAGCTGGCTGGTTCTGTCAAGTTGGCCAATGGTTCTTCTAAAGGACCGGAAGACCCAGATCGTCTCTCTCTGATCCGCTCCCGTTAGCGACCAGGTATACGCTCCCGTCCTGGCCCTCGACGCGCACGCGTCCGTGTGGCTCGTAATTCCCGGGCATCTCGATCGGATCGCCGGTGACGACCTTCGCTCCAGAACGGACCTTCTCGATCAACGATTCCCGATCAAAAATGCGCACATCCGTCCAAACGACTCCGCGGCGCTCGTAACCTTTCGCAAATTTGAGCTTGCCATCTTCGCCGTAACGGGCTGCTACGAGCACAACATCCAGCTTGCGTGATGCTTTATTTATCTTCAGACCGCGCAACGGACCCTCCCATCGTTCCGAGGATATAAAATAGTCGGGGTGGGCGGACTTGAACCGCCGACCTCCGCGTCCCAAACGCGGCGCGCTTCCACGCTGCGCTACACCCCGGCTGCGATGAGTATAAAACTCAAGGGTGTGGGGGTCAAGCATTGAGGCTAAAGGGATTAGAGGGCAGGGAGTGGAAATAATGTGACCAGGGCACTCTGTTACTCTGACACCCGGGCACCCAGGTTCTTCCTGTCAGTGTGAGGTGTCGGAGGGACCGTGTCGATCTCCACGTAGCAAGAAGGAGTCACGCCGTCGCTTCGCTCCTCGGGATGATGAAGCTTTTTGTAACCGCAGGCTTTATCCTTCGCAAGGGCGCGGCGAAGCCACTTCCCCGCCAATGGCACAAGCAGCTCATTGTTTCACCGTAGCACGGGCTGAAGCCCGTGGCTACATTGGGCAGAACTTGGAATGGGAGATGCGGATCCAGGGATGGCGAGATCTGGCACCCGGCCATTTACGGTAGGGGACCTCTTTGAAGGATTAGCCCTTACTCCTCTTCGATCTTGCGCGCTTTGTCTGACATGTGATGAAAAGAGGGCACAGCTGAGCCGTGCCCTCTCAAATGTTTGTTCTGTTTTAGGGACCGCTATTTAATCGAGCTGTCGGATGACCAGCATCACTTTCCCCTGGACCTCCATGCGTTCCGAGGGGGGGATGATGATCGGGTCCATCAATGGGTTGGCGGGCTGCAACCGCACCCTGTCCCCGTCCCGGTAGATATACTTCAGCGTGGTCTCCTCGCGATCCTGCAGCCATACGGCGACCATATCACCGTTGCGCCAATCCTGCTCACGGCGCATCACAACGATATCGCCGTCGCTGACCATCGCGTCGATCATCGAATCGCCGCGCACTTCCAGCGCAAAGACATCCTCTGACGTCCCGACCATATCGCGGGTGATCTCGATCGCCTCATCCGCGCCGAACATCGGCGAATCCGTTCCCGGCAGCGGGACTGGTTCACTGGCAAAGATGCGCCCTACCATCGGAATGCGGATGACATCACCCAGTGAGCCCGTCGCCTTCACGAGCTTATCGGTCAGCCGGATGCCGCGCGATACATTCTGATCGCGATCGAGATAGCCCTCTTCCACCAGCCGGTTCAGGTTGTAGTTGACCACCGACGTCGATGAGATATTGACCGCTTTGCCGATCTGACGAATGGACGGTGGATAACCGCTCTCGACGGTGAAACGCTGGATATAATCCAGCATGCGGTGTTGTCGATCGGTCAGTTTCTTCTTAGCCATAATCGCCTCCTCGCAGCCACCCACACCTCTTCCAACGGCCAGATGGCCTACTGCAGGGCGCACACTTGTTCGTATTTTAGCGGAACATACGTTCTATGTCAAGACGCCCAAGGCATATTCTAGATAGAAGACGCCCTACGCACCTTCATGGCATTCTCAACCAAATTTCCCCCGAATTTGCGCCACCACCTCGTATAAGTACAATCGTATATTCGCCATTCTAAACACGAGGGAACAGCATGGAAGCACTGAAGGAACGCATACTTGCCGAAGGTCAGAATCTTGGCGGGGGCATCCTCAAAGTTGATGGATTC
Organism: uncultured Anaerolineales bacterium; assembly: GCA_965603565.1. Lineage (GTDB taxonomy): Bacteria > Chloroflexota > Anaerolineae > Anaerolineales > E44-bin32 > E44-bin32. The sequence continues at coordinate 21,150 of CBFDDM010000048.1, read as the reverse complement.
ATCAACCACCAGGTTGACCCGGGATTGATGGAGGCGTGCGGTGAAGAGCTCGCTCAACGCTTTGCAAATATTGAGGCGACCAAGGTGCTCACGGCCGAGATTTCGGGCATTGCACCTGCGCTCACAACGGCCAGCAATCTCGGCTTGCCAGTCGTTTACGCGCGCAAGCACAAACCAATCACAATGCCTGACCAGGTCTTTCTCACCCTGACACCCTCCCACACAAAAGGACGTACGGTAGAACTGATCGTCTCGCCCGAGTACCTCGGCTCCAGCGAGCGCGTGCTGATCATCGACGACTTCCTGGCATCGGGACAAACGATCCTTGGACTCGTGCGCCTGGCGCAGGCAGCCGGTGCCAAGATCGTCGGTATTGGTACGCTGATCGAGAAAGCTTTCGAGGGTGGACGTTCCGCATTGGAATACCTGGAGGTCCCGATCGAATCGCTCGCCATTATCACGCGTATGGAAGGCGATGAGATCCACTTCTCGGATTGAACGCATGGACGCCATCGCAATCCTTGATTTCGGCTCCCAATACGCTCAGTTGATCGCGCGGCGCGTGCGCGAGGCGAACGTCTACTGTGAACTCCAGCCCCATGATGCACCCGCTTCGAAGGTGCTCGCTCTCCAACCGCGCGGCTTTATCCTCTCCGGCGGGCCCGCTTCGGTCTACGAATCCGGGGCGCCGCAGATCCCCGCCTACGTGCTGGAGTCGGGCCTACCGGTCCTGGGCATCTGCTACGGCATGCAGGCACTGACCCACACATTGGGCGGTGAAGTTGCCCCTTCAGCCAAACGCGAATATGGCCCCGCTTCGATCGAGGTGGTGGCGGACGACCCTTTGCTGCCGGAGCGCGTTTATCAGGTCTGGATGTCGCATGGCGATCGCATTGAAAAAGCGCCGCCCGGATTTGATCTCCTGGCGCGCTCGCGGCACTCCCCGATTGCTGTGATTGCTGACCGAGAACGACAACGCTACGGCATCCAGTTCCATCCGGAGGTACAGCACACCCCACGCGGCGCGGAGATCCTACGCCACTTTGTCCTCGACATTTGTGGAGCGGAGCCCTCCTGGTACCCAGCCTCGATCATCGAGGCGAGCGTGCAAAAGATCCGCGAGCAAGTGGGTTCAGGACACGCCGTTGCGGGGGTCAGCGGTGGCGTCGATTCTTCCGTTGCAGCCGCTTTGGTACATCGGGCGGTCGGCGATCAATTGACCTGCATCTTCGTCAACAACGGACTGCTGCGTGCCGGCGAGGCAGAGGCGGTCGTTCAGACTTTCAGGCACACTCTCGGCGCCCGCCTTATCGCTATCGACGCGACCGAGGTTTTTCTCGAGCACCTTGAAAACGTGACCGACCCTGAGGAGAAGCGCAGCCGCATAGGAGAACTCTTCATCCGCACTTTCGAGGAGCAGGCGCGAAATTTGGACGGCGCGGAGTATCTGGTTCAAGGGACGATTTATCCGGACGTGGTCGAGTCGAGCGGCCCGGATCGCAGCGTCGCAGAACGCATCAAGACTCATCACAATGTGGGTGGTCTTCCGGAAGATATGCAGTTCCGCCTGGTCGAACCGCTTCGCTATCTTTTCAAAGATGAAGTGCGTGCCGTCGGTCTCGAACTCGGGCTGCCTCCGTCGACGATAAACCGTCAGCCTTTCCCGGGTCCTGGGCTCGCCGTCCGCTGTCTCGGCCAGGTGACCTATGAGCGCCTCGAACGCTTGCGCCAGGCCGACAGGATCGTGCTCGAGGCGCTCGAACGTGCGGGCTTGCTCACAACAAGCGGTATCACCTCAATCGCCGGGCAAGAGATTGCCCCAGCCCAAGGTGAGATCGCGCAGGCATTTGCAGTGCTTCTGCCAGTCCGCTCTGTCGGTGTGATGGGTGATTCGCGCACATACGCTGAGACGGTTGCAATCCGCGCCGTGACCACGGACGACTTCATGACCGCAGATTGGGCCCGCATCCCGGCTGAGATTCTCGCAAACATGAGCAACCGCATCGTCAACGAGGTCCAGGGAGTTAACCGGGTAGTTTATGACATCTCGAGCAAGCCACCTGCTACCATCGAGTGGGAATAGGCTTGCTCAGAAAATAATGACGCCCATCTTGCGATGGGCGCACGTCCAGCCAGACCGGACTACCCCGGTCTTCATATCCGTCAATTTGTGTTTATCCGGGCGGCTAGCCTGTTCCCAGCGCGGAAATCAGCAGCCAGAGCTCGAGTCCCAAAACTCCTAAGAAGCAGACCGCCAGGAACACACGGAGGATGCGTTCCAGAGCTGCCTCTCCGAGTTCGGCCGGTACGCCCTCCGGATAGCGCTCTGTTGAGCCGTACCCTGCATGCTTCGATTCAAGCATTGCGTTGCTCCCGTTCTTCGTTCTGACTTCATCCTAGAACAAAGTGGAAGGATATTGTCCGTCTTGTAAGGACACTGCAAGGTGTAGATCCCGACCTTCGCCCTCCGTGCTACAATGACGCCATGTCTCTGCGCCTACGATCGAAAGTGATCGTCATGCTCATAGGTTTTCTGATCGCGATCCCCGTGGTCAGCAATGCTCAGACCGCTCCGAGCGTGCGCGTATCCGATCCCGTCATCAATGCTTTCCCGCGTGTGACCCTTTTTGTCCAGGTGATCGGCGAGGATGGCCGGCGCCTGGACAATTTGCCCACGGCAAGCTTCAGATTATTTGAGGACAACGAATTGACCGTCGACCTTGGTCTCGATGAGGCTCTTGTCGGGGCACGCCTGGTCTTCCTTTTGAACACGAACACCGATCTGCGCATCCGGGATACCCTCGGCCGGTCACGCTTCGAGCTCGCCCGCAACGAGCTGCTTGAATGGTGGAGGCTGCCCGAGTTCACCCGGCTTGGCTTCGACGATTACAGCCTGGCTACAGCCAACAAAACGCTGATCTCACATTCGAACTCGATTGCCGAGTTGGCTTCCTTAATAGATGCGCTGGAGCCTGATTACACAGAGGAATCGAGCGCTTACCGCTTGCTCTTTGATTCGCTTGACTTGACCACCGAACGCCCGCCTGTCACCGGCATGCCCAGCTCAGTGATCTTCTTCACTGCCTTGCCCCGACCCCCGCAGGATGTTCCCGTAGACAACATCATTGCCCGTGCGCAGGGGACAAACACAGCGATCTATCCGGTTCTCTTCGCAGAGCCGCAAGCACTCCAGCAGCCCGAGGCCGAACCTCTGCTGCGTATTGCAGGTGAAACCGGCGGTCAGGTCGTGATCTATGAGGAGGCGGTGGGCTTAGATACGCTTGCCCAAACGATTGCCAGCCAGCGTGTGCAGTATCGGCTGGAATATACCTCACAGGCGACCACTGCTGGCACGCACACGATCCGACTCGAAGTCTCCCTCGATGGTCAGGAGATCGCCAACCTCGAGCGGAGCTATAACCTCGATTTACAGCCACCGGAAGTCATTGTGTTAGAGACACCCGAAAACATCCGGCGCGCCTCGGATGACCCGACGATACCGCTGGCCTTGCTCCCGCCGACCGAGGCGGATATCGAATTCCTGGTTAGGTTTACTGATCGATACGAACGTCCTCTGGCTGCCAGCCAACTGCTGGTAGACGGTCAGGTCGTAAATCAACGCACGGAGCCGCCCTTTTCCCCGCTCAGTTGGGATCTCAGCGGCTACCTCGAAGGTGAGACCCACCAACTCCAGGTGCGGGTATTTGACTCGATCGGCATGGAGAGCCTCTCTTCCGTACACCCGGTCTCGCTGGAGGTCGTCCTGCCGCCGCAAGGCATCGCAGCCGTGAGGCCCGCGCTTGGTTACCTGCTGGCTGCAATTGGTGTGCTGCTCGCTGGAGTTTTGCTTGCTGCCAGCCTGATCTCATTAGGACGCCGCGGTGCATTGCCATCGCCGGTTCGCCAGTCATTTCGAGAGATAGAACCAGCACCGAAACGCCCTCCGCTGCGACGCGAACCGCCAGAGGGCCCAGCAGAAGCCTTCCTGCGTCCAGCCAATTCGGACCGGTCTAGCGCTGCTCCGATTCCACTGACCGGCATCGACCATATCCTGGGGTCGGACCCATCTCTAGCCGCCTCGCCGATCCGGGATCCATCTGTCGACCGCTTGCACGCCCGCTTGATCCGCCAGGCCGACGGCAGCTATTCGCTTCGCGATCAGGGTTCCACTGCGGGAACGTGGGTCAATTACGAGCCGATAGGCTATAAAGGTGTGCGTATCCGGCATGGTGACATCATCCATCTCGGGACCGCTGAGTTTCGCTTTGAACTGGTAGACCCCCCAGCTCCGCGCACGATCATTGTTGAAGAGGTCAGTGAGGATCTGACCGGACCGCGTCAAGAGAATCGACAGGATGAAACATGATCCCCCAGGACGATCTGCACATTACCGCCATCGGACAATCACATACTGGCATGCGCCGGGCCCAAAACGAGGATCGTTTCGCAATTCGATCTTACCGTCTCGAGGACGGGCGCGACGCTCTACTTGCAGTTGTCGCCGATGGCATCGGCGGACACCAGGCTGGTGAAATCGCTGCGCAAATTACGGTGGACACCATCCAGAACTCGCTGACCTCATTTGGCGGCAGCGACCCGCTTCCTGCGATTGAAGCGGCGGTCATCGAAGCCGGACGCGCCGTCTCGAAAGCCGCTGCAGTGGAGAGTGAGCACGAAGGCATGGGCTCCACTTTGGCACTTGCATTCGTCATCCAGGATAAGCTTCACATCACGACGGTGGGAGACAGCCGAATCTACTTGCTCCGGGATGGGCGCCTTCGTCAGCTGAGCATCGATCACACCTGGATCCAGGAGGCGATCGAGTATGACATCCTCACACCAGAGGAAGCACGCGGGCACCCTCAAGCGCACGTGCTGCGCCGGCATATCGGCGGTGAACAACTGCCGGAACCGGATTTGCGCTTACGGCTTCGCGATGGCGAATCGGATAAAGACGCCCGCAACAATCAGGGCACAAAACTTAAAAATGAAGACCGTCTGCTGCTGTGCACGGATGGTCTGACCGATATGGTGCCTGATATGGAGATCTACCACGCACTCGCCTCCATGCCTCCCGAGGAAGCGATTGAACACCTGCTGGACCGCGCCCTCAAGGCTGGCGGAAACGATAACATAACCATTGCGGTTCTGGCGCTTCCCAAAGAATTCAGCACCCCACCGATCGTCGTGCATCGCCGCAGATGGAGTCGCAACACTCTCATCGCTGTGACTCTGCTGCTCACCGCCTCCGCCGCAGCTTCATTTGCGCTCTGGTGGCTGGGGTTCTGGCCGTGAGGAAGGGTACCAATTTCGAGCTTCAGAACCCTTGAGGTATCGGGTCAGTTACTTCCCACAGCCCTATTCATCCCGGCCCGCTCCACGAGCACGATTCCGGCGATGATCAAGAGCCCGCCCGTGAGACCGATCGGGCGCAGCCTCTCTTGCAGCAAGAAAAACGCAATCACAATGGTGATCATCGGCTCAAGGTACTGCAGCGCCGCGACCAGAGCAGACTGGGTCCCGGCGAGAGCGAAAAAATAGAGCGCGTAGGCAATCCCCGTACAGGCCACCCCGAGAAATATGAGCGCGCTCCAGGTTTGCGCATCCCAGGCACCCACATTCCAGAGATCGCCTCGAATGAGATTCATAACCCCGCTGAAGAGCAGTGCCCAGAACATCGCCAGAACGGTCGCGCGCAGCGGAGTGGTCCGCGCCGATTCGGCCTTGCCGAACACCGAGAAGACGGCCCACGCGAAAGCGGATGCGATCAGCATGCTGGGGGCGACCCAACCTCCCGAATCGAACGTGGCGGAAGGATCTGCTTCCGAGACAAGCAGCGCGCCGGCCAAAGCGAGCAGGATGCCAAACCACTGCCAGGAGATGATCTTCTCCCGCAGGAAAATCCATGCCAATAGAGCCATGAACGCCGGCGCCAACGCCGACAGCCATGACGCCGTTGTCGCCTCCGCGGTCAGCATTGCTGCAGCTTGGAGCCATTGATTGAAGAAGATCCCCAGGCCGCCCAGGAGCGCGGTCCGTGCCAGTTCGTCGAGCGTCGGACGGTGCCAGCCGCCACGGATGATGAGCAATGGCCAGAGCAGGACGAGACCAAGACCAAAGCGGATCGGAATCAACGTGAGCGGATCGACCTGAACCAGGGCTATTTTGATGGCGACAAATGAAGCCCCGAATAATAAAACCGCCATCAAGCCTGCTGCAATGGCGAGCGATCTGGAAGGATAAGGCATTTTTGCTTGCCTGCTGGTCACCGACGGATCTTCAGGTTTGCGATAAAGCGATCCTCTCCCCCCAGGCGGTATTTGTAGGTTTCATCACCGCGCAGAAAATCGATGGCTTCATGCCCTTCCTCGATCGCCCATTCGATCAGATTACCCATCAGAACCCATCCTGGTGAGAGATCAAAATGGGCTGGATCAAAGCCCGAATTGTAGACCCAGATACGCTCCCTGTAATCGAAGGTAACATAGCCAAAAACAGGTTGCTGGGACACGTTCAGGAAGGCGATCTGCAACCAACCGTGGTCGAAAGCTTCTGCGCACATACGGTGGAATTGAGTGCGCATCTCATCGGTGAGGAATTCATCTTTTGACTCATCGTTGGCCATCAGCGCAAGAAATGTATCGACGGCTTGCTCCAATTCAGCGCGATCGCTGATGAAGTGCCAATCGACGCTTGCAGGATACCCTTGTGCCTTGCGCAGTTTACGGCGGAGCTCCCGAGCCTGCTTGCTGTCCAATTGATTGAGATAACCCTCCCAGGAATCTGGTAGGTACACGACCGGACAGGGCTGCATCCTTATTCGATCGACGTGCCAACCTCTCGCCTGCGCTTCGGCGGACATCGCATCAAGGCTGGGCGAATCCTCCGGAATATTATAGAGATCGAGCAGCTCCCAATCCTCCGGTCCTTCTTGATCGAGGGCATCGAACAAAGCTGCGATGAATTCACCCAGCTGTTCTTCCGAAACGATAAGGTCGAGGTAATCGGAAATCTCGATGCTCCCAACAAGCAGCAAGGCAGGATTTCCATCTTTATTGCGCGAAAAGAACAGCGGCGCCAATCCCGCCAGATCACCTTCCTCATCTCGTCCGGCGGCCAACCACAGATCGTCTGACTCCCACTCTCCGCCACCTCTTGTTGCCCACCACACGCTCAGATATTCGTGTCGTTGGAAAGGGGTGTTGGTTATGGCACGGTCGAGCAAGCCGTTCCACTGCTCATGCAGCGCTTCGAAGTCTCCCGCCTTGTGAATGAACTCAATCTTCATTAGGTAATCCTATCTACGCGAATCCTGTCCATTCTACCAAGTACGGCGTGCTTCTTGCACGTAATCATTGCGACGCACCTATCGATTCTGTACAATACATGCCATGCCTGATTCATTCGAAGCCAATGTAGCCCTACTGCATATTGCCGGTGGCGCAGCGCGCATAACCCCACCGGCAGGAACCCTTGCCCAGACGGCTCCGCGCCGGGCGGCGCGCGGCCGATCTGAAGATTACCTGCTGCTCAATTTGGCCCTGAGGACCAGCCGACACGCGACTCCGGCGATGATCGATCACCTCGCCCAGTTGTCCGCCGGTGCCTATTACGGTACGCCTGGCTCGGTAACTTCCGCCTTGCGTGAGTCCGCTGCGATGGTCAATGACCACCTTCTCGACACCAACCAGCGAGAGGACGTGCCAACACAGTTTCAGGGCAACTGGATGGGCGCTGTGTTGCGCGGGCGCGACCTCTACATCGGACAGGCTGGGCGCGGCCAGGCGATCCTAATCAGGCCCGGCAGCGTGACCCGATTCACCTCACAGGAAGCAGCCGAACGACCGCTTGGAATTAGCATCACACCGTTTATCCGCTATCACCACCTCGAAATCAAGGCCGGTGATTTGATCGTGATCACCACGGCCTCAAGCGAAGTCTGGTCCGACGCCACCCTTTCCGGGCTGACGACGTTGGACCTGGATCAAGCGATTGATCGGCTGGTGGCTGCCAGCGGACAGGATCTCACCGGATTGCTGGCGCGCATTGTACACGAAGGCCAGGCTGGTATGCAGCCGGCATTTTCTTCCGCCCCTAACGATCTAGAACCCTCGAAGGCAGAGAGGTCCACTCGGGCCTCAAGCCGCAGGACATCGTCGATCGAAAAACTGTCATCCGGATTGAGTAAATATGTGGAGGAAGCACTCGGCTCGACTCGCCGGGCTCTGTATAAGGCGCTTGAATTTATCTCAGCGTTTCTTTCGCGTGTCGCTCCCGGGATCACGGAGCCTCTCCACCCGGATGCGCTCTCCCGACGACTGCTGGCGGCAACCGCAGTGATCGTCCCACTAATCGTCGTAATCATCGCCGCGCTTATCTACGCCAACCGTGGCCGCTCAGAGCAGTTTCAATCCTATCTTAATCAAGCTTATAGCTCTGCCGCCTCTGCGCAGCTGAAAGCCTCACCGGAGGAAGCGCGCGGCGATTGGGAAGTCGCGCTTCGTTTGCTCAATCTGGCCGAACAATACGATCAAACCGAGCAATCCCAATCACTGCGCCAGCAAGTTCAGGCTTCGCTGGACGCGCTCAACCTTGTCGTTCGATTGGACTTCCAACCGGTCGTCGGAGGGGGTTTCGGCACGGAAGCGCAGATCACCAGCATCGCCGCCTCAACGACCGATTTGTTTGTGCTCGATTCTCGCAATCAGATCGTGCGTCACGCCTGGGGTTCCCCCGAGCGCGGTTTTGAAATTGATTCGGCTTTCGAGTGCCTGGGGACCGGGATCACATTCCAGAACATGGGCGAACCGATCGACATTGTGATCCAACGGGCGCCGGGTGCCTTAGGGTCTGAGGGTATCGTAGCCATCGACGCCGACGGCACATTGATCTACTGCGCACCAGATCGTCAGCCCGCGCTAGCCGAGCTTACCGCTCCTGATCTTGGATGGGGCCGGATCCAGGCGATCGATGTCTACGCCGGTACGCTCTACGTACTCGATCCGGTCGTGAACGCCGTATGGATCTATGAAGCCACCGGCGGATTCTTCAGCGGAACTCCTGAGCTGTACTTCGTCGAAGAAGTTCGAGATTTGAGCGGTGCGATCGATCTTGCCCTCGCCCAAGATGAACTCGTGTTGTTATATGCCGACGGGCGTCTCGATCGTTGCCGCAGATTCCGCGGCTCTGATTCGGAATCGGACGGGCCCTCCCGCATCCGGGTCGAGTGCGACCCACAGCCGACTTTCCAGGACGACCGTCCCGGCCGCCAGTCGACGGCGCAGATTCCCGGTGCGGTTGCCGCTGAGATGTCTTACTCGGCGCCACCCGAACCGTCGCTCTTCTTCCTGGACGTGCTCAATAACAGCGTCTTCCATTACAGCATGCGCCTGGTCTACCAGGCACAATACATACCGCAAGTGCCGTTCGGTGCAGAACTCAGCGCGATGACGCTCGGTCCCCCGAACGATCTTTACGTGGCGGCGGGATCCCAGGTCTACCATGCAAGGCCGTGATCGGGCGGCAATCCTTTGACAAGCCCATTGCAGCAGACTAGAATTCACCTACACTCCTCCAGGAGGCAATCCACTTGAGTCGTTGGCCGGGTAAATACGTCATCGGTATCACCGGAAATATCGCCACAGGTAAAAGCGTGGTTCGTAAGATGCTCGAGCATCTTGGCGCCTACGGTATCGACGCCGATGCACTTGCCCACCGCGCCATGGCCAAAGGCGCTCCTGGTTACCCGCTGATCCTAAAGACATTTGGCCATTGGATCCTCGATCAAGACGAACAGATTGACCGCAAGATGCTAGCCAAGGTAGCTTTCTCCGATCCGAACGCGTTGGAAAAGCTTGAGGCGATCATCCATCCGCTCGTCGCCCATGCCGTCGATGTCCTCATCCGGCGCGCGAACCAGCCCATCATCGTGATCGAAGCGATCAAACTGCTCGAATCTGATTTGGCCGCTGGTTGTGACACTGTCTGGGTTGTCGACGCACCGGCCGAGCTGCAGATCGCCCGCTTGATGCACAAACGCAAACTATCCGAGGCTGCGGCGCGTCAGCGCATTGCGGCGCAGTCGCCGCAGGCGCTCAAGCTGCGTGCCGCCAAAGTGGTCATCCGTAATAACGGTTCTTTCGAGAACACCTGGGAGCAGGTTCAACAAGCCTGGGAGCAGCTCCCCAAACCAGAAGAGCCACTGCTGCCAGAACCTCCAGATGTCAAACCGGGAGAACTTTTCGTGCGGCGCGGCCGGCCGCAAGATGCAACCGATATTGCCCGCTTTATTACGCAGGTCACGCATGGCAAGAAACGCATGGAGCGCGAGGATGTGATGGCAGCCTTCGGAGAGAAGGCTTTCTTGCTCCTGCTCCGCGATGGCGATATCGCCGGGATCGCTGGCTGGCAGGTTGAGAACCTGGTCACGCGCATCGATGAACTCTACTTTGCACAGGGTGTCCAACTGGAAGATGCTATTCCAGCCTTGATGCAGGAGGTGGAGAACGCCTCGACCGAACTACAGAGCGAGGCCTCGCTGCTCTTCCTGCCGCCTTATCTCGCTCAGCATGTCGGTGCATGGCGTTCGGTCGGCTACCGTCCCCAGACCGTTCAGGGTCTCGGTGTGCGCGCATGGCAGGAAGCGGCACTCGATTCGATGCCGCGCGGTGCTTCGCTGTGGTTCAAGCAGCTGCGCGAAGACCGTGTGCTTCGACCACTCTAATCCCAATATCTCTCAACCGATCTAGAGGGCGATCTTGCGCAGTGCAACCGCGTCGCAGCGAACGCGCCGATTAAATCGGTTTCGCTGCCTTGCCTCTTGCGACGTCGCGCCGCTAAGCTTTCCAGATCTCGTCGATCTTCGCTCGAAATGTGTGTGCCGTCGCTGCAGGGTCGGGTGTTTCTCGGATGGCGCGTCCGATGATGAACACGGCGATGTCCAGCCCTTCGAAGAACGGGATCGTCTCGAGATCAATACCCCCGGCGATGGACATCTTAAAGCCCATATCGGTCAAGGCTTCGATCGCCTGACGGTCCAGGTCATCCCAGGACCGCGAGAGGTTTCCTTCATCCCAACCACGGTGGTAGACCATGCGCTCCACACCGATCTCGCGCCAGATGGTCGCCTCGGCGAGCACGTCTTCGATACCGGTCAATTCGACGAGCACCTCGTGACCGGGGCGCCCCTCGGCCTCTTCGAGCGCAAGTTTCAACGTGTCGAGCGGTGCCGCACCCATCACCGTCATCCAGTTTGCACCTGCGTCGAATGCGATCTTGGCTTCCAGGCCCCCGACATCGGGCGTCTTGACATCCGCCAGAATGATATTGTCCGGGCAGAGGGCGTGGATCGTGCTGACGGCCCGCATGCCTTCAGCCTTGCAGAGCGGGGTGCCGATCTCGAGCGCCTCGACGGCGTCCTTCACCTGGAAGGCCATCGCCATCGCCTCCGGTAGGCTGACGTAATCGAGCGCACATTGGATGATTGGTGATTCTGGCATAGGGTTCCGCCTTGTCTGATTTGGGTTTTCGTACACCTGCAAGCATACACCCGGACACCACGATCGGTGCTCTGATATCTATCTCGGTTTAGAGGGAAGGAAGTCGGGATTGGGGATCAGTGATTGGGGCACTCAGGGACTCATCCTCCCACACGCGTAAGGGTATGGAGCTGCCCTGCCCACATGGTTGTCATTGCGAGGCGCCGGAGGCGTCGTGGCAATCTCCGCGAACCAAGAGGGAGATCGCGTCGTCCCTTTGCCCCTCGCGATGACGAAGCTGCCCGTAGCCGCAGGGTTCAGCCTGCGCTGGAGTGATGCGACGATCGAGCCCTTCCATTGGAACAAACCCACCATGGGTTCATCACAGCATGGGCTAAAACCCGTGGCTACGTTCTGGGACATTTTGGATGAAGGATAAGGGCATCGGTGGGTCCCGGTGGATCAGGCACCCAGGCGTCCACATCCCTGATTCCTGATCCCTAATCCCAGATCCCTTCCTTAAAGCAAAACCCGCCCATTCGGGCGGGGACACAATCAATCAACTTATCCCTGCTTTACCACCATACCCTGAACGAATCGCGCGTCGAGGTGAGCACCGTGCCAGAGGAGATGAAGAACTCCAGCTCGACCTGATCGCCGGGTTCCAACCCATCGAACTCCAGATCGTGATGGCTGACCCCGTCCAGGTTCGTGGGCTGCATGGTGAGTGTGCGCGTCTCGGTCGGGAAGTTCACCACCAATGTTACCGCTGCGGAAGACACGGGCAGCAAGTTCTGGTCCCTCACAACAACGAAAACGCGCTGCGTATCCGACGACTGCACGACGGCCTTTTGAACCGCCGATTTGGGATGCAGCTCCACAATCTCGTAAGCGAGTGCGTTGCTTGGCGGCCTGGGCCGCAGCAGATCACGGTCGTAGCCCATTCGCTCGAAATGCACACGCCCCAGCGGAGCCACCTGAACCTCGCTGCCCTGCGGATTCTCCGGATACCAATCCAGGCGGAAGCCCTGGAAATACTGCACCAAACGGTCGTTCTCAACCGTGAATTCCGAGACCGGGTAGCCAAACAACGCCGGGCCGCCGTGCTGTTCGTAATATTCCAGGAACATATAGCACACGTTGTGGCCGGTGAGCGGGTAGTACTCGCAATCCGAGTTGGAGCCGATCGCCATCGGATCGGCCAACTCAAGGGCGCGATCGCCCACAAAGAGCACGCCTAGTTCTTTCAGGCGCACCTGCATCGTTTCGGTTTGCGGATCAGGGTAAAGTTCTAGGCGGGTGTTCTCAGTGTACTGTACGACCAGTCCCGACCAGTAATCGATGAACGCATCGGTGATCGGATAACCGAGAATCTCAAGCCCGCCGTGCTGACTGAAATACGGCATGAACTCGCCATCTAATGTATGGCCAGTCTCGGAGAAATAGCGGCCAGACCCCTCCTGGGCGACTGCCGGGATGGCGAACGCCAGGACGAGTAAGAAGACAGCCGTATAGGGTAGGACGCGGCGTATCCTACGGATGGAGGAACTCCCTTTCGGCTATACGAACCAAACCCAGCATAGAGCGGTTCAAGTCTTTGTGCAACAGGACCAGGGTACTAGTCAGTCTCCCCCTGACGCATCCGCAGGTACGAATCGTAGCGCTCGGGCATGATCTTACCTGCTTCGACGGCCTCAATCACCGCACAGCCTGGCTCATGCATGTGCGTGCAGTCGCTGAATTCACAATCGGCGACGAGGTCCCGCATCTCGGGGAAATAGGCGTCCAGTTCCTCCGGCTCGATGTCCCAGAGTGCGAAGGCTTTCAAGCCGGGGGTGTCGGCGACATAGCCGCCGCCCTCGAGCGGGATCAATTCGGGGACGACTGTTGTGTGCCGACCTTTGCCCGTCGCCTCGCTGATGGCGCTCGTGCGCGCCCCCAGGTCCGGCTGGACTTCATTCAACAGGCTGGTCTTCCCCACACCGGAGGGACCTGCGAGCAGCGAGATTTTATTCTCGAGCAGCTTGCGCAGCTTGCGAACGCCCTTGCCGGTTACAGCCGAGGTGTAGATCACCTCGTAGCCAAGATCGCGGTAGGGGTCAAATTCCGCTTTGGCGCTGCGCGTCACGACCAGGTCGATCTTGTTGGCGCAGATCACGGCGGGGATATCCTCACGCTCCGCAACGACCAGCAGCCGGTCCAGCATACGGAAATTCGGGTCAGGTTCTGCGCAGGAAAACACGAACACAGCCTGGTCCGGGTTTGCCACCAGCACCTGCTCGATATCCGGACGCCCGGGCGCGCTGCGCGAGAGCACGCGCTCACGCTCCTTGATCTCCTCGATCGCCCCCATACCGTCATCCAGTTGGCGGACGAGCACCCGGTCTCCCAGCGCCGCGGCATCGCTCTCCATGCGCTCTTTCATGAGCCTCCCGCGCAAGCGTGAAGTGATCACGCCCCCGCTTGTTTCAACTTCAAAAAGCCCGGATTGGGCTTTGATGATGCGGCCTTCCAACAAACGCGATTCGCCAGTCATCCTACGGTTCCGGTGTCCCGTTCTGCTCCCCATCTTCAGGCTCGGGTGTAGCACGAACCCACAAACGCGACTCCCATGGGAAAGGTGTGCGCGGTCCCCCCCGGAAGTAAGTCTCCATGATGCGGCGGAAGATCGGGGCAGCCCAATCTGAGCCCTCACCGATGTTCTCGATCATCACCACCACGGCGATGTCGGGCAGGTCCTCCCGGCCTTCGTATGAATAGCCCGTGAACCAGGCGTGGGGTTCGCCAAACTCGGTCGTCTGGGCCGTGCCGGTTTTGCCGGCCACATTCAAATTCAGTCCCAGGAACTTCCGATAGGCGGTGGCGCCATCTTTCTGGACGACATTGATCATGCCTTGCTGGATCGCAGCCAGAGTATCCTCGCTGATTGGAAGTTCACTCTGAGCCTCCGGCGTAAACTCCTGCAGCACGGCCCCTTCGGCGTTCTCGATGCGCTGCACGAGCTGCGGCCGGAAGAGCGTGCCGCCGTTGCCCAGCGCGGCGGTATAGCGCACCACCTGCAGCGGGGTCACCTGCAGCGCGCTCTGACCGATCGCCAGCTGCACCGGATGACGCGGCGCCCAAACCTCACCGAGGATCTGCTGGCTGTTCTCCGGGCTGGGCACCTGTCCAGCTTCGTCCCCGATCTCGATCCCGGTCGGGGAACCCAGGCCAAATCCATAGGCCATATCTGGGATAGCGCTCTCGTACCCTTTGCTGTAGAGATCGAGCCCGATGTGATAGAACCACGGGTTGCACGAACGCTCGAGGCCACCAATCAGCGTGATCACACCGGATGCGGGAAGCTCTTTTTCGTAGCGCCAGTCGTAAAGAGGAAAACCTGGTAGATCGTTAAACACGAGACCACAGTCGTAGGTTGTCGTGGGCTCGTACTCGCCCGATTCGAGCGCCGCCGCCATGGTGATCATTTTGAAAACCGAACCGGCCGGATACAGTCCCTGAGTCGCTCGATTCACGTAGGGCTGATTGGCCTGTCCGAGCAGCTGCAGCGTCTCTTCGCGCAGGTTCGGATTGCCACCGACGAATAAGTTGGGGTCAAAAGCCGGCGAGGAGGCCATCGCCAGCACCGCCCCAGTATCGCGCTCGAGCACGACGATCGAACCGGCGAAACCTTCCAGCGATCTTTGAGCGACCGCCTGGAGTACACGATCTAAATTTGCGTATACAGCATAGGGTGGCTCTGAGGCGCGGCTCGCCATGCTCTCGATGAATTCACCGGAGGGGCTCAACAGATTGAGTGTGCCTCCCGGTACACCGCGCAGCTGCTGCTCGAATGCTGCTTCCACCCCGATGCGACCGATGTACTCATCGCCGGCATAGCCCTGGGCACGGCGGTCTTCCAGCTCGCTTTCCTGGATCTGGCTCACATAACCCACCGCATGTGGGCTGGCCGCGCCGCCGAATGGCGTCAGACCGGTCCCATAGTAATAGCGTGTGCTGTAGCTCGCCGCCTTGACACCACCGAGCGAATTCAGCAAGCCGGAGACAGAGCGATAATCCTCGTAAGGGACGACGCCCAGCGGGATGAAAAAGTTAGTGCCCCTGAAAGGATCATAGCGGTCAATAATCGGATCGGTAGAGGCCAGTTCGAAAAGTCGGCGTAGGGTGGAGAGCATCGTCTCCTCGGTATCCTCGTCGCCGATCTCGTTCGGGACCATCCACAGAGAAGCGACGTTGGGTTGATCGGCATTCGCCTCCGAGGCAAATGCATCCCCATTGTGATCGTAAATATTCGCGCGCGTAGGCGTGACCGTCGTCAGGCTCAACTGACGGCCCTCTGCCAGCTCAGGCAGGATCGCCGCTTCGGTCCATGCGACGCCCCAGCCCTCCCCCTGATCCCTGGTGAGTTCGATGCGCGTCTCGCGCACGAGTTCACCGACGACGGCGCTTGTCAGCGTGACGCGATAGCGAACCTCGGCGCGCTTGGCGCTCAGAATAAGCGATGAGACGACCTCGGCCCTCACAGCGCTGAACGCCCCGCTGCGCATCACCTCTTGATAGCGCCCGGTGAATTCTTCCAGGCTGAGGCCATCGCGCGTGAGCGGGCTGAGCCGCGCGTACATCGTTGTGTAATCGCCTGCTTCCCAGGCGTTTAAAAACTGCCGCGCCGCATCGTCCGGATCAGGTGCTGCTTCCGTCGTTTGCACCGGATCCGGAAGCCCCGAGGTTTCGGTAGCCAGCGGCGCTTCGGTTTCGTTTCCGGAACAGGCCGTCAGCACAATCGCGCTGACGAGCAGCGCGTAAAGTGCACGAACCAAAGAATGTCTCACTTCTCAATCCCCAGAATTTGTGGATACACGTCACAATCATACCCTGTCTGCGCCTGACAGCGTGAGGGCACATCGAAAACCGGTTCCATCCCCAGTTTGCGCATGCTGCGGACCAGATTGCAGATTGGCAGACCAACCACGTTGGCGTAGCACCCCGTCATCTGATCAACCTGGACCGGATCGAAATTTCCATCCTGGATGCCATATCCTCCGGCTTTATCCAGCGGTGACCCTGTGCGTACATAGGACTGGACTTCCTCTTCATTGTATGCTCGCATAGGCACCTCGGTCGTACAGACATCCAGATGCACATCAGTTTTGCCAGGAGCGACGAGGGCGATTGCTGTGTGAACCTGATGGTTTTTGCCGCGCAGCTTGAAGAGCATATCCCGCGCTTCTGTGCTAGAAGAGGGTTTGCCCAGAATTTCTCCGTCGCTTTCAACCACGGTGTCTGCAGCCAGAATAAACGCGTCGCCAAACCGCCTGGCTGCTTGGCGCGCCTTCTCCTCGGCAAGCCGGCAAGCCAAAGCGATGCCGGCTTCGTCGGGAATTTCCGATTCGTCCACATCGACCGGTCGGACCTCAACCTCCCAGCCCGTGAGCGCGATTAACTCTCGCCGGCGCGGTGAACCTGAAGCCAGTATCAATTTGGGCTTATGTCGAGCTGATGTTGACATTGAATTTGCTAGCTAATGCGCCTCATCCGGCTCGGCATGGACGTGGCCGTGTGCGATTTCATCTTCCGTCGCCGTGCGACGATCGAGCACTTCAATCTCGAAATCAAGCGTCTTCCCCGCTAATGGATGATTGAAATCAAGCAGGACTTTGTCGCCCTTGACCTGCGCAATTCTTCCGACGATCACATCGCCATCGTCATCACTCATCTCGAGCTCGACGCCCTCTTCCAGTGGGACCTCAGGCGGCATGTCCTTCTTGCGTACCGTCGCGAACGATTCTTCATCAACCTCGCCGTAGGCCATCTCAGGGCCCAGATGGACATGCCGGCGATCACCAACTTTCATGCCGTAGATCGATTGCTCAAGACCCGGGATCAGCAGGCCCTGCCCAATGAGAAACTGGATCGGCTCCATGAACTCGCCCTCGGTTGAATCCCAGACCTCATCGTCAACGGTTAATGTGTAGTCGATCGTAACGACGTCGTTCTCTTGAACGCGATCTTCAGAAGCCATATCCTTTACCCTCGTTTTGCACAAGTCCGGCGGATTCTATCACACCGGCTGATTCAGATCAGCCGCCTGCGCTTCCCCGAATCCGGATAAAAACACCCGATGGTAGAATGATCCACATGGATCTCTTCGACCACGCCATGCAGGACCGCCTCAAGCGTGAGGCACCGCTCGCAGCCCGCATGCGACCGCGCACGCTGGATGAATTTGAGGGGCAGGACGAGATCGTCGGTGAGGGCCGGCTCCTGCGGCGCGCCATTCAAGCCGACCGTCTGTTCGCTTCGATCATCCTGTGGGGCCCTCCGGGAACTGGCAAGACGACATTAGCGATGATCATTGCCAACACGACCCAATCACACTTCGAGACGATCTCCGCCGTGCTGGCGGGCAAAGCCGAGCTGCGCCAGGTGATCAAGGCGGCGCGTGAGCGGCGTAAGCTTTACCAGAAGCGCACGATCTTGTTTGTGGATGAGGTCCATCGTTGGAACAAGGCCCAGCAGGACGCGCTGTTGCCCCACGTCGAAACCGGGACGATCACGCTCATCGGCGCCACCACCGAGAACCCCTATTTCGAGGTGATCGGCGCGCTGGTTTCGCGCTCACGCGTCTTCCAACTGCGCCCCCTCGACGATGAAAGCGTGCGCAATATCATCCTCAGGGCGCTGCAGGATGACGAGCGCGGTTTCGGCAAGCGCCAGATCCAACTCGACGGCGAAGCGATGGAACACCTGGTGCGCGTCGCCGGCGGTGACGCCCGCAACGCGCTGAATGCGCTCGAGCTCGCAGTGGAGACCACACCATCATCCGAGGATGGCCGCGTCCAGGTCACGCTCGCCGTTGCCCAGGAATCGATCCAACGCAGAGCTGTGCTGTACGACAAAGACGGTGACGCCCACTACGACACGATCTCAGCCTTCATTAAATCCGTGCGGGGCTCCGATCCCGACGCGGCGCTTTACTGGCTGGCCAAGATGCTTTACGCGGGAGAAGACCCGCGCTTCATCATCCGCCGGCTGCTGATCCTCGCTTCTGAGGATATCGGGCTGGCCGATCCACTGGGGCTCGTCGTCACCGCTGCCGCAATGCAGTCGTTCGAGTTCGTCGGCTTGCCTGAAGGCGTCTATCCGATCGTCGAGGCCACGCTCTACCTTGCCACCGCGCCAAAGAGCAACACCACCACGGCGTATTTCAAGGCGTACCGGCTGCTCGAGGAAAAGGGGTTCGTCGAGGTACCTCGCCATCTCAAAGACTCCAACCGGGACGCTAAAGCGCTTGGCCACGGCGAGGGTTATGAATACCCCCATTCCCATCCCGCGCACCACATCGGACAGGGCTACCTGCCGGAAGCACTCTGGGGCACCTATTTCTATAATCCCACGGATCAGGGGTACGAGGGCGAGGTCGAAGTTCGCCTTGAACGCTGGCGTGAGGCTCAGCGCAAAGCGCTCGAAATCGAGGCGACCACCGCGATCAGTGACCTCTCCGAAGACGAGATTGAAAACTTAAAACGCCAGCACCGCCAGCGTCGGGTTGGCCCCACCTAGGATGCTTTCATGACCCTTATCTACCTCATCCGTCACGGTCATAACCAATATGTAGAGAAGGGAAAACTTGCCGGCCGTACAGCGGGCGTGCATCTCAGCGAACGCGGCCACGCCCAGGCACAGAAAGCAGCCGAATTGCTAGGCGCGGCAAAGCTCAAAGCAGTCTACGCCAGCCCGCTCGAGCGAACGATGGAGACCGCCGAGCCGATCGCCAGCGCCGCTGGCCTGCAGGTCATCCCGGAGGATGATTTGCTGGAAATGGATTACGGCACCTGGCAAGGAAAATCGCTCAAGGCACTCCGCCGAAGAAAGCTCTGGCCCACGATCCAGCACACCCCGTCATTAGCCCGTTTCCCCGAAGGGGAATCGTTTACGGAAGCTCAGGCTCGCATCGTGGGTGGATTGGATCGTCTGCAGCGGAAGCATCACCAGAAAACCGCAGTGATCGCATTTGTCTTTCATTCGGATCCGATCAAGCTAGCCATTGCACACTACCTCGGACTGCCGATTGATCTCTTTCAACGCCTGGTCATCGAACCGGCATCGATCAGTCTTCTGGCGATCACCTCGACACATGCACGCATCCTGCGTTTGAACGACACGCGCGCTACAAACACCGCGCAGGCTGAGTGATATACTTTTAAATCAGAACCCGAGTAGTGTAACCTTCAGCTAATTGAGCGATGACCACAGATCGATACGAATTGAACCCTACAGATCGGATCACAACTGGGGCTATCGGCCCGCCAGGCAAACGCGTCTTCTACCTGCAAGGCCGCTCTGGAGACGAATTAGTCACGCTCATTGTCGAAAAACAGCAAATACAATCCCTCGCTGTCGGTCTGGAGCAGTTCTTGGATGATCTTCACGACCGCATGCCCGAACTATCGCCTGCATCCGCCGGATACGACAAAGCCGAGATGCAACTGGAAGAACCAATCGATCCTTCATTCCGTGTCGGCCATATCGGTCTCGGCTACGAAGAGGAAACCGATCGCCTCGTGCTTGTGGCGCGCGAGATCCAGACCCCGAATGCCGATCCGGATCTGGCTGCCGTAGCACGCTTCTGGTGCACCCGCTCGCAACTGAGGCGCATGTGCAATTGGGGTCTGGACCTCGCCGATCAAGGTCGACCGATTTGCGGCAATTGCGGGATGCCTATCGACCCTGAAGGTCATTTCTGTCCGAAACGCAACGGACATAAGCACTGATACTTTTCTCAAACCCACCAACCCATACACTGATCTAAACAGCGATGATGTCTGTCCCTGATAAGACCAACCTCGAAATCTTTGAGAACAAGACACTCGAATCGATCCTGACGCTCCTTTGTACAGGAGAGATCGAGATGGTTGGTCAGGTGACGTGGAGTTCGAATTACACATTCCTGACGCAGGTTCGTAGTCCCCAGGGTGAGATCCCGGCGATTTACAAACCGGCGCGTGGCGAACGCCCGCTATGGGACTTCCCGGATGGATCCTTGGCTGCCCGGGAGACAGCCGCCTACCACACCAGCCAAGCATTGGGATGGAACTTCGTGCCGCCTACCGTTCTCCGCGAGGACGGACCCGCCGGGCCAGGATCGCTGCAGCTCTACATCGACGTCGACCATGAGCGACACTACTTCAGCATGAATGAGCGCGAAAAAGGAAAACTGCGACCGGTCGCTCTGTTCGACATCCTGATCAACAACGCCGACCGCAAAGGCGGTCATGTGCTCCTCGACGATCAAGATCATATCTGGCTCATCGATCATGGGGTTTGCTTCCATACAGATTACAAGCTCCGTACGGTGATATGGGATTTCATCGATGAAACCATACCTGATAACTTGATTGAGGATCTGGAAAGGTTCATCCAGGCCAACTCGGTTGGTTCGGAAGCCAGCACCCCTCTTAACTCGCTCTTGAGTGACGAAGAAATCCAGGCGATGATCCTGAGGGGCAAGCAACTGATCCGGCAGCGCGTTTTCCCGGGGCCAGGTCCCGGTCGTCCTTACCCCTGGCCTTTGGTTTAGACGCCAACGTTCGCCGTTCTCCATCCACCGCGCTAAACTTGAGCTCCCAAGCACCACTTCCGGCGTATGCACCCCTATCATCGTGCAACAATGGAC
>CBFDDM010000047.1:0-24153 GCA_965603565.1 uncultured Anaerolineales bacterium | reverse complement strand
GCCGCTGGTGTTGATCTCAAAATCGTCCTGGAACAGTACCTCGCCTGAATGGACCTGCGGATTCAGCCACGCACAGGACCCGAGCAATGTCGCAGCGAGGACGACCGACACGGCCATTAATTGACGCCCAATAGACTCCTTCATCATAGCCGGCATTCTAGCATACCCTCGATTAAGGGCGGGTGGGTACCAACCATTGTAAACAGGCTCAAGTCAGATTTCCGTTCACCTCGAGAGAAAACGAACGGACATCTCGGCATATTCTCCGCCCTCATCCATGATTGATGCGGCAGTGAATGCGGCCTCTGCAGCCTGCCTCCGTCCGAAGGCGAGCATCAACAGTCCGTAGTTATATTGAGCGGCAGGAGATCGTTGGTCAAGGGCTAAAGCAATCTGCAAACTGCGCTCAGCAAGCATGAACTCCTCAAGATTGAACTGGATTGTGCCCAACATCTCGTAGCCTTGCGAATTTTGCGGGTCAACCGATATTGCGTTTCGAGCAGCAGGCAACCCAATCCCATCCAGATCAAGATCGTGTTCGAGGCTGAAACCGGCTAGCAATAACCAGAAACGAGCATCGTCAGGCGCCAATTCTGTAGCAGCCAGATAGGCTTGTGCCGCAGCCGAATAATCACCAATTTGGGCATATACAGAACCAAGCTGAGCGGCGATGGCTGGATTTTCGGGGTCCAAGGATGCGGCCCTATCGAGAGCGTCGCGCGCCGCTTCAATTTCCCCTCGCTTTTGGTAATGAATAGCCATAAAAACATGGGCGCGGGGATCCTGGGGGTTCGCCCTGATCGCGGATGAAATCGAGTCGAACCCATTCTCGCCTAACCGTTCCAGGGCCAGGCCGAGGTACGCGAGCGCATCGGCGTAATCGTTATCTTCGGAAACTGATTCTTCAAACGCCAACGCGGCTAGAGACCATATTTGATAGCGAGCGAAGACCTGCCCGATTTGTGCAAGCGTAAACGCCCGGGACTCTTCCCCGGAACTCTCTCGGATTGCACGCAGGATATCGCGCTCTAGTTCAAACGCCCCGGCCTGCAGGTTGCTCAATGCACGTAGATGTTGCTCAGCCTGGTCGGGATCCTGGACGCTCAGAAGCCGCGCGTAGGCACTCCAGATCTGACTGTCCTGTGGTCGTACGTCATGCAGCGTCTCAAGGTAAGGGAGCACTCGGCTATCAGGGTTGTTTTCGAAGGTCTCAAGGATCAAATCGCGAGCCTGTTGGTACGCGAAAGGACATTCTCTGACCAGGCGCTGCCAGAGCGCATCGGGCGGTTTATTCAAGTCAGGTATAAATTCATCCCGCGCGGAACGGCAGAGACCGATTTCACTCTCTTGAAACGACTGCTGTGCGGTGTATAGGTGCTCGAGGCTGCGGTCATACTCCTCGAGGTGATAAGCGAGATCGCTGGCCAGCAAGTGAAGTCTGGCGAGCGCCGGCTCGGCAGCAAGCGCGGCTTCGATCTCCTCCAGGCCGTGGTCTACCCGGCCAGCCTGCAGAGCGATCGAACCGCTGTTGATCGCAGAGACCCACCGCCTGTGAAGCGGGGTGGGTGAGATGGCCAGCAGCATGAGCGTGACGACAAAAATCGTCTGCCACCTGCTGCGCAATCGAAGAGTGATGTCCTCAACCATACTTGTGAAAGGCATTATAGACCGAGATCCATCCTCCTTTCTAATCGCAATTGCGATATCCTTTGCGTGACGCAAATCATGATGGTCGTAATTTGTACGTGTGTGGGCGACCCACTATAATCTTTAGGCTTCAATTGGAGGTTGATGAATGGATTTCGGTCTTAACGAAGAGCACAAAATGGTGCAGAAGATGGTGCGCGATTTCGCGGAAAAAGAGGTCGCCCCGGTGATTAAAGAGGCTGATCGTGAAGGCGAGATGGCACCCAATGTACTCGAGCGCATGGGTGAGTTAGGCATCCTTGGGATTTGCATTCCGGTTAGCTACGGTGGGCAAGGGATGGATTACATCTCACTGGGTCTGGCCTGTGAGGAACTGGAAGCGGTCGATACTACACTTCGCGTCGCGATGTCGGTTCACACAGGTTTATGCAGCATGACACTCCTCCAGTGGGGAACTGAAGATCAGAAGCAAGAATTCCTTATACCCCTGGCCAAGGGCGAGAAAATTGGTTGTGGCGCGTTCTCGGAGCCAGGCGCTGGTTCAGATTTTGCCAACATTCAGGCTGCCGGAAAACGGGATGGTGATGACTTCATCTTGAACGGTGAAAAGATGTGGATCTCGCTCGCAACCAAAGCAGACTACGCCATGGTTACCGTGCGAACACTGCCTGATACCGAAAAATCATATTCAGGTTTGACCACCTTCATCGTCGATCTCGAGAGCCCGGGCGTCACTCGCGGGGATATCCACGGCAAATTGGGCGTGCGCGCTGGTTCCACCGGCTGGATTGCATTCCAGGATTTGCGTGTGCCGGCCACCAACATGATCGGCGAAGAAGGTGAGGGCTTCAAGGTGACGATGTCCGCTTTTGACAGCGGCCGTTACACGGTCGCTGCTGGAGCGGTGGGTCTCACGCGTGCCGCGCTGGAGGCTAGCGTGTCGTACGCAACAGAGCGCCATGCGTTCGGTGTGCCGATTGCCGAACACCAACTCATCCAGCAGAAGATCGCCGATATGGCCCGCGACTACGAAATCGGGCGTTTGCTTTACTTGAAGGCCGGCTGGCTCAAGAACAAGGGTGAACGCAACACTTACGAAACCTCGCTGGCGAAGCAATTCGCTACCGACGCATCATTTTCAGCGGCGTCTGAGGCAATTCAGGTTCATGGTGCATACGGCTACAGCGATGAATATGATGTGGAACGCTACATGCGCAACGCGCGTGGAGCGATCATCTACGAAGGCAGCAATGAGATTCAAACGCTCATCCAGGCGAGCTATGCCCTGGGTTGGCGGCGTGATAAACCGCTCCGGCGTGAGCTGCCTGAGTACTCTGCTGAGGAGTGGCAGGCGAGTTAATTGAAGGGAGGGAGCTTCTAGACGCTCATCCACAAAACTCAATCACACAAACAAACTTCATTACTTCATTAAGGAGGGCCAATTGAACATCGTCGTCTGTGTTAAGCAAACTCCGGATACTGCTGCCACGGTCACGGTTGAAGATGGCAAGGTATCCTGGGGGGATGCACCGCTGGTTTTGAACCCGTGGGATGAATACGCGGTAGAAGAGGCGCTGAAAATTAAAGAAGAGCATGGTGGGCAGGTCACGTCTATTAGCCTGGGTCCGGAAGATGCCCAGGAAGCGTTAAAACAATCATTGGCCATGGGGTGTGATCAAGCCATTCTGGTCAGTGACCCGGCGTTCGCCGGGTTGGACACGCTGCAGGTCTCAAAAGTTCTGGCCGCGGCGATCCAGAAAGTGGGGGAAGTTGATCTGGTCTTCTTCGGCCGCTCATCTGTGGACAGCGATACCGGCATTACCGGTACGCAGGTAGCTCGTCGGCTCGGGTACCCCTCGCTGATCCTGGTCTCGAAGGTCATGGAACTCGACCCGGAAGGGAAGGAGATCAAGGTCGAGCGGATGCTCGAGGAAGGACGCCAGCAGGTTTCAGGTCCGCTGCCAGCAGTCCTGTCCGTGGTCAAAGAGATCAATGAACCGCGCTACCCGTCCTTTATGGGAATCCGTAAAGCATCAAAAGCGGAAATTCCTGTCTGGACGGCTTCCGACATCGGTGTTACAGAAGGCTTGAGTGCAGCAGTGCACTGGCCGGAAATCATCGCCCCCCCGAAAGTTGAAACTGAGGTTGAGATGATTGAGGGTGATAGCGCGGAAGAAAAAGCCAAGAAACTTGCAGAACGATTGGTAGAGGAGAAAGTGATCTGATGACTGAGGACATTTTTGTTTATATCGATCACTTCCAGGGTGAAGCGCTGCCAGCTTCTTGGGAAGCAGTGGGAGCAGCACGTACGTTGGCTGAAAAACAAGGTGGCGATGTCGTCGCTGTCCTTGTCGGCGAGGACGTGGGCGACCTGGCTGACCAGGCCCTCCAATATGGTGCCGATAAAGCCCTCAAGGTTGAAGATGCTTCCTTGGCCGATTTCCGGCCGGAGCCATTCAGTTCGGTTGTCTCGAAGCTTGCGGCTGATGCGGCTGTTCTGCTTATGCCGACCTCCGGGAGAACGAGAGAGTTGGCCGCGATGGTAGGCATCGATCTGGAGACCGGTGTTATCCCGGATGTTATCGAGATGGAGGTCGCAGATGGTGATGTCATGGCTGTCCGTCCAATCTACGCCGGCAAGCTTCTTTCCAAAGTGACCATCCCGGAGACTCGACCGCAAATTCTGACGCTCCGCAGCAGAGCTTTCCCCAAGCCGGAGCCGGAAGCGGGAAGGGACGGGGATGTGGAGGCGGTCGAGGTTGAGTTGGAGACAGCGGTGACAGAAGTCATCGGCTACGGGGAGACCGAGGCAGGGGTCAGCCTCTCCGACGCAGCAGTGATCGTCTCGGGCGGCCGCGGCACAGCCAACAACCCCGATCTCGAGCCGCCGGGTGATATCAGCGACGAAAAAGAACAGGAAATCTGGAAGGCGCAGCAAGGGTTTGAACTGATTGGCGAGTTGGCGAATGCCCTCGGCGGGGCAGTGGGCGCAAGCCGGGCAGCGGTTGATGCCGACTATATCCCCTATTCTCATCAGGTTGGACAAACGGGTAAGGTTGTCTCCCCTGATCTCTATATCGCGGTCGGAATCTCCGGGGCGATCCAGCATCTCGCCGGGATGCGCACGGCTAAAACGATTGTGGCGATTAACAAAGATCCAGATGCCCCGATCTTCAAATTGGCCAGATTTGGTGTCGTCGGCGATCTCTTCGACGTGCTTCCCCCGCTGATCGAAGAGCTGAAGAAGCAGTAACCAACGGAGAAAACCCGGGAGAGTTCAAGGAGCGCCCCAGCGGCGCTCCTTTTTCTATCTCTTGCCGGTGCTTTGGTTATGGTCGTCTCTGCTACAATTGCCAAAGGTAGCCCATTTGATATTTTACGTGCCGAAATGTTTACCGGAGCATGATTTGGTAGCGGCAGGGAACGCAGGCGATTCATTAAATAAGCCAGGCGCCATGAGATGGGTCTGGGGGAATGGCCGGCTGGAACTACCAGGGAGGATCGGCGCTGCTGGCTATGTGGAGCGCCAACACGCTACCTGCACAGCAAAATCATCTGCGGCATTAGTGGGTTTTTACGGGATTGCTCTGATCCTTAGTGCCCATCCAATTTTGAGTCTGACATTTGACTCCCCACTCATCGTCAGGAGGAATAAATGAAGATCGCCGTCATCAGTGACACGCACGACAACCTCGAGAAGATCAACGCCAGCATCTCTGTCATAAAACAAGCTGATGTCGTTCTCCACTGTGGAGACCTTTGCTCTCCATTCGTAATCAAGCGCCTGGGCGAGCAGCTTGAAGGTATCCCGATCCATGTTGTCTGGGGTAATAATGAAGGTGACCCATTCATGATCTCCAAGGTCGCCGCCAATTTTGAAAATGTCTACCTTCATGGAGAGCTGGCCGAGTTGGATCTGGGTGGAATGCGCATCGCGGTCAATCACTACCCACGTATCGCTCAGGGTTTGGCGAGATCCGGTCTTTACGATCTTGTTTGTTATGGCCATGACCACACAGCAAACAGCGAAATCATTGACGGATGCACACTGCTCAACCCCGGAGAAATTCTGGGCATGAACGGTCCAAGCACACTGGCGATTTTTGATACGGAATCGCGTGAGGTCGAGCAAGTTCAGGTTTAGCGTCGGAATGATGGTCGCTGTATGTCAATCCAGAACGCGGGAATAGATTTGCGTGTTTCTGGTCACGACGAGGATGGAGAGCGAGTATGAAAGTCGCACTTGTCACTGCAGCCGGCAGGGGAATGGGTGAAGCGATAGCACGTGAACTGCATGACGATGGCTATGAATTAGGATTGATATCGATTGGCAGTGGGGCGCAGGAGCTTGCTGAAGAATTAGGTTGTTTCGGCTTCACAGGCTCGATCACCGAGCCAGCAAATTTGGAAAGGTTTGTTGAGGAGGCGCTCGATCGATATGAACGCATCGACGCGGTTGTTAACAATACCGGTCACCCTCCGAAGGGTGATCTGCTGGAGATCGTCGATGCAGATTGGCATATGGGGCTCGATTTAATCCTGCTGAATGTCATCCGAATGGCCAAGCTGGTCACACCGCTGATGGTCGATCGGGGATCTGGGGCGTTTGTCAATATATCCACTTTCACAGCATTTGAACCCTCGTTAGACTTCCCCGTCTCGAGCAGCCTGCGCGCCGCCTTAGGCAGTTTTACCAAGCTTTACTCCGATCGCTATGCACCTCTGGGTATACGCATGAACAACGTGCTTCCAGGCTTTATCGATTCTTATGCCGAGGAACAGGAGAATATCGCCAAGATCCCATTGGGACGGTATGGCAGCGTGGAAGAGGTGGCAAAGACAACCCGCTTCCTGTTATCTGAGGAAGCGGGCTACATAACCGGGCAGAATATTCGCGTGGATGGGGGAATTACGCGTTCGGTTTAATAGACCACGGGATATCCAGCGATGACCCAATCCTGAATGCCACCCAAATCGTAGACGGGCGAGTAACCGGCGTCGACAAGGATGTCCGTCGCCGTCGCGCTGCGGTTGCCGCTGCGGCAGTAGACCACGAGGGTCTCGTCGATAGGGATTTCATCTAGACGATCGGGTAATGTTTGAACCGAGATGTTGATGGCGCCGGGGATGTGCCCGCTGGCGAATTCCTCCGGGGTGCGAACATCAATCAACAGGTGGTCTTCACCGTCGACGAAGCGCTGATCGTAGGTCCCGGCGTCGATCCGTCCGGAAATGATCTCGGGAGCGGCAACTTCAGCAGCTGGTGCACAGCTAGAAATGACCGGGATAAAGAGCATGAACGCCAAAACCAGGATGCGAAGCGATCGCGAGTTTCGAATTTTGTGTAAGTGGTTCATCAACAATGCTCACCTTCCGTTTGTATCTTCAGCACGAAATAGATGATATCCGAAATTAGGTGCGCCCGGGGGACCATTATTGAATGTAAACAGATCTCATTCGTGTCATGTCTTCCCACATCGTTGAGGTGTGAAGTTAATGCTCAGGAAAACCGGCCTGTCGTCAAAATAATAAGTTCCTGCGCTGACCGGCGATCAGTTCATATAATTCGGCTTCGTGGAAGGCTCTTTTTGGGAGGATTAGATGTGAGCGGCGTTGACGAAGGCAGATTATCGGCTGACCGTGGCTATGCCGACATACTATGCTGCGAATACAATTTCGTTCACTGAGGATAGATCAACAGCGGCCTCTGGGAGGCAACGCAACGCGAAGCATCGCAAGGAAGGATCCACGTGGCGAAAGTTCCACTAAACAAGCCGGCACCTGATTTTAGCCTGAGCAACTTTTCTGGTGAGCTGTTTACATTATCTGATTTTCATGGCCGAAAAAATATACTGCTGGTTTTCAACCGGACATTTCAGTGACCATTCTGCCGCGCGCATATGGCGCAGTTGCACCATGACCATGACGAATTCCTCGCCCGTGACACCGAAATCGTGGTGCTAGGCCCTGAAGGAGCCAGAGCATTTAAAGCGTACTGGAAAAAAGAAGACCTTGCATTCATAGGATTGCCTGATCCCAAACACAGCGTGCTCAAGCTGTATGGGCAGCAGATCAACTTCTTCAAGCTCGGTCGTATGCCGGCGCAAGAGATCGTGGATAAAGAAGGTATTGCGCGTTATGTACATTACGGCAAAAACATGAGTGATATTCCCTCCAACGATGAGCTCTTGGCTCTGATCGATGAATTTCACGAAGGCGAGACATAGACAGTCTTCTACGTGCCACGAGTCGAAGGACTCTGTTTATAACCTGTTCGCCAGATCGAGATGGAATGGAAAAGGCCTGCATTGGAAGCAGGCCTCTAATAGTACCCCTGCGGCGACTCGAACGCCGGCTCCTGCCTCCGGAGGGCAGTGCTCTATCCAACTGAGCTACAGGGGCATCGTGCTTGAATTCTAACTCATCCCATGAGTGTGCTCAAGTATTTCTATCTCTGATGGACTCGCGTCATTCACGCGACTGGGCATCCATCACGGCCACTGCTGCGATGTGTACAATATCGGCCACATCATCCCCGGTTTGGATGACCTGCACAGGTGCGTC
The DNA here is from genome assembly GCA_965603565.1 of uncultured Anaerolineales bacterium. Taxonomy (GTDB): domain Bacteria; phylum Chloroflexota; class Anaerolineae; order Anaerolineales; family E44-bin32; genus E44-bin32. Next base: position 15,942 of record CBFDDM010000047.1, on the reverse strand, counting down.
GATGCCCAGAAGGATCGGTCCGATCGCCTGTCCCTTGCCCAACCTCTGGATCAGCTTATAGCCGATATTTGCCGACTCCAAAGAAGGAAAGACCAGGACGTTTGCATCCTTGACCTGGCTGAAGGGATAGCGGGATTCGATGATCTCAGGCGTCACCGCCGTGTCCGCCTGCATCTCTCCATCGACGATCAGATCGGGGCGCTTTTGGCGGATGAGCTCGACAGCCTTGCGCACTTTGTCCGAAAGGGGATGGCGGGTGGATCCGAAATTTGAAAAAGAAAGCATCGCGATACGCGGCTCAAGCTCGAGCTGTTTAGCGAAATCTGCTGCGAGACAGGCGATTTCGGCCAGGTCTTCCGCTTCGGGTGTGATATTCACGGTCGCATCAGTAAACAAGTAGACGCGCTCTTCGACGATGATTATGTAGAGACCGGAGGCGAGGCGTGTGCCCGCGCGGGTGTGGAAGATTTCGAGGGCAGGGCGGATGACCTCGGGATAGTCGTAGGTCAAGCCAGAAACGAAGGCGTCTGCATAACCTTGAGCGACCATCATCGGCCCAAAGATGTTCCTCCGGCGGATGAGACGGTCTGCATGAGCCATCGTGACCCCCTTGCGCTTTCGTCGCGTGAAATACGCCTGGGCAAGTTCGGCGCGCAGCTCGGAGGTCGTGGGGTCGATGATTTCCAGTTCGCATTCAAGCCCGAGCGAATCGAGGGCTTTTTCGATCGATTGTGGTCGGCCCAACAAGATGGGTTTACCTATACGCTCTTCGATGATCCGGACCGCGGCACGGATAATCTTTGTCTCCTCGCCTTCTGCAAATACGATGCGTTTGGGATTCGTCCGGGCCTTATTCACGATAAACTGGCGCACGCGAGCGCCCTCACCCCGGCGCAGGGCTAACTCCTGAGAATACTGTTCAAGGTCCACATCCAGGCGCGCAACCCCTGTTTCCATGGCTGCTCCCGCAACGGCCGGGGCCTCCCAGAGGAGCACACGCGGATCGAAGGGTTTGGGAATGATGTATTCCGGTCCGAGTTTCAAACGCACCAGGTTGTAGGCGTTCAGCACCGAGTCAGGAAGGTCTTCTTTGGCCAGCGCGGCCAACGCATAGGCAGCCGCTACTTTCATCTCCTCGTTGATCGCCCGGGCGCGGACATCCAGCGCACCTCGAAAGATGAACGGGAAGCCAAGAACGTTGTTGATCTGATTTGGATAGTCGCTTCGCCCCGTAGCGACTATCGCATCAGGGCGAGCGGCTTTGGCATCTTCATAGCGGATTTCCGGATCGGGATTGGCCATAGCGAAGATGAGCGGCTTGTCCGCCATGGTCGCAACCATCTCTTGAGTGAGAAGACCAGACACAGAGAGTCCATAAAAGACATCGGCGCCCTTAACCGCATCGCTGAGTGTCCGGTCCTGAGTCCTGATTGCAAAGCGGGCTTTATATTCGTTTAGCCCCTCTTCTCGCCCTTCATAAATCACACCGCGGCTGTCGACGAGCGTGATGTTTTCGCGCCTGGCGCCGAGCCGAACCGCCAACTCGCTGCATGAGATCGCTGATGCGCCCGCGCCCGAGACGACGATTTTGATATCAGCAATATCTTTCCCAACCACTTCAAGCCCGTTCAGCAGGGCGGCTCCAGAGATGATCGCTGTGCCGTGCTGGTCATCGTGGAAGACGGGGATGTCCAACTGCGCTTTTAACTGCTCCTCGATCGTGAAGCATTCCGGCGCTTTGATGTCCTCCAGATTGATGCCGCCAAATGTCGGCGCGATCGCCTTGACGACCTGGATGAAGTGGTCGGGATCGGAAGCGTCGACCTCGATGTCGAACACATCGATGTCGGCGAATGCTTTAAAGAGCACACCTTTGCCTTCCATCACTGGTTTTGAGGCCAATGGACCGCGATCTCCGAGCCCCAGAATGGCGGTTCCGTTTGAGATCACCGCGACGAGGTTGCCTTTCGCAGTGTAATCGTACGCAGTCTGCGCATCGCGTTCGATCTCGAAAACAGGTTCGGCCACGCCAGGTGTGTAGGCGAGCGAGAGGTCCCGCTGCGTTTCCAGCGGTTTGGTGGGCGTGACCTCGATTTTGCCAGCGCGTCCCCGGCGGTGGTATTCAAGCGCTTCTTCTCGGAGCATGATCTTCCTCGCATCCATCATTGGCAGCCGGGCTGTAGGCGGTAGACCGGCGCAACCGTTGTCCAGTATCTCGAGCGCTTAATTAAACAAATTTAGTGGGAAAAGGATACGGGATTGGGACTGTACGCCCACAGGTTTTCGCTCTACATGCTTGACTTGCAGGAAAAAAATGTGCTAGGATTACTCTACCGACCGGTCGGTAGGGAGCAGCATATGCAGCGAGCCGAGATCATTCAGGCCGCGGCCCAGATTTTCCGGCATAAAGGCTATCACGGCACCTCTATGCAGGATATTGCGGACGCAGTCTCGTTGAAGAAGGCAAGTCTCTATCACCACGTATCTGGAAAACAAGACATCCTCGTTTCTATCCTTGATCAAGCACTAGATATGCTCATCGAAGACCTCAAGGAGGTCCTCGCGAAAGATCTTCCTGCGAAAGAGAAGGTCCGGCAGGCGATGCGTGCGTATGTTAATCGGCTGACCCAGGATCCTGATCTGGCGGCTGTGCTCTTGATGGAGCACCGCAGTCTTGAGGATGATCTGCGCGAGGATCATATCGCCCGGCGGGATCGTTTCGAAGACCTATGGCGAAAAATGATCGAGCAAGGTGTGCAGGAGGGGGTTTTCCGGCCCCTGGATCGTAATCTTGCGACATTCGCACTGCTGGGCGTGCTCAATTGGATGATCACCTGGTACCGGCCCAATGGCCGTATGCGCGCCGAGATGATCGCCGATCAGTTTGCCGATTTAGTCCTGGGTGGTTTGGTTATGCAGGGCGACGGGCGAGAACGATGAGCGCCTCTCTAGAGCGCTACGAGACCGAGCAAAATGCCCGGATCTATCGCATCCCAATCGACCTGTTCCCTGAGTTACGCGGTTTCGTTCACGTTGCCCTGTTTGATGAGTTCTGCGTGCTCTTCGATGTCGGCTCGGGATTTGGCAGCTCGAACGAGCAGCTTGAAGAAGGGTTGCAGCAGGTCCGATCGCTATATGGGGAGCAGGTCAACTGGTCGACGATCACGCACATAATCATATCGCACGGCCACATCGATCATTTTGGCGGAGTGAAATATGCCAGGTCAAAATGCAACGCACCGGTGATCGTGCACAGTCTGGATCGTCGGGTTTTGACGAACTATGAGGAACGGCTAACGCTCATCGCACAAAAGTTGGAGGAGTATTTAGTAGAGGCCGGTCTGACGCCTGAGCGGATCGAGGGCATCATGTCGATGTACATGCTCAACAAAGGGCTGTTCGAATCGCAGCCAATCGATCTGCTCTGTGAACAGTTGGGAATGAAGTTGGGGCGCATGGAGTGGCTTCACGTGCCAGGTCATTGTCCTGGGCAAATCGTGGCGCTTCTCGATAACGTCTTGCTCAGTGCCGATCATGTGCTCGAGACGACATCACCACATCAGGCGCCCGAATCGCTGTCCCTCTCAACCGGCCTAAATCACTACCTTGGATCACTCGCGAAGCTGCGCCCTTATACAGCACGAATAAGCCTGACGCTTGGAGGTCATGAAGGTCCGGTCCACGATCTTGAAACGCGGCTGTTTGAAATTGTCCAGGTTCATCGCGAGCGTTTGTTGGAGATTTTGATGTTGACGCGTGAAGCCTGCACGGTTGGCGAAATATCTCAACGACTCTTCCCGGATGTTGAAGGCTACCATCAGCTGCTGGCCATCGAGGAAGCTGGTGCACATGTTGAATTTTTACAGCAGCGGGGTTTTCTGACCGTAGCAAACTTTGGCGAGGTCGAGCGCGTCACCGGTGCACCCATATTTTATGAACGCCCCCAACATGTGGATACTGCGCGATTGGATGCTTGTCTTTCCGCGCTTGATTCTGAAAGTAAGCTAAGCGAACGAACTGCGAGGATCGTGTCTTGACCGATTGTTCTTAAAAGGACACCAGAGGAGGTGGATCCTATGTATTCATTTGAGCCAAATGAAGAGCAAAAAATGCTCATCGACGCGGTCACGCGCTATGCCGAGAACGACCTGAGGCCAAAAGCGCGTGATGCGGAGGAAGAGGGGGAGTTACCCGCAGGATTAATTGAGAAAGGTTGGGAACTAGGGATATTGCAGGCCAGCGTCCCCGAAGAATATGGCGGCTTCGGGGAGCATTCAGCAGTCACGGGGGCTCTTGCCGCCGAGGCGATGGCATGGGGTGATATGGCCGGCGCACTGGCTGTCATGGCGCCCTCAACCTATATCATGCCGATCCTGCTTGGGGGAACCGAGGAGCAAAAAGAGAGCCTGATCCCTCCTGTCATTGAGGCGGAATGGAAGCCGTACGTCGCGGCTTACATCGAACCGAACTACGATTTTTACCCTCTGGAGATGGAAACGAAGGCGAGCAAGAAGAACGGTTCCTACCTCTTGAATGGAGAGAAGACTTTCGTGCCCTATGCCAAGGATGCCGCTTCCATTCTCGTTTTCGCGGATCTGGATGGCCGCACACAGGCGTTCGTCGTGCCAGCCGACAGCGAAGGGCTCACGGTCGGTGAACGCGAGAAATGGCTGGGCATCAATGCGCTGGCGACCTTCCCGCTCACGCTGGATGAGGTGGAAGTACCCGCAGAGAACCGCATCGGTGGCGAAGATGGTTTCGATCCCACAACGGTGATCGCGAGTGCAAACACAGCCATGGCTGCAATGGGGATTGGCGTCAGTCAAGCTGCACTTGATTACGCACTACCTTATGCAAAAGAGCGCGAAGTCTGGGGCACACCCATCGCTCAAAAACAATCCATTGCGTTCATGCTGGCCGAAATGAAGATCGAGATCGAGTCGAACCGTCTGCTCGTCTGGGAAGCTGGTTGGACGCTGGATCAAGGCGCGGACGCTTCGCGCGAGGCATATCTGGCGCTGAATGGAACCGCCGACACAGCGATGATGACAACGGACCGCGCCGTGCAGATACTGGGTGGTTACGGCTACATTCGGGAGTATCCAGTCGAGCTCTGGATGCGCAACGGACGCGGGATTGCGACCCTTACCGGGCTGGCGATGGTTTAACCATCGCGCCAATGTTCAGGGAGTTGAGACATGATTAGCTTTGAAATGCCTGAGAAACTCCAGCAAGCCAAAGTCTTGATGGAGACCGTCGCTGAAAATATGATGCGCCCGGTCTCACGGCAGCTGGATGAGAACGAACATGAAATCCCCTGGGACTATATTGAGTTCATGCACACATCCCAGAAAGCGATGGGCGCTTCGGGGATGACACCTGGCGACGGGAAAAAAGAGAAGAAAGAAGACGGTGGTGAGAAGAAGAAGCGCCCGCGCACTGGATTTCAGACCCTCGCTTTTACCGTCGAGATGCTTTCATGGGGTGATGTCGGGATGTGGCTCTGTACCCCCGGCGGTTTGCTGGGCGCCGCAGCGGTCAACGCCACCGGAACGCCGGAGCAGAAGGAGCGTTTCCTGTCCCGTTTCCAGGGCGAAAAACCTGTGTTTGATGCTATGGCACTCACCGAACCACACGCTGGGTCCGCGATGCCTGCCGAAGTGCGTACGACCGCAGTTCGTGATGGTGAAGAGTGGGTGCTCAACGGCGAGAAGATCTTCGTGACGGCGGGGCACAAAGCGCTCGTCGACACGGATGGGTTCGTGGTGGTCTGGGCGACGATCGACCCCGAAGCCGGCCGCGCCGGTGTTCGTCCTTTCGTCGTCGAGGCGGGCACTCCCGGCGCAAAGGTAACCAAACTTGAAGAGAAACTAGGCATTCGAGCCAGCGACACGGCTTCGATCGTGCTGCAGGACTGCCGCATCCCGTTTGAAAACATCCTTGGACCCGCGGAAGTCATCGAGAAGAAGAAGGACGAAAAAGGCTTCAAGGGGGCGATGGCAACGTTCGATGCCACACGGCCATTGGTGGCAGCTTCCGCCCTGGGCATTGCCCGGGCGACGCTTGAACTACTGAAGTCGTTGCTGGAAGAGCGCGGTGTGAAGATCCGCTACGGCCTGCCACACAGCCGCATGACCAACATCGAACGCGAAATTGTCGATATGGAAACCTGGCTGCGTTCGACCTGGTTGCTGACGCTCAAATCGATGTGGCTGGCCGATGAGCGCAAAGGCAACACCGTCGAAGCCTCGGCCTGTAAGGTCAAGGCTGGTGATGTTGTCGTCAAGATCACCCAGAAAGCGCTCGAACTGTTGGGACCTCTGGGATACTCGCGTGATTATCTGCTTGAGAAATGGTTCCGGGATGCCAAGATCAATGACCTTTACGAAGGCACCGGTCAGATCAACCGGCTGATCGTCGCTCGCAGAATTCTGGAATACAGCCGGCACGAATTGAATTAGCGTCCAGCAGGCGGATAACAGGTACCGATCCCGCCGGTGGATGAAGCAATACGAGCATGGACCCTTTTGCGGGTCAAAGAATAGGAGTTTGGATCCGATGGACTATCACATCAAGAAAGCCGCAGTGGTTGGATCCGGAACGATGGGTGGGGGGATCGCCGCGCTTTTTGCAGGTCTCGGGATACCGACACTGCTGCTCGATATCGTGCCTCGAGAGTTGACCGAGGCCGAGAAAGAAGCCGGCCTTACGCTCGAAGACGAGCAGGTTCGCAACCGAATTGTCGAGGCTGGCTGGAAGGCGGTTGTAAAAAGCCGGCCACCTGCACTGCTCAGCCAGCGCTCTAATCAACTGGTCGAGCTCGGCAATCTGGAAGACGATTTCGATAATCTGGCCGATGTGGACCTGATCGTCGAGGCGATCGTAGAGAATCTTGACATTAAGCGTGGCTTGTACGAGCGGATCGAGAAGGTCCGCAAGCCAGAATGCATTGTGGCTACAAACACCTCTGGACTTCCGATAAAGGACCTGGCTGAGGGGAGGGACGAAGGTTTCAAGAAACATTTCCTCGGTATGCACTTCTTCAACCCGCCGCGCTGGCTCAAGCTTCTCGAGATCATCCCGCACGATGGAACAGACCCTGAAGTGCTTGATTACATCGTGGATTTCAGTGAAGAGACTCTCGGCAAGGGTGTCGTCATATGTAAAGACACGCCTAATTTCATCGCTAACCGTATGTTTTCAATCGCCAGCGCATTCGAGATGGCCTATGCACTCGATAATGACTATGGGATTGAAGAACTGGATGCCCTGATGGGCACGCTTGTGGGTCGACCAAAAACGGCGATCTTCAGGCTGCGCGATCTGATCGGAAACGATGTCGCCGCTCACGTCGGAACGAATCTCTATGAGCTGCTTCCCGGGGATGAGTCGCGCGAAATCCTTAGGCACGGGCCGACGGTGGAGCTGCTTGATGAAATGGTCGAGCGCAAATGGTTGGGCAACAAGACCAAGGTCGGCTTCTACAAACAGGTGATCAATGAGGAAGGCAAAAAGGAATTCTGGGTCCTGAACCCTGAAACAATGGAGCATGAGCCTCCGGAGAACCCCCGCCTCGAGATTTTCGGCAAGGGCAAGGAGATCAAGGATCTTCGAGAGCGTTATCGCTGGCTGGTGGATCAGATCGAAAACGAGGAGGCATCGGGGGAGACCCGGCGTCTGGCCCGTTTCATATGGGAGACCACAGCCTTCATGTTGGGTTACGCCTCCCGACGGGTGCCTGAGATCGCCGATCGATTCGTGGACATCGATCAGGCTATGAGATGGGGTTTCGCGAATGAGATCGGACCCTTCGAGATCTGGGATGCGTTGGGTGTGAAGGAGACCGTTGAGCGGCTCGGTTCCAAGGATATCGAGGTGGCGGGCTGGGTGACGGAGATGCTCGATGCAGGCTTCGAAACCTTTTATAAATACGACGAGAACGGTCGTGCTGTCGCTTACTATGACCTTGACAAAAAAGAGTATGTCCCGATTGATATCGACGAGCGCGTCATGCCGATCGAGCTGATCAAGGAACGCGAGGGTGCGGTCGTCAAGCGCAATGCCTCCGCGAGTTTGATCGATATGGGTGATGGCGTAGGATTGATCGAGTTTCACAGCACCGCCAACGCCCTGGATGCGGATATTTTCGAGATGCTATCAACCGCCATGGATCGGGCTGAAGCAGGTGAATTCGATGCGCTCGTCATCGGCAATGAAGGGCAGCATTTTTCGGCTGGTGCCAATATCATGCTTATCTGGATGGCGGCACAGCAGGAAGCTTTCGATCAAATAAGCGACTTGATCGATGGGATGCAGCAGACGCTCCTGCGCATGCGTTATTTCCGCAAGCCGGTTGTCGCTGCTCCTCACGGTATGGTTCTTGGTGGAGGTGCGGAGCTATGCATGTCTGCCTCCAAACGGGTTGGTGCAGCCGAGACATTTATTGGTCTCGTGGAAATGGGTGTGGGCGTCATCCCTGCCGGCACAGGCACGAAGGAGATGATCCGCAGGGTGATTAACCCGGTAATGCGCATAGAGAACGCCGATCCGATTTCGGTGATGCAGAAAGTTTTCGAGCAGATCGCTCTGGCGAAGGTGGCCACTGGGGCCTGGGAAGCGTTTGAGTTGGGCTTTTTCCAACCCGGAGATCGCATCATCATGAAAAAAGAGCACCTCCTCGGCGAAGCCAAACGTTCGGCGCTGGCGATGGTTAATGAAGGTTATAAACCTCCACAGCGTGAGCGCGTTTACGCCGCCGGTCGGGATGTGCTCGCTGCGCTTCGTGCGGCGGTTTGGGGCCTGCAAGAAGCTGGCTGGGCCACAGAGCATGATGCCGTCATTGCCAATAAGCTTGCGTGGGTGATGTGCGGAGGCGACATTACTGAACCCGAATGGGTGCCGGAGCAATATATGCTTGACCTGGAGCGTGAGGCGTTCCTGGAGCTCTGTCATGAACCGAAGACGCTCGATCGTCTTCAACATATGATCGAGACAAATAAGCCGTTGAGAAACTAGGGATTAGTAATCGGGGGATTAGGGAGTAGTAATCAGTAATCAGGAATCAGGGATTAGGAATCCGGGGCTTCAAATCAAGTAAGCTCAGCTCGAGTTCCACGTTTATATATTTATGAGGTCAAGAGATTTGGATACTAATCCCCAATCCCAAATCCAAAGGTCCTAATCGCATACGACGAAGGAGTATCGCTATGACCCGTGAAGCTGTTATTGTCGCAGGCGCACGCACCGCAGTGGGTCGGGCCAAAAAAGGGACATTGAAGTCTTATCGTCCCGAGGATATGGCTCGAAACGCAGTTGAAGAAGCCTGGAAGCGCGCTGGCGATTTGGATAAAGAGATCGTGGACGATATCGTCATCGGCTGCGCTTTTCCGGAAGGCAGCCAAGGCTTAAACGTCGGTAGATCGATCGCGCTGTACGCTGGTTTTCCAGATTCGGTTCCGGGGATGACTGTCAACCGCTTCTGCTCGTCGGGTTTGCAGACGATTGCGCAGTCCTGTGAACGGATTATCGCCGGTGGCGCGGATATCATCATCGCCGGAGGCGTCGAAAGCATGAGCATGGTTCCGATGACCGGATTCCGCATCAGCCCACATCCTGATCTCGTTGTCGATATGCCGGAAGCATATGTGAGCATGGGCCAGACGGCTGAAAATGTCGTCGCGGAATACGGGATCAGCAGGGAGGCGATGGATCAGTTCGCATACGACAGTCACCGCAAAGCTGCCGATGCCCAGGATTCAGGTGTGTTTGAAGAAGAGATCGTGCCCCTGGAGGTGACCACCGCCACCACGGAAAAGACTGAAACGGTGACGTTCGAGACGGACGAACTCGTGCGCAGGGACACCACGCTGGAGGCGCTTGCAAAACTGCGCCCCGCGTTTGCACCCGACGGCTCGGTCACGGCAGGGAATTCATCGCCGCTGTCGGATGGCGCTGCAGCGGTCGTGGTGATGAGCGCTGAGAAAGCCGAAGAGCTGAAGCTAGAGCCCTGGATGCGCTTTGTCGGCTACTCGGTGGCCGGCGTGCCGCCGGAAATTATGGGCATCGCCCCGATCAAGGCTGTCCCGAAAGTGCTTGATCGGTATGCAATGAAGCTGGATGATATGGATCTGATCGAGCTCAACGAAGCCTTTGCATCGCAGAGTTTAGCCGTGATCCGCAACCTCGAGCTGGACACGGATAAACTCAATGTAAATGGTGGTGCGATCGCATTGGGTCACCCCCTGGGGGCGACAGGGGCGAAGCTTACCGTTCAGATCATGCATGAGGCCAAACGCCGCAAGGCGAAGTATGTTATGGTCACGATGTGCATCGGCGGTGGAATGGGAGCCGCTGGTATTTTCGAAAACTTACACCAATAAACAAATAAACAAGGAGCGTATGATGGCACTGACAGCCAAAGATTTGATGGAGCGCATGCCGAGCGCGTTTCTGGCGGATAAAGCGGAAGGCGTCGATGCGACGATCCAGTTTCATCTGGGTGATGGCGGGGATTGGGTCTGCACGATCAAAGATCAGACCTGCACGGTGGAGAAGGGGACCATTGAAGATCCAAACCTGGCTGTGACTGCTGATCAGTCGGACTATATCGACATGATCACCGGAAAATTAAATCCGATGACCGCCATAGCAACTAAGAAGGTTGAACTCAAGGGGGATTTGAACCTTGCGATGAAGTATATGAATCTGTTCGACCTCGGTTGACCATCGAGCTTAATCGATGGGTTTGCCGGTACGAGGAGCTCCAACCCCCTAAACGAACAGCAGCGCACTCTATTGTGAGTGCGCTGCGATTTTATCTGGATAACTCCGGTTCGAAGAAGAGCCTGGTGCGGTGGATGCGAGCCTGTTCGGGGTCAATACCCATCTCTAGCAAGACCTCTCCCGGTCTACCGCTGGCTCCTTCCCTGGCCGCTAGCTGCATCTCGAGGGTTACATTTTCAACAGAGACATCAGCGATGGAAAGCGATTCGATGAGAGGACGCAGGTCGTAGGTTTTCTTTCGGCGCTCTCTCAGGATCTGGTCGGCCTGCAGGAGTTGATCGATCCGTGATTGAACCTGATTTCTATCCAGGGCTTCAGGGAGCGTGACGAGGTATTTTGCTGAGGTAATTTGTGACTGAAGCGAACTTTCTGATAAAGATACCCGTTCGACCCCCTGTAGTTTCAAGCCGGGTGCTGCGGCTTCGCTCAGCCCTCTGAGCACATCTGCTGCTTCGATATCCTCTACAAGCCAGATGTCCATAAGTTCGCATTCACTCGTTTGACCAAGCGGCAGTGCACGGCTCAAGTTGATCTTTGGTCGGGGGTTGAACCCCTGTGAGTGATAAAGGGGCAAGCCTGCGCGGCGGAGTGTACGTTCCCAGGTGCGGTGCAGGTCGAGGTGGCTGATAAAGCGAATACTTTCGCTTTTCTCAAATTTTATCCGGTAGCGGTATCGTTCGATGTGCGTCATGCGGGTACGAGCGGGATGGCTTCGGATTGCTTCCGCCTGGGAGATTTGACTTCAGGACACTCCCATGTGCCGCCCGGATTTTCGCGACGCATTTGGGCGTATTTAGGCAAGATCCCGCAGGCGAAGCAGCGTTCACGACAATCGACGCGTGTCTGACCTTTCTTGCTCCACAAGTAGTCTTCGGTCAGAAATTCCTTCTTTACGGCGACATCGATGTGGTCCCACGGGAGCGGCTCATCGACAGGGCGTTCGCGGTGCGTATAGAATTCAGGTTCCAGACCGACATGGCGAAATGCCTCCAGCCAGATCAGATAATTGAAGTGCTCCCGCCAGGCGTCGAATTTTGCGCCTCGCTTCCAGGCCTCGTAGATAACATCGCCGATACGCCTGTCACCGCGCGAAAGCCAGGCCTCGAAATGGGTTTCTTCCGGGGAATTCAGATTTAGTTTCAAGCCTCTGCCGCGCAGTTCACGCCTGAGCAAAGCCTGCTTGGCTTCGATCTGTTCGAGAGTATCACAGGGCACCCACTGGAAGGGTGTATGCGGCTTGGGGACGAATGTGCTCACGCCGGCATGGACACGTGCCTTTTTGCCCATCAGCTCGTAACCGACGGCGAGGACCTGCTTGCATAGATCGGCGATCGCCTGCACGTCCTCAAGCGTCTCCTCAGGATGACCGATCATGAAATAGAGTTTAATTGTGTGCCACCCACGGCTGTAAATCTCTCGCGCTGTCTCAAGCAATTGCTGGGTTGAGACTGGTTTATTGATGATTTCCCGCATACGCTCGGTCGCAGCTTCCGGCGCGAGCGTAAAGCCTGAGCGCGATGAGTTGCCGTGAAGTTCATCCATCAAATCGACTGAAACCGATTCGATGCGGAGCGAAGGCAGCGAGATGCGGATATTTTGACCTTTAAATCGTTCGATGACCGTCCTGACCAAGGGTACGATCTCATCGTGATCTGAGGAGGAGAGTGAGAGCAGCCCGACCTCGTCCAGCCCGGTCTTTCCCACTGCGGTCTCGATTGCGGCAACGATTTCTTCGACAGTTCGCTCGCGAACCGGCCGGGTAATCATTCCTGCCTGACAGAATCTGCATCCGCGCGTGCAGCCTCGTGTGATCTCGACCGGGATGCGATCATGTGTAACATCAATGTAAGGGACGATGAAGTCGGTCACCGGAGCAGGCAGCTTTGCGACGATGCGTTTGAGAATGGGTAGTCGGGCTGCATTCGAGAGCGCTGCAAGATGTGAGAGGGTACCGTCTGCAGCGTAATGGGGCTCGTAAAGAGCGGGGACGTACACGCCCCAAATATTTGCCAGCGACTCGAGCAGCTCCTGGCGTGTACCTGCATCCTGTTTCCATATATTCATCGCCTCAGCGATTTCCAGGATGACGTCTTCACCTTCACCGATGACAAAGGCATCGATGAATGCGGCCATCGGCTCGGGGTTGAGCGTAGCATGACCACCCGCTATTACGAGCGGATCATTTTCCTTTCGATCGACGGAGCGAACCGGAATGCCGCTGAGATCGAGCAAATTCAGCGCGTTCGTGTAAAGACTTTCGTAGGGTAAGGAAACACCTAAAATGTCGAATTCGTGGACCGGTTGCTTACTTTCGAGTGAAAAGAGGGGCAGTGCTTTTTCTCGCAACGCCGCTTCCAAGTCGGACCATGGAGAGAAGACCCGCTCGGCGAGCATGTGTTCTTGCTTATTGATGATATCGTAAAGGATCATCAAACCCAGGTTGGACATCCCCAGATCGTATACGTCCGGAAACGCGAGGGCTACGCGTATCGCGGTGCTGTCCCACTCTTTGACGATCTGGTTGAGTTCACCCCCAGTATAACGACCCGGTTTACGAACTGTGGGCATAATCTTTTCTAATTCATGTTGAAATTGTACCGACGCCATTTGTTTATCCTGAGAGATTAATTCAGACCAAATATGTTTGGATTATTATAGCACGCAGGCGGGACAGGAATTTCGGAAGAACCCAGGACAGCCACTGCTCGAATTGCGTTGACGCTGATTCGAGCGGGTGGTAAAATCACTGCCGTTGCCCCCATCGTCTAGTGGCCCAGGACGCGGCCCTCTCAAGGCCGAAACCGGGGTTCGAACCCCCGTGGGGGCACCATGCTTTTATTGCGACCATCGTCATGCTATATTGGCGATGGTCATTTTCGTAGTATTGCCCTGTTGGAGGGTTCATATCTATGACGCTATCAAGAAGTTCTCTGCGGAATACAGTCCTTGGCTTCCTGTTGATCGCGGCTCTGTTAGCTGGCTGCAACTATCCTGTGGAAGTTGAAGCTCCTATCGAAAGCGGGGAGGCGGGGATTGCCGGGCGTGTCTGGCACGACAGATGCGCAGCGCCGCCTCCAGGGGAGCCACTTCCTGAGACTGCTCCGCAAGGGTGTGTGCTGTCTGACGATGGATCTGCGTATATCGCCAATGGTCGATTGGATCAGAATGAGGCGGGAGTCAGCGGGGTCGAAGTTCGCCTGGGGGAAGGCTCCTGTCCGTCCTTCGGATTGCAGATTTCCCGCACAGAACCGGATGGCTTATATCTCTTTGCTGGTTTATCGCCGGGGACGTATTGTGTTTCCATCGATCCTTCAAATGAAGTCAACTCTGGCATCCTTATGCCTGGATTCTGGACGTACCCTGGCATCGAGCAGGTAGGTGATATCGTCTCCTCCCAGGCGGACTTAGCGGAAGATGAGATCAGGGCTGATGTCTACTTTGCCTGGGATTATCAGCTGCTGCCACCCTACGAATCTGCTTCCACTCCGCTTCCACCAACCGAGACTACGGCAGCGCTGGAACCCACGCCTACCACGACAGCAACATCTGAAGGCACACCGACGATCACCACAACGCCTACCCCGGAAATATCACCGACTCCCACGCTGGGCGCGGAGGATCCGCGCAGCAACCTGAAAAATCCAACCTGGGTAGATGAGTTTGAGAATTCGTCGGATTGGGCGCTCTATAGTGATACGCATGTAAGTTTCGAGATCGTACCCGGTGGTCTTGAAATGACTGCATTCAATCCTGATTTCTTCAACAGCTGGGTTTTGAGTTGGCGCAAGGCACAAGATCTCTACCTGGAAACGAGGGGAACATTTGGTCAGTGCGCTGGACGCGATGCCTATGGATTGATGATCCGATCGACGGGCGGAAGCAGTGGGTACATCGGTTATCTCTTTGGAATATCCTGCGACGGAAGATACTCACTACGCAGCTGGGATGGCGAATCCATGGCTACGATCGTCGGGTGGACACCTGACGAGAGCATTAACGCCGGTCCAGATGCGACCAATCGCATGGGAATATGGGCCGTGGGCAACCGCCTCAGCCTGTATGCGAACGGTGAATTCCTCATCCAGGTTGACGATGTACGTCACCAGGATGAAGGTTTGTTTGGATTGTTTATTAGCTCTGCGCAGACGAGCAATTTTACTGGTCTGATTGAGGAGATCGCATTCTGGAATCTTGACTAACGGCAGACAAGTAAAGTAAAAGCCTCCCTGTGCAAGGGAGGCTTTTTTGTGTGGGTGATTGCGGTTATCAGGGGCAGCTGGCCTGGGTGACATCGCCTTCCACGCCCCAATAATAGCTGCAGCGCGTCGGGAGCGTTCTCAAATAGGTCTTGAATGGCGCATCGGTGTCTGTCATGGTGATGATGCCTGCATCCTCTCTTGGACGGGGAGTGATCGTATCGGTTTCGTTCTGATCCATGAATATGATGACTGCCGACTGGACCACAGCGAGTTCGTCGCTGTTTCTGGCGCGTTCTTCACGCGTCGTCACCCCGACAAGCACAAGGATGACGATCCCTACCAGCCCGATCAGGATCACCAAGGTCATCAGGGCTTCGGTATTGACAATGCCTCTCGATTTGGGCTTAATTTCCGACATGCTCCGGGCCTCCCGGTAAATTACGAAATATTGATCAATGGGAACTTTCCGACTGCAACTGAATGAAGAATTCTATCAGGCCTATTTCAAACCAGGTTATTTACACGATCCGTGATCCAGCCCTTATTCTAGACCAAATCTGCAAAGCAGGTTAGAAGCGGATGGTACTAGCCGAAAGAAGACATACCATCATCCGTCCGTTTGCAGTTTAGCATCCTTCATGATACACACTGGTTGATTTATCGGGAACGTGGCGGGCAACCGTATTTGTTCCGGCTCAACTTGAGGGCAAGCGACCATGACAGATCGCATAGGTATTCTGACAGGGGGTGGAGACGCGCCAGGATTGAACGCTGTAATCCGGGCTGTAGTAAAGACGGCACTTAATGTATATGGCGCTCAGGTGATTGGCATTTATGACGGATTCGATGGGTTATACGAGACGGGTCAGACGATTGAGTTATCTCGATCGGACGTGCGTGGGATCCTGCCGAGGGGGGGCACCATTCTGGGCACTGCCAACCGCGGCAACCCTTTCGCCCG
>CBFDDM010000046.1:0-24311 GCA_965603565.1 uncultured Anaerolineales bacterium | reverse complement strand
GGACATGTTCGAGCGCCTGGGAGTAAACCCTGGCGTGATTCCGCTCTCCGCCGGGGCGGCGATGCTGGCTGCTGGCTGGTTCATTCGTCAGCGCACCTCTGGTTGGGCGTTTGTCATGGCGGGGATATGCATCGTGTTCTCAACAATTTCGCTCTTCATGGGCCTTTACCCGCGCGTGATGGTCTCAAGCGTAAACCCGGACTGGAGCCTGACGATATACAATGCCGCTTCGAGCCAGTACACGTTACGCGTCATGAGTATCGTCGCCGCGATATTCGTACCCATCGTCATAATCTATCAGGGTTGGTCCTACTACGTTTTCCGCAAACGGATCACACGTGAGAGCGTTCTCGAGTATTAAACTCAGCCCCAACTCGGTCATTTGCCGCTCTTGTAGCCTGGTGAGCGCGGTCGGTGCGCGCTCACCATCTTTTTCCTCATGCGAGTCAAACGCACCCTGATCCGGGAGGCGGAGCCGGGTCGCTACTGGCTTGCAGCCACGATCGCGCTGGCAGCATTGCAGGCGGTGCTCCTTGTCGCTCAGGCTTTCTTGATCAGCCGCGTGATCAGCGCTGCCTTCCTTGATGGGCAGGCGTTGATCACGCTCCAGGACGAACTTCTCTGGCTTGTCTTCCTCACCATCCTGCGCATGTCATTCACCACGCTGGGACGGGTTACCGCCGTCCACGCCTCAACACGCGTGAAACTCGATATACGGGCACGCTTGATGCAGCAGCTGCACAGCATGGGTCCGATCCGCCTCTCCCGTGAACGGCGTGGCGAGCTGGTGCACTCCGCCCAGGAGGGCATCGAGAATCTCGACGCCTACATCAGTGAATACCTGCCGCAAATCGCGTTGGCCGGTTTGATCCCACTTATAATTCTCGCCTTCATCCTCCCGTTGGATCCGCTCTCCACGCTCGTCTTACTGCTCACCGCACCATTGATACCCGTCTTCATGGTGCTCATCGGTGACGCCGCCGAGGACGTCTCACGACGCCAGTGGAAAGCGTTGGGAGATCTCAGCGCACGTTTCCTGGATGCGCTCCAGGGACTTCCAACCCTGAAACTTTTCGGACAGAGCGAAGATCAAGCGAAGCGGCTGCGCACATTGGGCGAGGTGCACCGCAGCGCGACGATGCGTGTCCTGAGGGTGGCTTTCCTCTCCGCGCTGGTTCTCGAGCTGGTGGCGACAATCAGCACCGCGATCGTTGCCGTGCAGGTTGGTTTGAGACTGCTGTACGGCCATCTTGTTTTCGAGCAGGCGTTTTTCGTTTTGATCCTCGCCCCTGAGTTCTACCTGCCACTGCGCACTCTCGGCGCAAAGTTCCATGCCGGGATCTCCGGGGCCGTCGCGCTGGAACGTGTGCTCGAGCTCCTGCATCCGGAGCCATCTTCAGAGAGGGTGAACCCCCGCATGAGCCACTTTGAACAGAGCGATCCGCCGACTGTCCGTTTCGAGAACGTCGACGTGCGGTTCCGCGACCGCGCCCGGCAAACGCTGGATGGATTCAACCTGACCATCCCGTCAGGAACATGTACGGCCCTCGTCGGCCCTACCGGCGCCGGCAAATCCACTGTCGCCCACTTGCTGCTGCGCTTTATCGAACCCAACCCGGGTCGCATCATGATCAATGAGATCCCACTTGACCAGATCGATCCCGACGTCTGGCGACAATCCGTTGCCTGGGTTCCGCAGAACCCTTGCCTTTTCAACACCAGCGCACTCGAGAACATTCGCATGGCCGCGCCGGGAGCCTCGTTGGATACGGTGATAGACGCGGCCATGCAGGCGAACGCCCACGGATTCATCTCCCGTCTACCGGATAGCTACGAAACCACGATCGGTGAAAATGCGCTGCAGCTCAGCGCTGGTCAGGCTCAACGCATTGCCCTGGCGCGCGCTTTCTTGAAGGACGCTCCGATGGTAATCCTCGACGAAGCCACCGCCCACCTCGACCGTGAGTCAGAAACTGCGGTCAAGGTCGGCATCGCCAATTTGCTGACAGGCCGGACAGCGCTGGTCATCGCACACCGTCTGGATACGATTGTTGAAGCCGACCAAATCGTCGTCCTCGCCTCAGGAAGTATTCTCGAGCGCGGCTCACACGTCGAACTGATGCGCCGGCCCAATTTCTACGCCCAGCTTCAGAAACATCGAGGGGGCGCCTCATGAGCATAACGTTGAGGCGGCTGCTCAAATTGGTTGCGCCCTACCTGCCGAGAATGATCGCTTCCGTGCTGCTGGGTTTCTTGACGATCGCGAGCGGGATCGGCTTGATGTCCGTTGCGGCGTATATCATCGCCCGTGCCGCGCTTCAACCGCCCCTGGCTGAACTGCGAGTCGCCATCGCGGGTGTGCGCGCTTTCGGCATCGCCCGGGGCTTGCTGCGCTACGCAGAACGGCTGCTCTCACACGAAACTGCGTTGCGCATCCTCACCCGTTTGCGTGTGTGGATCTATGAAAACATCGAACCGCTGGCACCTGCCAGTTTGGAAACCTACCGCTCGGGCGACCTGCTCGCTCGCCTGATCTCTGATGTGAACACGCTGGAAAACCTCTTTGTGCGCGCCCTGGCACCGACGGGTGTCAGCATTATCGTCGGCCTGGCGATGACTTTTTTTATGGGCTTGTTCCACCCTGCAGTGGCACTCGTGTACCTTCTCTTCTACGCACTTGCAGCCCTCTTGATCCCCTGGCTGAGCACTCGCTGGACCAATCAAATCGGAGATGAGCTGGTTGCGCTGCGCAGCGAGATGTTCAGCACGATTCTCGATGGGCTTCAAGGCAGCGCCGATTTGCTGGCATTCAATCAAGTCGATGAGCATATGCGCAACATGAACCGGACGACCGAAAATTATCATCGTCTCCAGCATCGATCTGCATGGAAATCTGGCTTCAGTGACGGGCTCTCACTCTCCATTGCTAATCTCTCGGCTATTGCCCTGCTAACAACGGCGATCCCTCTGATCCAATCTGGGAGCATAACCGGTATCGAACTGGCCGTTCTCATACTCGCTAATCTGGCCAGCTACGAAGCGGCGTTTGCGCTGTCTCCTGCATACCAGGAGCTCAATCGCGATCTTGCCGCCGGCGAGCGCATTTTCGATTTATTTGAAAACAAAGCAGAGTTCCAACCAGGTTTGCTTAATCCGATCGAGAGGGTCGACAGACCACCCCGGATTGAATTTCGAGACGTCACCTATATCTATCCTGGTCGTACGCAGCCGGCTCTGCATAATCTGACCATGGTAATTCCCCCCGGAGAGTCTGTCGCCATCGTCGGCCCCAGTGGAGGCGGAAAGACCACTCTTTCGGATATTCTGCTCCAATTTCGGCAGGGTTACGGTGGAGAAATCTTGATCGACGGGCACGAGCTGCGCACACTCCCGGCAGATTCCTTACGGCGCATCTTCAGCGTGATCCCCCAGCAACCATTCCTCTTTCACAGTACCCTGAAGGAAAACCTGTCCCTCGCCAACCCCGGCGCGAGCGAGGCTGAGCTTCTGGATGCCGTCGAACGCGCACAACTTTCCCGGTTTATCGAGCGCCTCCCTGACGGCATGCATACGCTCGTGGGCGAACACGGATACCAGCTCAGCGCAGGCGAACGCCAGCGTGTGTCGATTGCACGCGCCATCTTGAAGAATGCTCCTGCGCTCATCCTGGATGAGGCCATGGCGAATCTGGATGCCGACACAGAGGCACGCATCTGGCGCTCAATCGCCCCGATGATCAGTGAGCGAACTTCACTGATCATCTCTCACCGCCTGAACGTACTTGAAGGATGCGCTCAAATCCTCGTACTTGACCAGGGCTTCACAATCGAACGCGGCACATATGCGGCGCTGATCGAGGGGCAAGGCTGGTTTGCCCGTGCGGCGCGGTCCGAGCGCGTTGGTGAGGCGATGGAAACGCTACAGGCAAACTATTGATCGCATGCCACCGGTGAAAGCTCCAGTCTCCATCGGGGAGCGTTCCTTCCCAAGTCCCAGTTAGCCGACTACAATCACGCCCACTTGACCGACCGCCTCTCTGGAAAGACTGATAATGGCCGCTGCCCAAAGTACGAAACCACCCACAGAAGCTCCGATCGATTCCAGACCGGATCAACCCGTCGATCCCACTGGCTATCTTGCGTTGCTCCGCAAGAATCCTGATTTTCGCAACCTTTGGTACGGTCAAATCGTCAGCCTGCTGGGCGATTGGTTTAACCTGATCGCATCGGCCTCATTGATCGCCCAGCTGACCGGTTCCGGGCTGGCGATCGGTGGTCTTTTCGTCGTGCGTATGCTGGCGCCATTCCTCATCAGCCCGCTCGCCGGCGTGATCGCCGATCGTTTCAATCGTAAAAACACCTTGATCCTCACAGACCTTGGCCGGGCTGCCGTTGTGCTCGCCTTCCTGCTCGTTCGCCGGGCGGAGGATGTTTGGCTGCTGTACACATTGACGGCGATACAGCTGGCAATCAGCGGCATCTTCTTTCCCACGCGCAACGCCATCCTCCCCGATATCGTCGATCGTTCGGAACTTGGCGCGGCCAACGCGCTGAGTTCTGCGACCTGGTCAGTGATGCTTGCGCTTGGCGCCGCGCTCGGCGGACTTGTGGCCGGTGGATGGGGCATCCAGCCGGCGTTTATCATCGATGCACTAACCTTCTTGCTCTCAGCGGTGATCCTCAGCCGGATCACATATACACATGTATCCACACGAGTGAAAGGCGACATGCACCCGCGTGTCGTTCTGGGTCAGTATCTCGATGGACTGCGTTATCTTGGGAAGCACCCGGACATCCTTTTCATCTCCACCCATAAAGCTGCATTTGCTCTGGCCGCTACCGGTGCTTTCCAGGTTGTCCAGGTCCGAATCGCCGAGGAGATCTTTGTGATCGGCGAAGGCGGGGGCATCAGCCTGGGGTTGCTGTACGCGGCAGCAGGAATTGGTACAGGCATCGGACCTATCATCGCACGACGTTTCACCGGTGATCGCGATCGTCCACTGCGCGTCGCGCTTGTGCTCTCCTATTTGCTTACATCTGTTGGACTGCTGATCGTCTTCCCTCTAGCAAACTTCGGCTTGACGCTAACCGGGGCGCTGCTGCGCTCAGTCGGAAGCGGTATCAATTGGGTCTTCGCCACCCAACTGCTGCTTCAATTGGTGCCCGATGACGTGCGCGGCCGCGTTTTTTCGACCGAATTTGCATTTTTCACTCTGGGCAGTGCGCTCAGCTCCGCCGCTGGCGGCTGGCTGCTTGACGCGACTGCTTTCGATCTGCGATCGCTGACGCTTTTGATGGCGGTTGTATCCCTCTTGCCGGCGATCCCCTGGTTCTTGTGGGTGCGCACCCGACGACGCGCAAAGGCTGCATCCGGAGATGCAGCCTCTCGATAACGCCCCGGCAACGATCATAGGGTGGTCAGGATCACGTATTCAATCCTGAATACGCGGGAATATCCTCCACAGCCTGACCGATCTGCACGCGCCAGAACGGTGCCCAGGCAATCCCGAACAATTCCACACGGATGTTCTTCTTATACGGGGTGATGAGCGTCTGATCGACCTTTCCGGCGATGGCTTCCCAGCGCGCCTCGATCTCATCGATCTCGCTGACAAGTTCCTGTTCGAGCTCGATCAGATCTTCCTTCAAATCCTCGATCACATCGAGCGACTCCTCGACGTCCGCTTTGGCCTTGCTCGTCATCCGTCTTTTGGTCAATGAACTGGAAACCCGTCTGCGGCTGCGTGATCCCGTGAACAACCCCAGGATGTTCTCAGCGTGCGTGGCGAGTTCTTCCATCTTGCGGGACGAGAATTCTGATTCATCTTCCGCGAGGTCGCGCTCCTCCTTGATGATGCGATCACGGATCTTATCGACCTTCTGCTCGTATTTCTCGCGCAGTTCCTCGATTTCCTGCTCAAGCGCCTCCTCGGCAGCCTGTTGGGCTTCCTTCACAAATTCTTCTTCACTCAACCCCGGCTCTGCGATCAACTCAAGCTCTTCGTTGGCGAAAAGCTTAAGTCCCGCCTCGTGATAGACGTAATCGATAAAATCCGATTCCAGGCCGCGCAACATCTTGGCTTCATCGAATGCCCCTTCGAGGGGTTGAAAGCGCGCTTCTGGAGCGGCTGCTCGATCAAGAGAAGATGGGTCAACAGGATCCGTGCGCCAATCATCCCAGCGCACAAAGCCCTGCTTATCAAGCTCATCGACGATGACGGTGACCTTCTGGGTCTCATCGAGGTCTGTCTTACGGTCGATATAGCGGACGACGGTCTGGACCAGCACTGATGGCTTGTAGATCAATCCGAGTACATCGACTCCCTCCGCTTGTTTACCCACAGACTTCAATCCAGCGGAGACGGTCATGTCGTTGGGCAGAAAGAACTGACCGAGATCGCCCGGTATTGCCGGCGCGGTCTCGGCAGTCCCCTCCCAGGTCCTTCCCGTCGCGACCGCTTCAACCTGCGTCACTTCAGCCCGCCCTCGGGCTTCCCCGAGAGCACCGACCATCCGGTTGAGTTCGGTCAGCTGTGTGCGCGTGATTGGGCCTTTCAAGTAAGCCATCGCCCAGCGAGTGTTGAAAATTTCTGGCCCGTCCTCATGCACGTTGTTAAGCAGGAAGACACGCTTGCCCAGCGCAGAGATCGACCGGTCTATCGTCTTAATCGGCATCACCTTGTCGCCCCCCTCGATACTCTCCAGACCGTCCAGCAGGCGTTCCTTATCCTGTTCCGTCTGCAGTTTGCCGATGAACCATGTACCGGCGTTGCTCAACGCCTTGTAATCGAGATCGACCGGGTTTTGAGTCGTAAGAAGCAGTCCGAGACCGAAGGCGCGCGCCTGTTTCAGCAGGCGCAGCAACGGTGGCTTGGAGGGCGGCATCGCAACCGGCGGCAGGGAACCGTAAACCTCATCGAAGTAAATCATCGCACGCAATGAGGGTGAGCCAGCCTGCGCTCGCATCCACGCTTCCACCGCCGTCAGCAGCAGTGTGACGAAAAACATGCGCTCACTGTCGGGCAGGTGGGCGAGATAGAAGACCGTATGGCGCGGCTTCCCCGATGGTGTCCATAACATGCGCTCGATATCTAGCGCTTCACCTTCCACCCATGCCTGAAAAGATGGGGAGGCCAGCAAATTATTCAATCTCATCGCCAGCTCGAAGCGGTCATCCTTTGGGTAGAACTTCTCCAGATCCAGCGCACCTAACTTATCGAATGGTGGGTTTTGGATCTGCTGAATCAACATCGTCAGATCCAGATCCTTGCCAGCCTGCCACGCTCGCTCAAACAGGTTCGCCATCAGGATGTGTTCACGGGACTGCACCGGGTCGGCCTCGATGCCCACCAAACCCAGCAGGGCCGTGACCGTGCTCGAAATCTTCTCGCGGATCGCCTCCTGGTTATCGTCCCAATTTAGGTCCGGTGCCTTCAGCGAGGCCAGGATACTGACCGGGATGCCGGCATCGCTGCCTGGCGAGTAGACGGCGTAATCGACCGAATCCATGACCTGGCGAATGCGCTCACCATCGATGCCCCACTCCTCGAGACCCTCGCGCCACATTTTGGCTGTCCGTTGTGCTAATTCTGAATGGGAGATCTTCTCCCGGCGGGCTTCGTCAGGATCGACCCAGGGTTCGAAATCCTCCGCTTTCAGATCGGGGAAATGCAGCAGCAGGTTGGCGATGTCACCTTTTGGATCGATGATTAACGCGGGGATGCCCTGCAGGGCGGCTTCTTCCAGAATATCAACGCACAAACCGGTCTTGCCCGAACCGGTCATCCCGACGACAACGCCATGGGTCGTCAAATCATCCGGATCGTAGAGCACCGCGTCATAAAGCAGTTTGCTTTGCTTGAGATCGTATTTACGGCCGATGAAGAATTTGTCTGTATCCACGTTCCACTCCCTATCAACGCGCCACCTGAATTATCGTGCAGCCTCCCAGAGGCGGCTGAATTCTAACAAGTAGCTGCTCGCCAGGTCTTCATCCATGATAATGATTAGGTTCTCATCATTGCGCTCTTCAGCGGAGCGTGTGAAATTGTAAGAACCGGCAATCACAACACGACCATCGATGACGATCACCTTATGGTGCATATTGTACGGGTTTCTATCCAATCGGACATCCACACCGCTCTCACGCAGGCGCTCAAAATCGTTCCCCGTGCTTCGAATCTGATCGGCTTCGACGAGCACGCGCACATCCAACCCGAAAAGTGAAGCATCGATCAGCGCGTCGGAGATCTCGTCCGCCGTCAGTGTATAAGCCATGACGAGGATCTGTTCCTCGGCATGATCGAGTGCCCGCAAAATTCCTGTTAGGGCGCCGTCATCCGGCGAGAAATAAATCTGCACCTCGGCCGACTGAAGCTGTACTTCGGGGAAGGGCGTATCGCTCCTGGAGAGTCTGCCAAACCTGCCCTCTTCGAACATCTCTTCAAATTCGCGCTGATAATCCTTCGCCAGGGCGCTCGATTGAAGATGAAGCAGATTATTGTCGTTGCGGTAAGCGCCGTTGAGCGTGAAATTCATTGAGCCCGTCCAAACATCCCAGCCATCGACGACCACGAATTTGTGATGCATGAGCGCTTCGCTCGTATCAGGCACGATCTCGATGCCCGCTGAGGAGAGATCCTGGATCTCCGGCTCTTCGAAATTAGCGCGCTCGACAACGACCCGGACGATCGCCCCGGCGTAATAGGCCTCCAATAGCGCGTCTCGAATGCTCCATAAATCAAGGTTATATGCAGCGATATCCACCGAGTTCTGCGCAGCGGCTATAGAAGCCGCCAAGGGAGCATCCGGACCGCCGCGCAGCGTGCGCGCTGCAGGGTCATCCGGGGACGAGAAGTACACCTCGATCGCGCCATCTGCATGATCCGGATTCGGGTGTGGGTCGCTAGGGTCGGGGTTGACGCTTCGTGCAAAGAGCAAAAACAGGACGATAAACACAGTTAGGAAGAATGCGGCAACCAGATTTGCCGGTTGAATCCAGGTCCTGACCCGTCTCGTGATCAAATCGATATCAAACATTCCACCCCCTACCACGAAGCCTGGTTTCAGGCGGTTCTCACACGCCTCCGTCCCGTCCGGAATAGCGGAAGCAGTACGTCAGATGATCGTCGATCATCCCCACCGCCTGCATGAAAGCGTAGCAGATCGTCGGGCCGACAAACTTAAAGCCGTGTGATTTGAGCGCCTTGGACATCGCCTTCGATTCCGGGCTCACCGTCCGAACCTGGTCCCAGCTCGAAGCCTCTGGACCTTTCTGGGGTTTTCCGTCGACGAATGACCACAAGAATTCAGAAAATGAGATCCCACGCTCCTGCAGATGGAGATAAGACTGTGCGTTTGTGATCGCAGCGTTGATCTTCAGCCGATTGCGGATGATCCCTTCATCCGCGAGGAGGCGGGCGCGATCATCATCTGTGTAAACGGCAATTTCCTGGGGATCGAACCCGTCGAACGCGCGCTGGAACGCTTCACGTTTGTAGAGCACCGTGCGCCAGGATAAACCCGCTTGAAAGCCATCGAGCGTCAATTTCTCGAACAGCTGTTGGTCGTCATAAACAGGAACGCCCCACTCATCGTCGTGGTATTGGGACATCAACGCATCACCGTCCCCAAAACATCGTCGCTTCACAATTTCTCCTGGCTCAGTCCAGTTCCGTCTGTTGAGCGGCAGACATCGCCCTGACGCGCATCTCGAGCTTGCGGTACTGCACAATCTTGAGCAGATCGTTGAGCCACTTCGTGCCCCCGGATATGAAGAGGGCGGTGACCAACGCGTCAAGCCAGCCAAAGCGGCTCACGCCGAATACGTTCAGAATGCGTAAGTTAAGCAGCACTGTGAGCAGCAGCCCGACGACAAACGCTGTGGCGCTTAAGATCCAGGCTTTGTGCTCGCTAATCAGCCGCTCGAGCGCGGGGTCGAGCAATTCCAGTAGCTGCTGCAGTGCGAAGCTGGCCACGAAGACCGGGCCAAGCGCTTTAACAAGCGTTTCCATGATCAAGACTCCCTTCTGCCTTCCGGATCAATCTGCCAACCGCGGCCCTCAGCCAACATCGAGGTGGACGACGGTCACGCCTTCGCCCCCTTCTGAGGGACCCCCGCTCTCGAACGACCGTACGTAGCGGTTTCCACGCAGTGCTTCGCGCACTGCTTGCCTGAGCGTTCCCGTGCCTTTACCATGCACGACGCGCACAAACGGCATCCCCGCAAGATAGGCCGAGTCGAGGTGCCGCTCGAGATCGATAAGCGCTTCGTCGACTCGCTTGCCGCGCAGGTGCAGTTCCAACGGCGGCCGAGCGCCAGGCTTCGATCTGACCCGGGTCCCTTGAGGCTCGGTTGGTGAAACCTGCTCCAGCCTCTCGTCGCTGCTATCGATTAGACGGATTTCATCCAATTTTGCCCGTATGCGCAACCGGCCAACCTGCACTTCCGCCTGTTCTTCGCCCAAACTGGACACGACGCCCTGCGTGTCGATTGTTTGTAAATGAACTGTATCCCCAAGTCGAATCGGTCGATCGGGTGGGGCATACTCGTGCACCTCTCGAACGACGGGTTCCTTGACGACCTGCTCGATTTCCTCTAGATCCTTACGAGCTGCATTGAGAGTCTCAAGCGGTTGGCCAGCCAGGTGCATTTGTCGGCGCAGTTTCTCCATGTCCTCGCGCAGCTCTTCCACCTCGGATCGGACTGCCCGTCGGGCTTGTTCGAGCAGCTCTCGGCGTTCATCCTCGATCCCATCCAATCGCCTAGCGAGTTCCTTTTCACGATCGAGCGCTTCCTGCCGGGCCTGCTCTGCCTCTTGCAGCGCCTGGCGGGCCTGGTCACGTTGGTGGTGAATCTCATCCAGGAGCGCATCCGCCTCGAGATCCTCGGCCGAGACCCACTGGCGGGCTCTCTTCAAGACGGTCTCGATCAGACCGAGCCGCTTTGCGATCGCCAGGGCATTTGACCGTCCCGGCAAGCCGATCGTCAAGTGGTAGGTAGGCTGCAGGCTTTCAAGATCAAATTCGACACTGGCATTGCGTACACCCTCTGCGACATGCGCAAATGTCTTCAGAGCGGTGAAATGCGTGGCGACGAGCGTAGTCACGCCACGCTCGAGAAACGTCTCCAGCAGAGCCTGCGCCAGCGCAGCGCCTTCCTGAGGGTCCGTCCCGGCGCCGAGTTCGTCGAGCAGCACGAGTGATCGATCGCTTGCATGTTCAAGGATAGCGATGATGTTTGAGATGTGCGCCGAGAATGTTGAAAGTGATTGCTCGATCGATTGCTCATCACCGATGTCGGCGAAGACCGCATCGTAAAGTGACAACTTCGATCCCGAGGTAGCCGGGATGTGCATGCCGGCGGCAGTCATTAACACCAGCAGGCCAGCAGTCTTCAACGTGACCGTTTTGCCACCGGTGTTGGGGCCGGTGATCACAAGTGAGTAAGTTTGCTCATCGAGCATCAAGTCTACTGGCACAACCGCTTGTTGATCGAGCAGCGGGTGTCGAGCCTGCAGTAATTTCAGCGTCGATCCGGGGTGATTTGTTTCACCGCGACCTGCGTGAAACGGCACGATGATGGGCTCGCTCGCCTTCAGCAATTCGGCATAGCGCGCTTTTGCAAAAGCCAGATCCAGATCGGCGATTGCTGATATGGTTTCATTAATTTCTTCGGCGTGCTCGCCGATGCGCGCACAGAGTTCTGCAAGCAAGCGACGGATCTCATCGCGCTCCGCCAGCTCGAGCTCCCTCAATTGATTGTTCAACTCGACAACCTGCAGCGGCTCGACAAATACCGTTGCGCCAGACGTGGACTGATCGTGAACGATCGATTTGATCCGCCCCTTAAATTCCGCCCGCAGCGGGATGACATAGCGTCCCTCCCGCTGCGTGATGATCGGCTCCTGCAGTAGCGGGACGACTTTCGGGTCGCTCAGCAGGTTCTGGAGCTTGTCGGTCAAGCGGCCATGGGCGATACGCAGGTCACGGCGGATGTTGGATAGCGTTACGGAGGCGCTGTCGAGCACGTCGCCCCGGTCGCTGAGCGTACTCGATATCCCATCGATAAGCCCCTCGACTACCGTCAGGCGCATGGCGATCTGGCGCAGCGCCGGGTAGCGCGTCTCCTCATCTTCGAAGCGCCTGCGCAGCGTCCGTGCGGCGATGAGCGTATTTTTCACATCGAGAATTTGATGCGGCTCAAGCACTGCGCCGCGCTCGGTCGATTCGACTGCCGCGCGCACGTCGCGCGCTCCGCCGATGGTCAAATCGGCCTGAAGACTCAGCAGGTGACGCGCTTCCGTCGTCTCGTCCAGCCGGGATTGAACCCATTCCGGATCGGGCGTAGGCCGTAATTGACGCGCCAACTCCTTGGAGGCCGAGAACGCAGTGTGCTCTGCGAGCCTCTCAAGAACTAATGGGTATTCCAGCGTGCGCAGTGATTTCGGATCCATCGGTGGGAGTGTAACACGCTTTGGATCCAGCGAGGCAATATACCGGATGCGGAAGAGGTTTGCTTGATGCGCCGTTTGGAGAGCCGATTTTCCAAGCTCGTTCAGATCGAATATAATTTGCCGACATCCGGCCCAGTAAACTGTATCGATGCTCCAACAGGTGAATAGCAATGACGGAAGCGCATCACACGCCAAACGATAAAGGCACACCTGACCCCTCATTCCAGCCTCTACTGCGCAGTTTGGCAATCGAACTCGCCATTTACGCCCCTCTTGTGCTGATCTACTTTTTCATCGTCATTCGTTATGCGGATGTCTTTCTGGCTCAACTCTACAACGACAGCAGGATCCTGTACGCCGCGGCGGCCATCCTGGCGATCGTTGGACAGGGTGTTCTGCTCGAACGACTGACGTCCTGGCTGCTGCACCGCTTCGGATTGAGGAGATAAAAGCGATGGAGTTCTTCATATCCGGAGTGGTTATCAATCCGTTTTTGCTTGCGGGGATTGGATTCGTCGTTGGCGTGCTGGGCGGTTTCTTCGGTGTTGGCGGCGGCTTTCTGGCGGCGCCGCTGATGATCTGGAGCGGCGTGCCGGTCAACTTCGTCGTGGGGACCGATCTCGCGCACATGACCGGCAAGTCAATCGTCGCTTCCCGCCGGCACCGGGGCATGGGCAACGTCGACCTGCGGTTAGGTCTTTTGATGGTCATCGGTACCGTGCCGGGCATTGAATTAGGCGCCCAGTTGATCGAATGGCTCAAACGCATCGGATCCGTGGAGAGGGTGGTTGGGTTGACCTACATCATCATCCTCACCGCGATTGGCTTATTCACCGCCTGGGAGAGCCTGCGTGCGCTGCGCATCCAACGCACGGATAGGCTCGACAGCGATGACGTGCTCGGCATGCAAGGTCTTGCACAGCGGTCAGCGCTCTTCCGTATCCCTCCCATGATCAAACTGCCCACCTCCGGTGTTCAAGAAGTATCCCTCTGGACAATCCTCTTCGTGGGTTTCTTCACCGGTCTGCTGGCTGGCTTTCTCGGCGTTGGCGGCGGATTTATCCGCCTGCCGATGCTGGTCTATATACTTGGAATCCCGACCCATGTCGCCGTGGGCACCGACCTATTTGAGATTGTCTTTTCTGCAGGGTTCGGAACGATCACCCATGCTCTCAAAGGCAATGTCGACATCATCATCGCAATGACGATGCACACCGGCGCGGCGATCGGAGCGCAGATCGGCGCGGTCGGTACACGCTACTTCTCCGGACCAACCATCCGCCTGGCTTTCTCCATCTTCCCGTTGATCGCTGCGGTCCTGGTCCTAACCAGCATAGGTATCTGACAGAGGAGCGCTTATGCCCAATTCTCAAAACGACAAAGTTCTCGGACACTCCATCCTCTGTATCGGCGAATCCGGGCCCGACGCTGACGCCGTCCATTTCGCCGAGAGCATCGTCGAAGCCCTTGGATACGACATGGCTCTGCTGCACGTCCCCCGCCCGGGTAAAGACAAGACCGAAGCCGGACAGGTCATCGCCGACACAATCGAGATGCTCGACGAGACACCCGAACTGGTCAAATCCGAGGAAGGCAGCTTCGAAGCGTTCATCCAGAAACAGCTGGATCACGAGCACTACCAACTGATCATCCTCGGGGCGACAAAAGGTGCGGCGGATAAACCGCCGACTCCGCGCGCCCGCAGGTTGGCGAGCACGCTCGCCGACAGCGTGCTTGTGCTGCGCAACCCACCGCAGAAGGCCGAGAGGATCCTCATCTGCACGGGTGGACACCCGGCCTCAAATCTGGTGATCGACACCGGCATCCGCCTGGCACAGCGGTTGGAGGCAAGCGCGACGATCCTGCATGTCGTCTCCAGCAGCCCGTCCATGTACACAGGGTTAAACGCGTTTGAAGAAAAGCTCGAGAACGTGATGAAGCGCGACACACCACTCGCCGAGCACTTGCGCGGCGCGGCGGCACGCGCTGAAGCGGCCGGCATCGATTCGCACATCGAACTGCGCCACGGCATGGTCACCGAAGAGATCTTGCGCGCCAGCGATGTCAACCATTATGACTTGACCGTGATCGGCTCCCACGAACCGCACCAATTCTTCCAACGGCTGACCATGGGCCGCATCGGCCCGCAGCTGGTGTCAAGCATGCGGAACTCGATCCTGATCGTGCGCCTGCAGCCCGAGGATACGATCTGATCGATCCAGCCTATACCGCTGCATGATCTCAGCAGACAAAGCGCAAGAGGCAGCGCGACTACACCATCAAAGATCAGTCATTTATCACTACAGCCGGCGTACTCACCTGGACCAAAATAGAATTCAAGCACATCATTTTGTGGATGCAGGAGCGAGATAGGCATGCGTGACCTTACAGACGCGTTTGTTGAATTAATCCGTCGGTCATCGACAGATCTTCCACCCGATGTCGAGCGCGCTCTTCAAACAGCGCGCGGCGTGGAGGTAGACGGATCGGCAGCTCAGGGTGCCCTAGATACGATCCTCGAAAACGTAGCCCTTGCGAGAGAAAACTCTACACCAATCTGCCAGGATACTGGAACCCCGATTTTCTACGTCTACCATCCGGAGGGTTGGAGCACGCGCAAGCTGCGCGAGCAGATCCGTGCCGCCACGGCCGAGGCGACCGAGAAGGCTTACCTGCGCCCCAACGCGGTTGACTCGCTGACCGGAGAGAACTCCGGAGACAACCTCGGTGGCGACGCATTCCCAACAATCCATTTTGAAGAGGTCGACGGTGATGAATTGATTGTCGACCTGATGCTCAAAGGCGGCGGCTGCGAGAACGTGGGGGCACAGTACTCTCTCCCCAACACAGAACTGGGCGCCGGACGCGACATGCAGGGCGTGCGCAAAGTGGTCCTGGATGCAGTCCATAAAGCCCAGGGCAAGGGATGCGCACCGGGCATCCTCGGTGTGGCGATCGGCGGCGACCGGGGCTCATCCTATTACGGCTCCAAAGAGACGCTCTTCAGATCATTGGAAGAGAGCAACCCCGATCCGGAATTGGCCGCGTTTGAGGAGCAGCTGACACAGGAGGCCAACCAGCTTGAAATCGGGCCGATGGGTTTCGGCGGAGAGACGACCGTGCTGGGGGTCAAGGTTAAGAACATGCACCGTCTGCCGGCGAGCTATTATGTCTCCGTTTCTTATATGTGTTGGGCCTACCGCCGGCGGCGCATGGTTGTTCGCGGCGATGAGACCATCATCGAGTAGCGAAGGAGAAGCATGACGAAACTTACACTGCCCATTCCAGATGATGATATCCACGCCCTTCAGGTCGGCGACCCTGTCTCGCTGTCTGGGATCATAATCACCGGTCGTGACGCGGTGCACAAGTGGATGATCGACACCTTTATTAAACAGACTCGCAAACCACAGGGCGACGATGAAGCCGTATACGCGGCGATTAAACCAATCCTTGACGGAGGGGCAATTTACCACTGCGGGCCGGTGGTCTCCGGCCTGGATACCGGAGAATATGCTTTTGTTGCCGCCGGCCCCACGACCAGCATCCGCGAGGAACCCTATCAGGGTGACGTCATGCGCCACTTCAACATGAAAGCGGTGATCGGCAAGGGCGGCATGGGCGATAAAACACTGGCAGCCTGCGGTGAGGTGCCTGGCGTCTACCTGCACGCCATCGGCGGTGCGGCCTCGTTAATTGCACAGTCGGTGAAGCAGGTGCGCGATGTCCTCAAACTCGATTTTGGCGTGCCGGAAGCGATGTGGGTCATCGAGGTTCAGGATTTCCCCGCCGTCGTCACGATGGATTCCCACGGTGGGAGCCTGCACGCCGTGGTAAAGGAGCACTCGACCAAAATTTTGCACGAGCTGCTCGAAGCTTGATCGTGTTTATATGCAAAAGGCGCTCATCAACCGTGAGTGCCTTTTTTTATTATCTGGCCTAGTTATTCTTCCAGGATATTGTCCTGCTCGAAAGTGAATGAGTCTTCCACCCCATTGACATCGATGGTGTACTCACCGGCGGGAAGGCCGTATACATCCAGGGGGATGTTCATTTCGAACGGCTCGATCGCTTCTGTGCAGAGCATATCGGCTGGCCGGACTGTCCTGATCGTGACCTCGAAGTGATTGCCCTGCTGCTCGACCTCCGTCGAGTCGATCTCCGTGCAGCCATCCGGCATGTAACCCTCGACATTCAATTGAACTTGAAGTGGGAACGATTCCAGGATCATGACCTCGACGCTCTCGACAGGTGCTTCACCATACTGCACATCGCCCTCCGATGCCGTAGGCGGGGTTGCCTCACCTGTACCACCACAAGCCACCAGCAACAGCGTGACACCCACAAACATCATCAGGTAAATTGATTTTTGTTTCATATAACCCTCCACGAGACCTTCATACTTCTACATTAATCATAACGAGTGTCTCGTTGGAAAAGTTCCCCACCCTGGCTAGAAACCGCGCCGCTGGCTCTCCCACGGTGGGTCCTCACCCTGTTTGAACTCCTCAACGCTGGGCCCACCCAGGTTCTGCAGCCGCCATGTCCCATAAATGTATGAGATCACCAGCAAGATTACCGTTGCCGGCCAACCAAGTGCCAGATTGAGCCACGCCAGTCGTTCTGCAGCTCCACCCTGGAAAAAGTACCACTGCAGCGCGAAACGAGCGAAGAAATACAAACCCCAGAAAATCGTAACCTCAGCATATGCCGGGCGAACTTTCGGGTGCCAATACCATTCCCTTGGCCATCGTCGAGCGATAAAACTCGTCCATGCTACGAGCGGTCGTTTTGCAACAACACTCACAAGACACAAGAAGACTGTCAACGCGCTGGTAAATAAACCGGGCAGGAAGAAATTTTCTGCTCCACCCAGCAGTCGCGCCAGGCCGATCGCCAGCAGCACGCCGGCGGCTCCCCCCAATGCATAGAGCACATTTTGACCCTGGACAATTCGAACAACCCCCAGCACAACCACGACACCCAGCGCCGACCACATCGCGGCCTGGAATCCCCACAATGCCTGCACGACGACGAACAGGATGGGCGGCAGCACAGCGTCCACTACACCGCCGCGCTCAAAAATTACCTCCTGCAGCTCGGCAAAGATCTCACGAAGTTTTCCCACATCTAACCCCTTTAGCCGGTCAACCCAATGTATCCAGAGTAATTCTACTTTTAGCCAGGATCCAGGGGAATCTCTACGTCTACAAAACCAAAGCGCACCGTCTGGAAATCATGACGGTGCGTTTTGACAAATCCGGCTTGCTTCTACCGCTCTTACTGGGTGGATTCGATCTCCTCAAGGACTTCTTGATCCTGTTTCAAGCTGCGAAAACGCATGACCAGGCTCAAAACATAAAAGCCCATCGTCACCAGAATGACCGCGAAACCCATCAGCATGAAATCCATCGTCTCAGCAGGTGCCTGTACAAACATAAATACCTCTTATTCCTGAATAGCGCTCGAAGGTGACCCAACGGTCACGCGGTTAACGCTTCCATCTTGCGTTCTTCGATACGGTCGGCAAAAAACTGCAGGCGCACACGGTGCCACAACAGCGCGACGTAAATGAATGTGTACGTGATCAGGCTGAAGAAAAACGCCTGCTGCATCCTTGGTGTCATGTCGAATGTGCCTTGCGCCGTAGGATCGTTGTTCCCCACAACCACAGGATGGATCGTGCGGAAAATACGAATCGAGAGAAATGTCAACGGAACGCTGATGAAGCCGATGATGCCGTAAACGGCCGCAAACCGCGCCCTGCGATCGGGATCCTCGATCCCCTGCCTCAGCATCAGATAAGCGATATAAATCAACTCCATGACCGTGGCAGTTACCAGCCGCGGATCCCAGGTCCACCATGTGTTCCAGATCGGGCGCGCCCAGATCGAGCCGGTCACGATGTTAATGAACGTGAAGATGACACCGATCTCAACCGAGGCCAGACCGATCACGTCCCAGCGACGTTCGCCACGGAGCAGGTAGATCACGCCCACTACTGCCGTAACAAGGAATGCCAGCGCGCCGACCCAGCCGGCGGCGACGTGAAAATAGAAAACGCGCTGGACCTCACCCATCACGGCTTCGCGCGGCGCGTAAAACAGGACCAGATATAAGGCAACAACGAATAGCGCAGATGTTATCCAGTTCAGGGCTTTCAACGCCCGTGGTTGTGCTTGCATAAAATACCTCCGGTTGTGAGCACTCGGGTGATCAGGCTCTCGCTCACCCAGGATTGTACCGTCAAAAATTCTGCCTGAGTGACCGTGTGCCAGGGTGCCCGAGTGACATTCTAGCTATTCCTCAACAACGTAATCAAAAACCATAAATGCAACGGCAGTGAAAATTAAATCGTACGTGATCAGCAAACTCAACCAGGGTTGGATCTCGGTCATCTCCAGACCCAACAGGAACCCGTTGCTCGCTTTGACCGCTGCGAGCAGGACCGGGATCGTAACCGGGAAGAGCAGGATCGGCAGGAGTACGTCGCGGGTGCGCGCCTGGACCGCCATCGCTGAAAGCAGCGTGCCCACCGCGATATAACCGATAGACCCCAGCATAACCACGAGCAGCAGGCCAGGGATGAACAGATTCTGGTTGTAAAGCACGCTGAAAACCGGCAGCACAATCGCCTCAACAATCAACATGAAGATCAGGTTGCCGATCACCTTGCCGAAGTAAATCGCGCTGCGGTCGACGGGCGCCAGGAGCAAGCCGTCCAGGCAGTTGCGGTCTTTTTCCATCGCCATCGAGCGGTTCAGGCCCAACGTGCCTGCAAATGCAAACGTGACCCACAGCACGCCGGTGGCGATCGTCTCGCGCGTGCGGATGTCCAGCTCGAGCGCGAAGTTGAAAATCAGGATCACGAGTAACGAAAAGACGAGCATGGCGCCGAGCAGTTCGCGCGAGCGAAATTCGGCGATGATGTCCTTCCACACCACTGCCCCGATTGCCCGCAGATAGGCACCGAAACCGCCGCGTGCAGGCACTTCAGCAGTCGCTTCCGTACCGGTGACTGACTTCTTCGCTTCAGTCATGCGTCACTTGCCGATAAAGCTCAGACAGCTCAACCGGGTCGACATCTCCGCCAGGGATCGAGGCGGCGATGACTCCTTTTGAAAGGATATCGACCCGGTCGGCGAGGCGCGCCGCCCGCAGCAGATCGTGGGAGGTCATCACAACAGTGCGCCCACCTGCTGCAATCGTGCGCAATACACCATCGAGCATCGTTGCGGCGTCCTGATCCAGCCCGGTGTGCGGCTCGTCAAAGAGCAGGATCTGCGGCTGGTGCAGCACGGCGCGACCGATCGCCAGCCGCTGCTGCATTCCGCGCGAAAACGAACGCACCAGGTCGCGGCGGCGAGGGTAGAGGCCTACGAGCTCCAGCACTTCCTTGATGCGGGCTTGGATGTCCACCACGCCGTACATCCGACTGTAGAAGCGCAGGTTTTCCTCGGCAGTCAGGTCGCCATAGAGCAGCGGTTGGTGTGAGACGACTCCCAAACGCCTGCGCACCTCCGCAGCCTGCTGTGGTAAACGATATCCATCGATGCGCACCTCACCCATCTTCGGGCGCGAAAGAGTCGCCAGGATGCGCAGAAAGGTCGTCTTGCCAGCCCCGTTTGGCCCTAAGAGCGCCACAAATTCGCCGGACTGAACACTGAAATCCAGCCCGCGCAGAACCGGCTTTAGACCGAACGCCTTAACCAGCGCACGAACCTCAATCATCTTCGTCCTTCATGAGAGCGACCAACTGCTGCTTCAGCGCAGCACGCTGTTGCTCGTAGTCTTGCTGCGTGATATCACCGGCATCGAAGGCATCATCCAGCCCGGCGATCCCCTGGAGCAAAGCGGCGCGGTCAGGCAAGACTCCAGCCGAAGCCTCTTCCTCGGCCTCATCCGATTCGATCTGCTCATCCGCGCGCCTTGTCCAGCCTTGCCAGGCAAAGAGCACCACAGCCAGGGTGATCACAAGCGCACCGGCGCCGATCAAGATGTTCGTCGTTGAAAGGTTGCTTGCTGCCGCGGGGTGGCGCCCACGGAAATTGAGTGCCAGTGTGCTGCCCGGCTCGAGCGAATCGATCGTGTAGGTGTGTAGAACAAGCTCACCCATGGCACGTGTGCCCTCATCAGTCAGACCGCTTCCGGAAAGATCCGGCGCGCTCTCCTCCGTCAACAGCACGATTGCCCCCACCGGGTAGTCCATCGGCTGGATAAAATTCAAGCTGCGTTCGTAGGGTAGTGTAAATGTAAAGATCAATTCCTGGGGCTCGTCGGGCCGGATCGGTTCATGATAGACAAATCCGTCTTCTGTCGGCGTAACCCGCTGAGCCACCACTTCATCTCCGAAGCGCAGCTCGCCAAAACCTTCGGGCAATTCGATAGGCAGTGCATTGGATCCACCGCGCTGCACGACCGTGCGGTCGCTTTCATTGCTGATCAGCCATAACTCGGACACCTCGACGATCCCTTCGACGGCATAATCAAAAATTACATGCAGACGATCGACCACGACCGGATCGCTGTCCGGGATTGTCTCGTAAATCGTCAGGTCCAGCTCGAGACGTGGATCCTCGGCAAGCAAATGCCCACCGGTTGAGAAATACTGCACGCCCTGATATTCCACAATCGCGCCGAAAATCCGTCCGGGTGAGACCTCCAGGTCCACCAGTTCAGCCTGACCCTGATCATCGATTGGAACGACCTCTTCCAGACTCTGGACATCGCCATCAAATGCGACAATGCGAACCTCCAGGTCCTCTGGAACGGAGGCACCTTCGGTCCCATTCGTCACCGAAATTTCCAGCGACCCCTCGGGGAACTCAGCGGCGCTCGCCTTTTCCTCAGCCTCAGCAATGGGCTCCGATTCCCGCTCCTGGTAACCCAGCGTGCGCACGTAGGCTGCCAGCGCAATGCGGTCAGCCTCAGCGAACACGTCAGCGAACGCCGGCATCTCGCCCGCACCCATCTCGATCACGCTGGCCATGTCAGCCAGCGAGCTTTCTGCAAATGTCTCCAGCGCCTGGAGGTCAACATCGAATTCTCCGCCTCGACCGCCCTCGCCATGACAGGCTGCGCAAGCCTGTTGATAGAGCTCCTGGCCACGCTCAATTTGCTCCTGGCTTGTGCTCAGGCTCAACGCATAGGAGACCACATCCCAGCGCTGAGCATCGCTCAGGCTGCGAAATGGCGGCATGAAGCGATCCATGCGTCCAACGGTTACGATCTCGTACCAATCGGCGGGGATGACTTCGCGGGCAAAATCAGGGTCGCCCAACGGGGGTATCGAGACATCCAGGCTTTCTGACATCTCCCCGTCGCCAAGCCCTTGTGGGCCATGACAGGGAGAACAGCTCTCAACGTAGATCAACGCGCCGCTAAATGGATCAGGCGCTTCCGCAGGAACGCGTTCCAACTCCACTTCGACTTGCTCCGCGGGGCTGGTCGCCTGTGGGCGGGCAGCTGTCGCCTGAGGGATTGCGGCTTGTTGAGTGGCGAGCGCTGGCGGTGGGGTGATATCTTCAGCCAGGCTGCAGCCGGCGAGGATCATACTGATAAACAGGGAAAATGCGATCAGATTACGTCTCATGCGGAGACCTCCTCCTGCTTCAAAGAGGTGCCGCAGTGTGTGCAGAAACGATCTCCCGCCTGAACAGCCTCACCGCAGGAAGGGCAGAACGCAGAACTTTCTGCCGCTCTGCTCCCGCGCAGCCGCGCCACGGCCGATTCGATTTCATCTTCCAGGCGGACCGGCTCAGTCGATGTGCCCTCTAACCCCGCCAAGGAATCGAGTTCTTTCAGGACCTGCGCGCCGTACAGCATCAACTCATCACGCTGGCTGCGGTAGTTCTTTTCCAGGATCTTGCCCATGGCAAAGTCCATATCGAGCTCCTGAATGCGTGTCAACACCCGATCGCGCTCCGCCTGAAGTTCTGATAGCCGGTGGTCGATCTCGGTGACCTTTTCGCCACCACCCTGCACGAGCGGGCGGATGATATAGGCTGCCACGGCGATCGCCAGCGCCAGTCCGATAAGAATTGAGCCAATATCCATCGATCATCCTTTTACTACATTTACGCTGTCAAATGGAACCCCGGGGTGGTTCCGGTACCCCGGGGGTCATCTTTATCTCAGACTCAAGATTGTGCGCTCAACAGCTGAATTCTACTGCGCCCGCACACTTTCGATTTGCTGGATGATCTCATCCAGCGATCGGTACGGTCCGATCTTAAACGCCGCCAGCTTGCCATCAGGTCCGATAATATACGTTTCAGGAACCCCGCGAATGCGGAACGCCTGCGAAATGCGCGTACCCAGATCAGGACCGTTCGGATAGGTGATGCCGAACTTCTCCAGGTAAGCTTTGGCTTCTGTCTCTGTATCGACGTAATCAACACCGAGGAAAACGACATTCTCATCACGATAGAGTTCGTAAGCCTGCTGGAGTTCAGCCGCCTCCTGCTCGCACGGCTTGCACCAGGAGGCCCAGAAGTTCACTACCACGACCTCGCCGCGCAAATTGGTGAATTCGATCGTCTCGCCATCAAACGTCTGCAGCGCAAGATCGGGAACCTGGTCGCCGACCTGAATATGACCTTCCTGAGTGCGAATCAAGGCAACCCCTACGATGACCAACAGCCCGATCACGAACAACCAGACCAACGCGAATCCCCACCGGCGTGGCTTGCGCTCCTGCGTTTCCGCAGCGGCGTCCCGCGTGAGCCCTTCTTGCTCATGGTTCGTCCCAGTTTCACTCATCCGCACCTCGTTCGCGCCTGCGCACTTCTTCTTCCAGCATCTCGATATAAACATCCGAACGGTCGACCTGTGGCGCGCTTTGTGCCGGCTCTTCCGTGCGCCATGATCGGATCGCCTGAAAGAGCACGACCGCCCCAGCGACAAAAGCAACCGGCGGCAGGATATAAACCAGCCAATTCAAGCCTTCAGCGGGCGGTGTCGCTAGAACGCGGGCACCGTACTGCTCGACGAAATAGCTCTTAATCTGCTGCTCGCTCCATCCTGCGATGAGCTTCTCGCGGATCGTCGCCCGCCACTGTTCACAAGCCTGCGTCGGGCAAACATCCAGCGGCACGTTTTCGCAAACCGGGCAGTAGAGTTCGCGAGCGATGGAATTGACCTCATCATCGCTGGGATCGTCCCCCTGCGCAGCGACGCTCACTGCCGTGAATGAAAGCAGCAAAATCAGCAGAAGTGCGATCCCTGCAATAGAACGCAGGTTTTTCATGCGGTCTCCTTTAAACCCTCGCCGTCGAAGCTCGCTTTGGAGCGCGTCGTTTGACCGGGGCCAGTTCCGGCTCCGGCCAGGCCGCGACCATCGTCCCCAGGATGAAGATGAAGCCACCCAGCCAGACGAAGTTCACCAACGGATTGTGATAGACCTTGAACGTGGCGCCTTCGACGGCGATCGGCTCCCAGCCCACCAGCAGCACGTAGAAATCATCCTCAAGCGTCGAGCGCACGCCCGGGATCGTCATCGGCTGCTGTGAGGAGTAATAATAATCTTTGCGCGGGTAGAGCTCGTCGACGTACTTGCCATCCCGGTAAACCGACACCACTGCGCGGGCGACGTTGCGGTCGTCCTGCGTGTCGAACTGCGCCAGCGAGTCGTACGTCATCACATAGCGGCCAAGCGTCAGTTGCTCGCCGCGCGCCAGCGTGGCCTGTGTCTCTGTCTGGAACATCTCGATGCCGATGATCCCGAATGCCATCAAAACGACGCCCAGATGGATGACGTATCCGCCGTAGCGACGGCGGTTGCGCCCAGCCAAACGCCACAAGGCGGTCAGTAAATTCTCGCCATGGCGCACATGCCGTGCCCTGGCGCCACGCCAGA
>CBFDDM010000045.1:0-24441 GCA_965603565.1 uncultured Anaerolineales bacterium | reverse complement strand
CTGCCACATGGATGCCATAAGCCTTATTGGCCCCGCCTGGCGTGATTTTGTGCAAAAAGACGACCTCCCCACCTTCTTCTGAGACAGCGACATTATAATTTCGCACGCCCGGCAGCATACCCGATAGACTGGTCAGCTCATGATAATGGGTGGCAAATAATGTCCTCGAGCGCAGGCGAGGATGGTTATGAATGTACTCCACGACCGCCCAGGCGATGGAAACGCCGTCGTATGTGCTCGTCCCGCGCCCAATTTCATCGAGAATGAGCAAGCTGCGCGGGGACGCGTTGTGCAAGATATTCGCCGTTTCGACCATCTCAACCATGAATGTAGATTGCCCGGCGAAGATTTCGTCCTGGGCACCGATGCGTGTAAAGATGCGATCCACCAACCCGATATTGGCGCTGCGAGCTGGCACAAAACTACCCATCTGCGTCATCAATACGATTAATGCCACCTGGCGCAAATAGGTCGATTTCCCGCTCATATTCGGGCCGGTGATGATGCGGATACGCTCACCTTCCTCGAAGGTGACGTCATTGGGTATGAAACGCCGGCCGACCAACTGCTCTTCGACCACCGCATGTCGGCTTTCGTCGATCTCAAGGCGATTATCTGAAAAAAGTGATGGGCGGACATATCCCTTCATCGCCGCCACTTCCGCCAGCGCTGCCACCGTGTCGATGCGCGCCATCGCACGCCCAGTCTGCACTAAGCGAGCGGTGTCTTCAGCAATCGTTCGACAGACCTGATGGAAAATCTCTGTCTCGAGATCTCTAATCGCATCCTCAGCGGATAGAACTTTCGTCTCGTAATCTTTCATCTCGGGAGTGATGTAGCGCTCTGCATTGACCAGGGTCTGCTTGCGAATGTACTCCTCCGGCACACGGTCCACGTTTGCCTTTGTGACCTCGATGTAATACCCGAAGACTTTGTTGAAACCAACCTTCAGGCTCTTGATGCCGGTTCGATTCCGCTCCACTTTCTCAAGATCGGCAATCCATTGACGGGCGTGTTCGGACGAATTCACGACTTCATCGAGATCCTCTGAATATCCGCTGCGGATAAGACCGATCGTTCCAAGAGTCGCCGGCGGCTCGTCCTCGATGGCGTTTAATAAGAGTTGATAAACCGCTTCACAGGGATCCAGGCTCCGAAGCGTTTCACTGAACACTTGTATTTTTGTCTGCGCCTCAAGCTTTTCCTGTAATTCAGGAGCCCGATGCAGGTTTTCCCGCAGCGCGACCAGATCCTGCGGCCGTGCAATCCCTGCTGCGATTCTGTTGGCCAAGCGCTCAATATCAGTAAACCCTTTGAGTTCGGCGCGGATTTCCGTCCGCCATAGTCCCTGCTCGAAGAAAAGCTCGACCTGGTCGAGGCGGTCTTCGATCCGCTCGATCGACAGAAGCGGCTCATTCAACCACTGCAGCATCATCCGTCGTCCCATCGGTGTGACGGTCTCATCCAATACGCTAAAAAGTGAACCCCGGCGCGCTTCACCCCGCATGGTGGCCGTTAATTCTAGATTGCGACGCGTCTCTGCATCCAGAACCATGAAATCGGAAAGAGAATATCTGGACAAAGATGTCAACAGGGACAATGCCGGTCGCTGCGACTGCTCCAAATAGTCGACAAGCGCGCCGGCCGCGCGCACGGCAAGCGGATCATCACCTAGCCCGAAGCCATCAAGTGTCGCCGCGCCAAAATGATCTCTCAATTTCTCAGCAGCACGCTCTTGCTCGAAACGCCACGTCTCCACCGTGCTGGTATTCCCTGACCACACGTCCTGCATGCAGTGATCCTCAGGGAGGACCACTTCGGCTGGAGCCAGGCGCGCCAATTCATCCGCTAGCAATGACATCACATCACTGCTGATGAACTGACCGGTCGCGAACTCCCCCGTGCTGATGTCTGCATATGCCAGGCCCAGGGCGTCGCCCTCCCGGATAAGCGCAACGAGATAGTTGTTTTTGTCTCCCTTGAGCAGCTCCGGCTCAAGCACGGTGCCAGGAGTGATCACACGGACAACTTCACGCGGGAACAAACCTTTGACGGGGCCATCGCCAATTTGCTCGCAGATCGCGACGTGATAACCACGGTCGACCAACTTGGCAATATAACCCTCTGCTGCATGGTGAGGGATTCCTGCCATCGGCACCCGATCGCCCTTTGCAACGTTCCTGGAGGTCAGAACGATATCGAGAACCTCCGCGGCTGTCTTCGCGTCTTCATCGAAGGTCTCATAGAAATCACCCAGACGGAAAAATAGGATCGCATCCGGGTACTTGCTCTTTATCTCGAGGTATTGCTTGCGAATTGGAGTTTCTTTTTTACTCATGCACTGGCATTCTAAGTGAGCAAATTAAAATCGACAAGCCTAACGTGAAACAACAGGTGTCCGCCCTTTGAAAACGAACTTTACTGTTGATTTTGGTCGTGTTCTCTATGATATACTCGCCCCATGACTCACAGCGTAGCAGTGGATTTCGGCGGGACCAATATACGATCCGCCTACTTTCGTGAAACCGAACCATCCCCTGAAAACCAGGTCAAAATACCTACGCAGGCTGAATTTGGCCCGGAGCATGTGATCGAACGGCTTGTTTCAGCCATCAAGGAAGTGATGCCCAAAAATGCCGAGGGCATTCGCGTTGGCATTGGATCACCCGGCCCACTTGATCCGAATGAAGGCATCATTTACAAAGCACCGAATTTACGAGGCTGGACGGACGTGCCTTTGAAAGCGCGCCTCGAGGAACGGCTGGACTGTCCTGTATTCCTCGGGAATGACGCCAACGTAGCCGCTCTCGGCGAGTGGAAATTCGGCGCCGGCAAAGGCGCTTCTCACCTTATCTACCTTACGATCAGCACGGGTATTGGCGGTGGCGTTATTATCGACAATCGCCTTCTTCTGGGAGCACGAGGGTTGGCGGGCGAACTCGGGCACATTACGCTCGAGCGGGACGGTGCGACATGCGGCTGTGGCCAACAAGGTCACATTGAAGCCCTCGCGTCGGGAACGGCAATCGCCCGCAAAGCGAATGAAAGTCTGCGGGCAGGCGCACAAAGTTCCCTGCGGGCGATTTACGAAGTGGACGAAGCGGTTACAGCAAAGGCAATTGGAGAAGCTGCCCGTAACAGCGATCAATTCGCACTGGCTCTCATCTCCGAGGCTGGCGAATTAATCGGGCATCTCCTGGCTGATCTGGCACACACGTTCAACCCCCAAATATTCGTGCTGGGTGGTGGCGTATCACAGCTTGGTACCCTTCTATTCGATCCTGTAAAGCTTTCTTTCGAAAACCATGTGATGGATCCTGCGTACTGTGAACAGGTGCGCATTGTGCCCGCTGCCTTGGGTGATGACGCCGGTCTCGTTGGAGCCATGGTTCTGGCAAACCAGGGATGAACAGCAGAACATCATTCTTCTTTGCTAAATTTCTCCTGGCGGTGGCTCTATCGATCACCATCGCCTCCTGCACCTCACAGCCAACCGATAGGCTGAGATTAATATACGGCCTCACTCTTTCACCCTCTGGAATTGACCCGCATATCAACGCTTCAGCTGAGTTAGGCATTCCACTTCGTTCTGTTTATGACACGCTCGTTTTCTTGGACCCCCAGACAGGAGAATTCGTCCCGGGCCTGGCGGAGTCCTGGACGATTTCTCCGGATGGCACACGCTACACTTTTAAACTGCGATCCGACGTTCACTTTCACGATGGAACCATGTTTAACGCTGATGCCGTCCGTGCCAACTTCGACTATGTCTTGAACCCGGATCATCATTCTCAGAAGGCCGCTTCACTTCTAGGACCTGTTGCTAAGGTTGAGGTTATCGACGATTACACCGTTGTCATCATTTTGCGTGAGCCATTCGCACCACTACTTGACGCACTTTCACAGGTTTATCTTGGCATGGCTTCACCCAGCGCGCTCGCTCAATGGGGAGCATCAGAATATCAGTTTCATCAGGTTGGAACGGGACCCTACCGCTTTATCAAGTATGTACCCGATGATCACATCCTTCTTGAGCGCAACGATGAATATGCATGGGCGCCCGAAATATACCAAGATGA
The DNA here is from genome assembly GCA_965603565.1 of uncultured Anaerolineales bacterium. Classification (GTDB taxonomy): domain Bacteria; phylum Chloroflexota; class Anaerolineae; order Anaerolineales; family E44-bin32; genus E44-bin32. The sequence goes on along the minus strand of CBFDDM010000045.1, from coordinate 20,362 downwards.
AAAAGCCACCTACCAGCAGATCGAGTTTCGGTTCTTTGAAGACATCGCCACACGCTCAATTGCACTTGAGAGCGGAAGTGTTGAGATTCTCGGTGAGATTCCACCGTTGGATGCCGGCAGGCTTGCCGACCAGGACGAATTTACACTCTATCCTATTGCAGTACCGGGACAACCACTTCAGTATCTGTTTAATACGCTTGCTGAGCCCACGGACGATATCACCGTCCGTACCGCTTTAATCCATGCTGTCGACCGCCAGAGGATTGTCGATACGCTCTTTGCTTCCACATCTCCCGTCTCCCGAGGTCCGCTATCCCAAGTCCAGTTCGGGCACTTACTCACCTCCGAGCTACCGGAACACGATCTTCCAGAAGCAACACGTCTCTTGCACGATTCAGGCTGGATTCGTGCAGAAGATGGCATCCTGCGGAACGAGAATGGCGATCCGTTCGAGCTCCATATTGTTGCACCGATCTGGGGTTCTAATCCAGATGTTGCACAGCTTCTTAAAGTTGCCTGGGAAAACCTTGGCGCCGTCGTCACTCTGGAAATTGCTCCCGGCTTTGGTCCACTAAGGGAAGCGCAGTCATCCGGTAATTACAATGCCATCGGGATCAACTTTTTCGGCACAGATCCCGACCTGCTTCGACCCATGTTTACCAGTTCCGGTCTGTACAACTGGAGTGGCTATGCGAATAGCGATCTGGATCGCATGTTGCAAGAAGCCGCTCAGGCATCCCTTGATCCTGAATTCCGCAGCTCGCTTTACCGTCAAGCCATTACTCACATCAACTCCCAAGCCCTCGTCCTCCCAGTTCGAGATTATGTCAACCTCGTGATCGCCGAGAGCGGCATAAACGGACTTAGCTACACGGCAGCCGGATGGTTCCCCATATTGATCGACCTCGAACCCGCTTCTTCCTCACGCTAGCAGGTCGAGTCGCCGAAGGATTGCTGACCGCCTGGGTTGCGGTCACGCTTACATTTTTTGCGCTGCGGATCGCGATCGGCGACCCTGTCGCCAGCCTGCTATCCCAGGGTTTGGCGACGGTCGAGCAAGCTCAGCGACTGCGCGCTGCTCTGGGGCTGGACCAGTCGTTGATCACTCAATACACGCGGTTTCTCGTCAATCTTGTCAAGGGCGACCTCGGGCTCTCCCTGTATACAAGCCAGCCTGTGGAGCAAATCATCTTCAGGCAGCTTCCCTCAACGGCTGCGCTCGCGTTTAGCGGTCTCGCTTTAGGCGTGCTGTTTGGTTTCCTGCTCGGTACGCTGGCAGCGTGGAAGAGAGCCCAATGGAGTGGACAAATAGCCTCCTCCATCGCCGGATTATCTACCTCTGTACCGGTCGCATTCATTGGAATTGTTGCACTTCTTGCTGTCAGCGCTCTGGCAAATTCTGATCTGGAAGGTTGGGAAATCTGGGGCTACTCAGGTCTGCTTCTCCCTGCGCTTGTCCTGGGCCTGACGACAGCCGGTCCCATCGGCAAAGTCATCGAAGCTGGATTGCTCGAGAGCATGCAATCCCCCTATTTCCAGGCGGCAATCGCCCGCGGCTACCAGCGGGATCTGCGTCTACTTTGGCATGCGCTGCGCCCCGCCCTGCCACCGGTCGTTTCGCTCTCCGCGCTCGAGGCAGCCTACCTATTCTCCGGCACGGTCATTACCGAGACGGTCTTCTCAAGACCGGGCCTGGGCCGCTTGCTTTTGCGTTCGATCCTGGAAGGGGATTTCCCGATCGCTCAAGGATTGGTTGTCATGGCGGCCATTTTCTACACAGCCAGTCATCTCGGTGCCGACATCCTCGCGATGCTGCTCGACCCACGCCTGCGGGAATCGACATGACCGGCCGAACCACGCTTTCATGGATCTGGTTGCTTTCGATGATCATGCTCGCGCTCATCGGTCCGATCCTGGCCCCCTCCAGCCCTTACCAACCTGTGGATGTCCCATTGCTTGCTCCCGGCGAGCACCCGCCGCTAGGCACGGACGCTCTGGGCCGAGATCTGTGGTCGCGTATCCTATTCGGCGCACGCCAGAGCCTTTCTGCAGCTCTTATTGCAACAACCATCACGCTGTTACTGGGGATTTCTTTCGGGCTTTGCGCGGTTCTCTACCCCAGCTGGCCAGAGACCGTCATCGTTACGCTTGCCAACGCCGCGCTGGCGATTCCAGGGCTTCTTCTCGCTATGCTTTTTGTAGCCGCCATGGGACCGAGATACTCTACGGTTATCCTCGCCATCGGGTTTGGTGGGGCTCCAGGATTCATCCGGCTTTCGCGCAGCGTGTTCGTCCAAATTGCTGATGAAGGTTATGTCGATGTGGCGCGTTCATTGGGCGCGAGCAAGCTGCGCATCGCAACCAACCACATTTTACTCAACGCTCAGGGTCCGCTGCTCTCACTGGCGACGACGCACTTCGCGTGGGCGTTTATGGGTATAACGACCCTCACGTTCCTCGGATTGGCTGGAGATCCTTCGATCCCTGAGTGGGGCGTGATGATGAATGCAGGTCGCGCTTACCTCGTAGAAGCTCCCTGGCTGGCGCTCATACCTGGCATCTTGATCAGCCTGACCATATTAGCAGTCCACCATTTGGGATTGGCGCTGAGTGAACAGTCAAGACCACATTGACCACTGCATTAATGCTCTGGTATGCTCATTCCATGATTGAGCCATTTTACATCCTGCTTATTGTGGCGTTGTTATTTGATTTCTTGAATGGATTTCACGATAGCGCAAACATCGTCGCAACGGTCATATTTTCACGAGCACTGCATCCGCGCGTGGCGCTCCTGCTGGCAGCTACAGCCGAGTTCATCGGACCGTTCCTCTTCGGGGTTGCAGTTGCGACCACGATCGGCGACGAGCTTTTGACTAGCGATGCTCTCAACCAGGATGTCATCATCGCCGCGTTAATATCCGCAGTCGTTTGGAATTTGCTTACGTGGTATATCGGCATCCCTTCATCTTCTTCTCACGCATTGTTAGGAGGCTTGCTGGGGGCTGCCGTCCTCGCCAGCCAAGGGTTACATATCGTCCAGGTCCAGGGGCTCCTTAAGATCATTATTGCCCTTCTGGTCTCCCCCGTAGCCGGCCTGGTGGTAGGCTTCCTGACAATGCGCATTACCTTATGGTCGGTGCGCAATGCCAGCCCACGCGTTGATACCGTATTCAAAAAGGGTCAGGTACTTACACTTATCGGACTCGGTCTCAGTCATGGGACGAACGACGCTCAGAAGACGATGGGGGTAATTGCTCTTGGACTATTTCTTAGTGGGCGCAGTGCACAGTTTTCAATCCCGCTTTGGGTCATCGCCGCCAGTGCAGGTGCGATCGCGCTTGGCACCGCCCTTGGTGGCTGGCGATTAATCAACACACTGGGAGGCAAGATTTATCGTGTCCGCCCCATCCATGGATTTACCTCACAGATCGCTGGCGCGGGTGTCATCCTTGGCGCAGCCCTGCTGGGCGGCCCCGTCAGCACCACGCAAGTTATGAGCTCCTCGATCATGGGGGTCGGCGCGGCACAGCGAGTTAATATGGTTCGCTGGAATGTGCTTCGTGAAATGGTGACTGCCTGGCTGCTCACGATACCGCTTACTGCCGTGCTGGCTGCGTTGATTTACCTCATCATGCACTTCGTGATCGCCATCTAGGTTCCATTCCCGGACTGCCCCTCTAACCAGGCGCACGCCAATTCGATCATTTCATCAACTGGATCTTGCTCGGCATCAAACCAATGAACTTTCGAACCGAAGCGGCGGAACCAATTATCCTGTCGGCGGACAAATTGGCGGGTCAACCGCCGGGTTTGCTCGATGGCGGTTTCCAAGTCGTGTTCACCCTTCAAGTGTTCAGCGATCTGCCGGTAACCTATCGCGGACAAAGCCGGCGACGACTCCAGATCGACGCCACGCTCGAGCAGCGCGGCGACCTCCTGCACCCATCCCGCATCAAGCATCGTCTCGATGCGTTCGTCAATGCGCTCATAGAGCTGCGCCCGTGCCCTCTGCAGTCCCAGAAACAAGAACGAATAATCGGGGGGGGACTTCTGGCGCTGCTCGCTGGGAGGCATCCCGGTGACATGGTGAATTTCAAGGGCACGTACCACTCGACGGATGTTGCGCGCATCGATCCGTTCCGCTGTAACCGGGTCGACCTGCTTTAATTGAGAGTGGAGCGCTTCGGGGCCTTCGATCTCGGCGATCGCTTGCATTTCCTTTCTAAATCCAGGGTCATCAGCCTTCGGCGGGGGCTCCCAGCCTTCTACAAGCGCAGCAAAATACTGTCCGGTGCCTCCCACCAGAAGGGGCACATTGCCACGCTCATAGATCTCTGCGATCGCCCGCTTGACAGCATCTAGGTAGCGGCTCAACGACCAATTCTCTGTGGGCTCTGCCACATCTATGAGGTGATGACTGACCTCTTGCACCATCGCTGTCGCTGGTTTGGCTGTGCCAATATCCATGCCTTTGTACAGAAGCCGCGAATCAACCGAGACAATCTCAGCTCCGACAGCCTTAGCCAGGTTGATCGACAGATCCGTTTTTCCGACCGCCGTCGGACCGATCAACAGGATCACGGGTTTCTCTGGCTTCATGTGAGCATATCCCTGCCGATGATGTCCTCGTAGTGGGAGAGACGCTGGATCTTTCGATCGTTTGAACACTCGATGGCGATCAGGTCAAACTGGTAGATCACATCCAGCATTTCATTTTCTTCCAGAAATCTGTACCCGGCCTTTAACAGCCGTTCTTGTTTCTTTCCGATCAGTCCATCCTCAGGATACCCGAAGCGTCGGGACGTGCGTGTCTTAACCTCGACAAAAATAATCTCGCCATCACTCTCAGCCACGATATCGATCTCGCCTTCCCACACCCGGTAATTTCGTGCCAGGATCCGATAACCCTTCTGCTGAAGGAATTGCAGCGCTCGCTCTTCACCCCACCTGCCAAGATCGTTAGTCATCAGCCCCCCTGGATCAACACACCGACCTTGTTAATCATACACCCGAGTTTTAACATGACTCTTCGTTGTGTATCGCTTCCACAGATCGAACCTATTTGCATGTTTGATCGTAATGTGCCTTAATAACGGATTGCTCGTTAGTATCAAGCATCGACGCATAACATGCTCAATTATCGACAGGGCCTGCAGATGTTAATCAAGCGATCAACCGGACAGTTGAACAATCTGGCCAAACCCGCTTGTTGACATGACTGCATTAATGAGTATAGAATTTTCCATACTCGCCAAAGGGCTACGCCTCAGGTCATAAATCCAGGTTCATGCCCATCAAGGAAAGGAGGGATGTCCCGCTCAGATTGAATATTCTCGTCTTTAATGTCTTCGCCGAACAACAACTTATCGAGTAAATCTTGAGGAGGAAGAAGCTATGAAACGCACGTTATTTGTGCTCTCTGCACTCGTTCTCGCCGCGCTGGCGTTAGCCGCATGCGGTGGCGGTGCAGCAGAGTTCGCCTGTGAAGACGAAGTTGGCTGTGTCGACTATGCACCGGGTGAGCCTGTTCGCATCGCCTCAGCCCTCGTGATCTCTGGTCCAAACACGGACCTGGGCACCGACTCACAATACGGTGTCGAGATCGCGATCGACTTCCGTGAGGAACTTCTCGGTCACCCCATCGAGCTTCAGGCTGAGGATGATGGCTGCAGCGCCGAAGGTGGACAGACCGCAGGGCAGAAGATCGTCTCTGACCCTTCGATCGTCGCCGTGATAGGCACGAGCTGCTCCGGCGCTGGTGTCCCCATGTCACAGGTGATCTCGGATGCTGGTTATGTGATGGTCTCGCCCTCCAATACGGCGCCTTCACTGACCGATCCTGCGCAAGCCTTCAATCCTGGCTACCTGCGCACGGCCCACAACGACCAAGTCCAGGGTCGCGCCATGGCGACGTTCGCACTTGACGAGCTTGGTGTGACAACTGCTGCGGCCATCCACGACGGCGACCCCTACACTGAAGGTCTCGCCCGTGTGTTCGCTGATTCCTTCGAGGAGTTAGGCGGCACAATTGTGGAATTCACCGCGGTGAACAAGGGTGATACGGACATGCGCCCGGTATTGACCACGGTCTCAGCTGCCGGACCGCCAGAGTTCATCTACTACCCCGTCTTCACGGCTGAGGGCGGTTTCCTGACCAAGCAGGCTAAAGAAGTCGCCGGCTTGGAGGATGCAACACTTGCAGCTGCAGACGGCATGATTTCCGATGCTGCCCTCGAGGCTGTTGGTGAAGCCGGTGAAGGCATGTACTTCTCCGGCCCGGACCTGAGCTACTCAGGCTCCGTGTACGAGAGCTTCATCGAAGCCTACAACGATAAATACGGCACCGATCCTATCTCCGTCTTCCACGCGCATGCTTTCGACGCAGCCAACATGATCTTCGACTGCGCCGAGGAAGTTGCCGTGCAGGATGAAGATGGCACCCTGCATATCGGACGCCAGGCGATGCGCGATTGCCTGTACTCCACAGAAGGCTATCAGGGCATCACCGGTACGCTTACATGTGATGAATTCGGTGACTGCGCCGATCCACAGATCTCTGTTTCTCAGATCCAGGACGGCGAATATGTGAGGATCTGGCCGTAATCGTCAAGGACCGTCTATAGAGACAGCGATTAGGGAAACGATTACGGTCTTCCTACGGGATGGGCTCCCGGAGAGCAACTCTTGGAGCCCATCCCTCCCCCTTAAACCCGGAGAGCGACATGCGTACGAGACTCCAAGATATCGATATCATCGGACTTATTCTCTGGATCCTGAGGGCTGTTATCCTCGTGCTGGTTGTTTGGGGCACGATTGCAGCCCTGCTGGATAACCCTTATTCCAACCGGCAGTGGTTGGATTTCATCGTCTTTGGCATCGCCCAGGGGAGCATGTACGCACTGATCGCGATCGGATATACCCTGGTCTACGGCGTGCTTTTCATGATCAATTTCGCACACGGCGAATTCTTTATGTCAGGCATCATGACCGCCACCGTATTCCTGGCGGGACCGATGAGCTCTTCTGGCTTCCTTAACCGCAACCCGATACTCGGTTTGCTAATTATCACAGTCGTTTCGATGGCGGTATCGATACTCGTCGCGGTCGTTACCGAGCGAATAGCTTACAAGCCACTGCGTAAAGCTCCCCGTTTGGTGCCGCTTATCACCGCCATCGGTGCTTCTTTCTTCTGGCAGTATTTTTTCAGAGGACTTTTTGGCTCTGAAGTTAAACCGTTCCCACAGATTGCGAGCCTGACCGGCACGATCCCGTTTTTCGGAACAGAAATATTAAAAACACACGTCGTGGTCATCATCGTCACGATCATCATGTTGATCGCATTAAACTTTTTCATCATGCGTACCAAAATCGGTAAGGCGATCCGCGCCGTGGCTGAAGATAAGGACGTGGCCGCGCTCATGGGCATCGATGTCGATCGAACCGTTTCGATCACCTTCGCGACCGGCGCAGCGATGGCGGGTGTTGCCGGTGTGCTGTTCGCACTTGTCTTCAGACAAGTTCACTTCTTTATGGGATTCATCCCGGGGATCAAAGCCTTCACCGCTGCGGTCCTGGGAGGCATTGGCAGCGTGCCTGGCGCAGCCATCGGTGGATTTTTCCTGGGTATGTTTGAAAGCGTCGGACCCGCTCTCTTCCTTGAGGGACTGGGAATCCCGGCCCCGCACCAACTTAAAGACGTCATCGCGTTCACCATGCTAGTCTTCGTGCTGATCTTCAGACCGCAGGGCATTCTTGGTGAACGCTTAAGCGAAGAGAAAGCGTGAGGTGAGGTATGGCTACAAATTCTAATAACGACCTCAGAATACCTCTCCGACTGGGACTTGTCGCGGGCGGCGTATCACTCGGTTTGAGCGCCATCGGTATGGTCGAATTGTTCGGTCAGCGAGAACTCGTTGCCAACGTGCTCACACTCGGTCAGGTCATCCTGCTTGCAGCGCCCCTATTACTTGGCTATCTGTCTGCAGATCGCGCCGAGGAAAGTGGTGTTGGATCCGGAGTGCTGTACGGTCTCACAACCGGGATCACCGCTTCGCTGCCTCTTGCGCTGCTGGTCGTCGCCGCGACCAATCTCGACCTGCGGCAGTTTCTACCCAATGTCTCGCCAGCACTTGTCGATCTGCTCACGTTCGGTCAGGGCACGCTCGTCGGGGTTCTTATCCTCATTGGCCTCTTCGGTGTCGTAGGCCTTGTCGCCGCCATCGCCGGCAAGCTTCCAGAACATATCCGATCACCGATATTTAACGGTCTGATCTGGACACTCACGCTTGGACTGTTTTCAGAGATCCTATCCAACCGATTGAGAGCGTTCTTTGGCTCCGGTATCAACCGCCTGCTTTTTGACGGAGAAGCTTTGAACCCATTTGCAGCGCTCATACTCTTCATCATAATCACCGGCGTCGCTGCGCTCTGGGGACGACGAAAGGAAAACGTTCAACAGCGAGTTGAAGGGCTCTCGCCATCGCAACAGCGCAATTTGCGACTTGCATCGATCGCTGCAGGCGTGATCGGTTTGCTCATCTTGCCTCTGATTCTGGGAACCTACCTGTCCGAGGTGATCAACAACGTCGGAATTTTCGTGCTCATGGGTTTGGGATTGAACATTGTCGTTGGCTTTGCTGGCTTGCTTGACCTTGGCTACGTGGCTTTCTTCGCGATTGGCGCATACTCCATGGCAGTTTTCACATCTGAAGGTGCGCTGGGAATCTCCAATATGACCTTCTGGACCGCGCTGCCAATTTGTGTGGCTATTGCGGCTTTTTTCGGTGTCATGCTGGGTCTTCCCGTGCTGCGCATGCGCGGCGACTACCTTGCGATCGTCACACTCGGCTTCGGTGAGATCATCCGCATTCTGGCCCAGTCTGACATGCTCAAACCGGTCATCGGAGGTGCCCAGGGAATTCTACAGATTTCCAAGCCGCCGTTCTTTGGCATGAAACTCGTCCAACCGGAGCAGCTATATTACGTCATCCTGGCCGGATGTCTGCTGGCCTGGTTTGTCTCCTGGCGGCTTAGCGAATCGCGCCTTGGTCGACAGTGGATGGCCATGCGTGAAGATGAAGATGTCGCCGAGGCGATGGGCATCACGCTGGTCAGCACAAAACTGCTTGCATTTGGCATCGGTGCAGCCTTCTCAGGCCTATCCGGCGCGATCTTCGCCAGCAAACTGACCTCGATCTTCCCGCACAGCTTCAACCTGCTGATCTCGATCAACGTGTTGAGCCTGATCATTGTGGGCGGGATGGGCAGCCTTCCCGGCGTTGTCGTCGGCGCCTTGATCCTGGTCGGCTTGCCTGAGCTTCTGCGTGAGTTTGCCGAGTACAGATTGCTGATGTACGGGGCACTTCTGATTGTGATGATGCTGCTCAAACCGGAGGGCTTCTGGCCATCCGCTGTCCGGCGAAGGGAACTCCACTCCGATGAAGACAATTACCTTGAAGAAGATGTGCTGGTGAGCGGTGCAGGAGATTGATCACATGACTCAGAATGGCTTTATCCTCGAATCGAAAGGCGTCACAAAGAGCTTCGGTGGTCTTGTGGCTGTCAATGATTTCGACTTCAAGGTCCCAACAGGTTCGATCGTAAGTATCATCGGACCTAACGGTGCCGGGAAGACAACCTACTTCAATTGTGTCACTGGTTTTTATGCAATCGATACTGGCGAGATCTATTTCAACAATGATCGAATCGACGGACGTTCGCCCGATCAAATCGCCCAGAGACATATCACACGCACCTATCAGAACATCCGCTTGTTCGAGAACATGAGCGCGATCGAGAATTTACTGGTGGGGATGGAACCGGAATTGAAATCTAACTGGATTGGCGCCGTTTTGGGCTCACGTGGAACACGCAATGAGGAGGAGTGGGCTCAGGCTGAGGCGAACAGGATCCTGCAATTCGTTGGGCTCGCTGGCAAGGGAGACCTGCTTGCCAAGAATCTGCCCTACGGCGATCAACGCCGGCTCGAAATCGGACGGGCGCTCGCCAATCAACCCGAACTGCTCCTGCTTGATGAGCCAACCGCCGGAATGAATCCAAACGAATCAGCAGAAACAATGCACTTCATCAAGCGGCTGCGCGATGAATTAGGCATTACTGTTCTGCTGATCGAGCACGACATGCGCGTGGTCATGGGCATCTCCGAACGCGTAACCGTGCTGGACTATGGCGTTAAGATCGCCGAAGGAACTCCGGCCGAAATCCAGACCAACCCTGAAGTTATCGAAGCTTACCTGGGACGAGGCGCTGCTACCGGCCTCGAATCAGAGTCAGGCTCATGAGGAGCGATCCCCATGCCAATGCTTGAAGTAAACGACGTACACGCATACTACGGCAAAATTCATGCCCTCAAAGGAATCTCAATCACCGTTGATGAGGGCGAGATCGTCACCCTGATCGGAGCCAACGGCGCCGGTAAATCGACGACTCTCAAGACGATCAGCGGCTTGCTCAAACCCAGGCTTGGTGATGTTCATCTTCAGGGTGAAGACCTGGAACCTTATCCCGCCCACGAGATCGTTTATAAAGGCGTTTCGATGGTTCCCGAAGGTCGAGGCGTATTTTCACGCCTGACTGTAAGCGAGAACCTGGACATGGGCGCCTACCATCGAGCGGACCGGAACGGCATCTCGGAAGATCTGGAGAGAGTTTTTACGCTTTTCCCACGATTGGATGAACGGCGCTCCCAGGTTGCCGGCACGCTGAGCGGCGGCGAACAGCAGATGCTGGCCACGGCGCGGGCATTAATGGCGCGGCCTACCTTGCTGCTCATGGACGAACCATCTATGGGGCTGGCTCCGGTTCTCGTCGAAAGCGTCTTCGACACGATTGTCGATATCAATCGCGAAGGAACCACGATCCTTCTGGTTGAACAGAACGCTCACATGGCATTACAGGTCGCCAGCCGGGGTTATGTACTGCAGTCAGGTGAGATCGTTCTTCAGGATTCCGCCGAGGGCTTACGCGAGAATCCCACTGTGCAGAAAGCCTACCTGGGCATCGACTAGGACTGACAGCCGGATGGTATGCATGGGCGGATCTGCGCTGCGAGATCCGCCTTTTTTTCTGTGCTGCAATTCAGGAGATAGGGAGAGCCGGCCATGAAACTACTTATCTTGAACGCCGAGGAGGTACGCTCGGCTTTACGAATGAGCGATGCGATCGAGGCTATGAAGGCTGCCTTCGCCCAGCTTTCGGCAGGCAATGCTCAATTTCCGCTCCGATCTCGATTGGAGATCGATGCATATGAAGGCGTCACGCTCATCATGCCGGCGTACTTGTCGGAAACTGAAGACCTTGCAGTCAAGGTCGTTTCCGTTTTTCCGCAAAACATAGCCATCAGCGAGCCCACAATCTACGCTGCCGTACTCGCGCTGGATCCCGTTACAGGCCGGCCACTTGCGCTCATGGAGGGCGGAACTCTGACCGCAATTCGAACCGGTGCAGCTTCAGGAGCGGCTACTGATTTGCTCGCACGCGAGGACGCAAAGGTGGTGGGACTCTTTGGTTCCGGTGTGCAAGCGCGCACACAGTTGGAGGCCGTCTGCACCGTGAGGAAAATCGAGCAGGTCCTGATCTTCAGCCTGGACCAGACAGGTGCAGAGCAATTCATCGATGAGCTTGCAGGAGTCAACCCGATCCCGACCGACCTCCGGATCGTCGCTTCGCCTGAGGAAGCGGTTGAGGAGGCCGATATCATCTGCACGGCGACGACCTCCTCGGTACCGGTATTTTCAGGCAAGGCGCTTAAAGCGGGCACCCACATCAACGCGGTTGGCGCGTTCACACCTGAGATGCAGGAGATCAGCAGCGAAGCGATTCAAGCCTCACGTGTATATGTCGATTCTCGCGAGGCTGCACTCGACGAAGCAGGCGACTTGATTATTCCGATCAATGAGGGCATCATCACCGAGGAACATATCTTCGGTGAACTTGGCGAGGTCGTCCTGGGAAAGATCGAGGGCCGCACAAGTGTCGATGATATTACGCTGTTTAAATCTGTCGGCGTCGCCGTACAGGATGCGATTGCGGCGGCGCGGGCTCTCGAGGGTGCCGTAGAACGCAGCCTGGGCACCGAAATAAACTTCTAATCACTGCAAACCTGTGAGGATGCTATGACTGCAAGAATTCCTGAGACTGCGGATGTCGTCGTGATCGGTGGCGGAGTCATGGGGGCAAGCACGGCATATCACCTTGCACTGGAAGGTGTGAAAGACGTCGCACTCCTGGAAAAGGAATCTTATTTTGGACAAGGCGCCACTGGACGATGCGCGGGCGGCATCCGGCATCAATTCGCCACCGATGTCAACGTCAGGCTGTCCATTGTCAGCCTGGAAATGCTTGATCGTTTCAAACAGGAAACCGGACAGGATCCGGAGGTCCGTAAGTGTGGCTACTTATTTGTGCTGACGGACGAAAAGGATGTCATTTCATTCAAACAAAACATGCAGATGCAGCAGCGGCTCGGTGTCGCCACAGAGTGGCTGGATGGGGACGAAATTCGTTCTCGCTTGCCTGTGATGCGATTCCACGATGCCCTCGGTGGCACGCTTAACCCGAACGATGGGCTTGCAGACCCGAATGGCGTGGTCATGGGGTACATTCAAGCCGCACGCAAGCTCGGCGTGAAACCGCTAACAGATGTCGAGGTTCAGGGTATCGTCGTTGAATCAGGCAAAGCCTGCGCAGTTGCCACCAATCGAGGACAAATCGAGACTCGCAATGTTGTCAATGCCGCCGGTCCCTGGGCGGGCGTTATTGGGAAATTCGCAGGCATCGACATCCCCATCACGCCCCTTCGCCGACAGATGATTACGACCACCCCCCTCCTCAAACTGCCCGAGGACTTCCCTTTCGTGATCGATTTCGCGCAATCGCTCTATTTCCATCGTGAAGGCGAGGGCATATTGACCGGTATGTCCAATCCAGATGAGACGCCGGGATTCGACCAATCCATCGACGAAGATTGGGAAGTCGAGGCAATGAACGCTGCGGCGGAACGTATGCCGATGCTTGAGAAAGCCGGACGGCTGGCGGGATGGGCGGGACTATATGAAGTCACACCGGATGCCCACCCGATCTTCGGCCCAACGCCGGTTGAAGGTTTCTGGATCGTCGGCGGCTTCTCCGGACACGGCTTTATGCACGGTCCCGTCGCCGGCAAGCTGATCCAGGAATTCATCACCGAAGGAAACGCCCGGACAGTCGATGTCTCATCACTCGACCTTGACCGTTTCGAGGAAGGCCGGTTGATCCATGAGTACAATGTGGTTTAGTTGAGACATGGAAGCTGAGATCATCACGATCGGGACGGAAATACTGCTCGGCGAGATTGTCGACACGAACACGCGCACGCTTGCCCGTCGGCTGCGTGATATCGGCATCGATATCTATTTAACCGCGACGGTCGGAGATAACGCCAAACGGATTGCCGAAGCCGTGCGCTCCAGCGCCTCGCGCGCCGATGTCGTGATTACCACCGGTGGACTTGGACCGACAATCGATGACGCGACGCGCGAGGGCATCGCTGAAGGGATGGATGTTGATCTGGCGTTCAGCGATGAACTCTGGATTCAAATCCAGGATCGATTTGCTCAATTTGGTCGCACGCCAACGGAAAACAACCGCCGGCAAGCCTATATCCCTGCAGGCGCACGGCCTGTCGAGAATCCGGTTGGCACGGCACCCAGTTTCATCCTTGAGAGCGAAGAGGCGATCATCATTGCATTGCCAGGCGTCCCAAGCGAGATGATCCATCTGCTGGAGAGCGATGTTATCCCCTATCTTAAAACCCGGCTGGGAACGTATGAGATCATCAAAACTAGGCTGGTCCGCACTGCTGGCATTGGAGAATCAACCCTCGATGAGCGCATCAGCGACCTTGAGGAGTTGAGCAATCCGACCGTCGGATTGAGCGCGCACCCTGGCAGGGTTGACATCAGGATTACCGCAAAAGCGGAGAGCATGCAGAAGGCTGAGGAGATGCTCTGGAGCATTCAGGCAACATTGGAACAGCGCCTGAAGGATCACATCTACGGAACCGATGAACAGACGCTGGAGAGCGTCGTCCTTGATCTGCTGAAGGAAAGGGATTTCAACCTTGTCACGCTTGAAGCAGGGACGGAAGGATTGCTCTCCTCCAGTTTAGGCCCTGAGAAGGAAACACTGATCGCAAGCGAGCAAATGCTGGTGCAGAAAATGGATGATCCCGTTCACCCATTTCTTACCAGCATGATGCATGAGCATTACGCTTCCGCTGGCCTGGGGATCAAACTCCTTCAGGAAGAAGACAGCGGATCCACCCTGGAGATTTGTGCCATCTTGCCTGATGCTCAGGAAACGATCAAAGAAAATTATCCTGCGATCTTTGTCAACATGGAATCACGTGCGATCAGTTACGCTTTGGATCTGCTGCGGAGAACCCTGCTGAAATCTCAATGACCTGGATGCCAGATCTCCGCTGCTCTTTTCACATGAACTGATCCTTTGTATAATGATGATGCATATGCGGGTATAGTTCAGTGGTAGAACGTCTGCTTCCCAAGCAGGATGTCTCCGGTTCGAGTCCGGATACCCGCTCTGAAAAGCGCCGCTAGTTAGCAGCGGCGCTTTTATTTAAGGTGTCTCTGTCGGGGAGGCCGTCGGCGTCGGTGTCAGCGTCGGAGTCGGGGTTAGTGTGGGCAGCGCTGGCCGAACATAGCGCACGACACCTTCTGCTGCATCCCAGCTTGAAAATTGACTGACCACCTCAAATATCGTTCGACCCGGCTTCAATGGAAAGTCGTTCCCCTCTTCATCCTGGATGCGCAGCTCAGCGGCACGAGTGGACCAGCGGATGTTGTAACGCTCGCCATCTCGCCAGAGAAAACCATATCCATCCGGAAGGTATGCAAGGTCAATTTCCAGGATCGTCCCGATGACATTTTCGAACGAGTGTACCGTCCAGAGAACCAATACGTTCTCAAAGCCAATGCGCTGTCCGGTTAATTGGTCGATAATTGGGTACAGTCGACCGGAACCGTCCGCGAGATCTTGCGACCGCAAATATTTACCACTTGTAGGATCATAACTCCATCCGACATTGTTGAGGTAGTTGTAGATAATTCTAAACTCTGTTTGCTCAACACCACCGGCAGGTTTTTTTGAATCAAATGATAGATGAGCGTAACTCTCCGGATTCACTTCGGGCAGCTCCAGTGCCTCAAGATCGTCGATGGTCATGCCAGCGCTGTTTATGTCATTTGGATCGAGTGCTCGAACGAGGATCCAACCTGTCAGCTGCTCGATCACCTCTTGGGATGCATAGCGGATAAGCAGCCTTCCACCTGGATAGAGCCGTTTAATTTCCTGAAAAGCAACTCGCCCAGAGCGCACAGGACCAAGGATATAGTCACGGTCGTAATTATCAGGTAAGTCTTCTTGAAGTGATTTCAGTCTTTCGAGATAATCGCCATAGAAGATCGCAATGTAGCGTGTCATCCCCTCACCGATTGAGGTCTCCCATACGTGGTCTGCGATCGAAAGGCCGGATTGCGGCCGGGCGGAAAGCGGGAAGTTCGTTATCGATACAAGCACCGGACCCGTTCTCAACGCCTTGTCGTCCATCATTGTCATGCCCGTAAGCGGATTGACATTCGCTGTGTAACCCGGGCCAACGAGCAGTCGCGTCGGTGTCGGTGTCGGTGTTTGTGTTGGTGAATCGGTTGCAGAAGCAGAGATGGCTGGCGATCCGGTCACGACAGGCTGGGAAGATTTCCAATCCTTGCCCTGCCCCGCGACCGTTGCTGATGGGGTTACCCGCTCAACTTTCGGGACCTCTTTATGACTACACGCACCAATGAGCACTGCCGCCATAAATACCATCGTGATGTAACGGTGCAAAAGAGGCCTCCAGATACTATCCTGAGCTAAACTGTGCAATCTTATCACAAACAACCGTAAGGTAGCTGCAAGGTCAATTTTCCGGTATTAAATGTACGATGTGGATGCAAAGGGCGCCAATAGGATGGTATCGGAGAGAACAGTAAAATACTCGTTCGAGCGACTAGAGCCCGGTTCAGATGAGAACCGGCCTGAGCTCACAAACTAAACTTCAATCTCCAGATGCCTGACGTGGCTCTGCACTTTGCTCTCCTCCTCCTCAGAGCCCTCGCGAAATCGAGGGCTCTGGTAGCGTATAGAAAGGGTGTTGGTTATAATTGCGCACCCACCTGGTCAGAGGGGCCAGTAGATTATAAATAATGGTCGAGTCGGCGCGCAGAATATTGTATGTAGAGGATAATCTCGAGAACCGGATCCTCATACAACGCATCCTCGAAGCGGAGGGCTATATCTTTATGGGCGCATCCAACGCCAGTGAAGGATTGAACCTCGCTCGCACCCAACAGCCGGATCTCATCCTCGTCGACATTAATATGCCTGAGGTAGACGGACTGACGATGACCAGGGAGCTGAAATCCGACCAGCGCTTTACTGATATCCCGGTTATCGCCATAACTGCAAACGTGATGCGGGGTGATCGGGAACGGACGCTTCAAGCGGGCTGTGATGGGTACATCCAGAAACCAATTGACGTCGATTTGCTTCCTCGACAGATAGTACATTTCTTGCAACAATAGTTCCAACATGCCCTGCTCTTGAGACGGGAGCGTTGTGACGTGGATACCAAAACAGATCAGACGACGATCCTGATCGTCGAGGATAATGTTTCTAATTTCGTATTGATGGCCCGCATGCTGGGCTATATGGGTATGCATTGCGAATGGAAAACATCCGGTTACGAAGTGGTCGAATACGCCGACACGCTTCCAAACATCGACCTTATCCTCATGGATATCCGCCTACCCTATGAGGATGGCTACGAAGCGCTGCAGAAACTGCGTAATGCAGCGAAGTTGAAGGATATCAAAGTCGTCGCCGTCACTGCATATGCAAGCGAGGAGCAGCTGCAGCGAGCGCGCGCCGCCGGTTTCGATGGATTCATCGGAAAACCATTGGACCCGGACAGATTTCCGACTCAAATTCGCAGGATTCTCTCTGGTGAAGAAGTATGGGAGGTAGAGTGAGGTGGTCAGTCCAGTAACGCAAACTCAGGTAGAAGAAAGTATAGAAATAGAATTTCGAGCTAATCTGGGGCGTAGGCTGGCATTGATCCTGCTGCCACTTGTGCTTATCCCTTTGTTGGCAATGGGCATCGGGGCATATTTGCGGTCACGTGAACTCCTGGAAAGACAGGCTACAAGCCAGATGTCTTCGGCTGCGCAGGCCCAGGTCACTGTGCTGGAAGAATGGGCGGACGTACGCGAACAACGTTTACAGCTAGGGGCGCAGCGCGGCTCCCTGCGCGAAGCGGTCGCCATCATGCTCAGCGAAAACCCTAACACAGACGACTACCAATCAGCCCAGGAAGCGCTGCTCGATGAATTGTCTGACTTGCGTCTGCGCCAGGGTCAGGTGCTCTTCTCAGATCTGGCCGTCATCCTCGTCGAAAACGGGACGATTCTGGCGGCTACCGACAGCGACTGGCCAGACCAAAAGTCACCGAATTTCATCGTTGAGGGCGAACTCTCAATGGATGTTGAGACCCAGCCAATATTCGATGACCCTATTATCGCGCCCAACGCGCTCGGCTTCTACACCACCGCCCCTTTCACCGTCCGGGACGGAACGCATTTCTACCTCGTTGGCGTAAACCACTCAACGCGCATCGCCGCACTGCTAGAGGAAATGCAGGTCTTCTGGGAACAGCGGGGAGTTTACCGGGTCGAGCGCGGACGAACCTTTGTTTTGCTGTCACCGGACATACTCATTCAACTGCCGCGATACGCGACAGAACCCGAAGCCTTCCGGGGTCACGCGCATCCGGTATTCGCCAGAGTTGATGACACCGCCAGCGGCGCGATGGAATACATAAACGCTAATGGTGACCTGGTCTTATCGGCGTATGAATGGATACCTGCCTGGGATATGGGCATCGTCACCGAATTACCCCAATCTGATATTTTCGCAGAAGTTAACACGCTTGCTCCGTTCAGCATAGCGATCATAGGAGCTGCCGCGTTGATCACGGTCCTCGCAGTCACCTTTGCCGCCAGCCGAATGCTGAGACCACTGGGAAGCCTTTCAGAACTGGCCAACCGACTTACCCAGGGCGAATGGACGTACCGTGTTCCCGTCGACCGCAATGATGAGTTAGGCGCACTCGCCTTCAGCCTCAATCAGATGGCGGAGGAACTAAGCAGCGTTTACCGCTCACTCGAGGATCGCGTTGAGGAGCGGACCCGACAAATTCGAACAGCCTCCGAGGTCGCACGCGCAGTTATCTCTTCGCCTTCGCTTGACGACCTGCTGCGTCGCGCCGTCGACCTGATCAAAAAGCAGTTCAGCTTTGATTACGTTGCGATCTTCTTGATCGAAGAGGAAGGAGATTTCGCACAGCTCCGGGAAGCCACCGGCGATGTAGGCGGCGCGCTAAAGGCACAGGGCTACATCGTTCCGGTTGGGTCTGCTTCGATTATCGGATGGGTTACCAGCAACAACCAGCCCCGGCTGATTTCCGATATCCAACCGGATACCGCCGCTCTGCGCAGGGACCTCATGCCAGCGACCCGCTCCGAGCTCACCGTCCCGCTGCAGACCAGCGGTCGCGTTCTTGGTGCTCTCGACGTTCAAAGTTCCTCCCGCGATGCATTCCGTCAGCAGGACATAGAGGTGCTTCAGACGCTGGCAGATCAACTCAGCGCGGCAATTCTCAACGCCCGCCTTGCTCAGCTCTCGGCCACAGCAGCTGACCGGGCCCGTCTCGTCAGCGAAGTCACTCGAGAGCTCAGCGGTCCGATGGAAGTCGATGAGGTACTTGAAAGGGCTGCTAAGGCGCTTCAACGCGGCCTCGGCAATCCTGAAGTGATGGTCAAAATTTACACAGGGCAAACTTATGGTGCAGTCGTCCCACCCGCAGAGGCGGGAGACTGATTTTTTGCATGAGGCCTAGGGGAAGGTATTCTGATGCGTAACCGTTTCCTTGACATGTTCAAGCCCACAGATCCAGATCCAGAAATCGCCCAGAGGCAATCTGTGCTTTATGTTCTGCTTGTTGGGCTCTTTTTACCAAGTTTGATCTACGGCGTTACCATGGCAATCCTGGCGGCTTCAGGGCAGGCACAGGCGGATGCGGCCGTGCTCAGCCTGGCTTCTCTGCCGTTCTACGTCGTTGCCTACGTGCTGGCACGCCGCGGACGGAGCAAGTTAGCTTCCTGGATCCCGCTGGTCCTGCTATATACGATTACTCTCGCGGCAATGCTCCAATCCGGTTTGGGTCCGGTCTCTACCCTCGGACTCGCCCTGCTCGTTACCGCTTCAGCGTTACTTCTCGGACCTTATGTCGCATTGTTTTTCACGGCCGCGAGTGCGTTGATCTACATATTTTCCGACTGGATTATGGCACAGGGATTTTTGCCGGAGATGGCGATCCCGCGCCCGACACTTATCTCGAACGCGGTGGGCTTATCAATCGGGTTGGCGTTGATCATCTTCGTCAATTGGTACGCTAACCGTCAGATCGCACAGGCACTTGATGTCGAGCGTAAGATAACCGAACAACTGCAGCATCAGCGCAGGGAACTCGAGGATCTGGTCGCCCAGCGAACACGTGGGCTGGAGCGACGTGCCATTCAGCTCCAAACAACCTCAGACATCGCCAAGCTGGCATCTGAAGTCAGCGATTCACAGGCTCTGATGGTCCAAGCGGTTGAGCTCATCCGGTCCCGCTTTGGTTTTTATCACGCTTCGATCTTCATCATGGATGACACCGGAAACTGGGCCAACCTTACTGCCAGTACCGGGGAGGCTGGCAAGCAGATGATGACCAGACAGCACCGCTTAGCTGTCGGCAGCGCATCGATCATCGGTTGGGTCACTGCAAACCGTTTACCGCGCATCGCCCATGATGTCGAGGCTGACCCCTACCATTTCAAGAACCCCTTGCTTCCTGAGACGCGTTCAGAGCTTGCCGTCCCATTGCTCGTTGGCCAGCGTCTGCTCGGCGCCCTCGATGTACAGAGCACTGAACCCAACATTTTCAGCGATGACGATGTCCGCGCGCTGGAAGCGATTGCAAGCGAACTGGCAGTCACCATCGACAGCACGCACGTGCAGCAGACACTTCAGGCGCGCCTCGACCGTCTCGAATCTGGATCCCGGACACAAATTCGGGAAGTTTGGAGGCGTGCTGGGCAGGCAGCAGCCGCACCGACAATTCACCTCGATACAAGCGGTGAGCGCATCGCACCTCAAGAAGAGCGTTTCACGCTTACAGAGCAGGCTTACCGTCAAGCCCAGACCG
>CBFDDM010000044.1:0-24849 GCA_965603565.1 uncultured Anaerolineales bacterium | reverse complement strand
CCCGTCGTGGACCAAAACGATGTGCTCTGGGGCGTGATCACCTACGACGACCTCGTCGACGTTCTCGAGGACGAGGCCACAGAGGATATTTACCGGTTGGCAAATGTCTCCGATCCCGACCTGTCATTCGATAGCCCGGTGGGAATCTCGATTCGCCGGAGGATACCGTGGCTATACATCAGCGGCGTCACCGCATTGTTCGCATCCTGGGTAATTTCTCAATTTCAAGCCGTCATCGCTCAAGTAGCGATCCTTGCAGCCTTCCAATCTGTTGTCGCTGGTTTAGGGGGAAACACCGCAACCCAGACACTGGCAATCATCGTTAGAGCCATCGCTTTGGGCGAAATTGAGCTCAAGGACGCATGGCATACACTTGTGAAAGAGGCTACAGTTGGTCTGCTGCAAGGAATTTTTGTCGGCGCAGCAGCCGGTGTAGGTGTGTATCTCTGGACCGACAACCCTTATCTCGGCCTCGTTCTGGGGTTAGCGCTTGTTGGCAATATGTTAATAGCAGCATCGGTCGGAACGCTGGTTCCCTTGGTGCTTAAAGCCGCAAATCTAGATCCGGCATTGGCCTCCACGGTGCTGGTCACCTCCGTTACCGATAGCGTTGGCTTTGCGCTTTTCCTCGGCCTGGCTTCTCTCTTCATTGCCCAGATGCAGGGTCTCTGATGACCGGATTGATTATTCTCAACCCGTATGCGAATCGCTGGGAAGCTTCCAAGCAAAAAGCTCCGATTTTGGATATCTGCAGAGAACTGAAACTTCCGGTCGACTGCGTCGAGACAAACGCGCCGCTCAAGGCGATCGAGATCGCACGCCAGGCGTCAATCGACGGTTACCGACCAATCATCGCAGCCGGCGGGGACGGAACGATCGGCGAGGTTCTAAACGGCCTGATCCCAAGCGACAAGACCGGCCTTCTGGGACCCTTTGGAGTTATCCCTCTTGGGACAGCCAATGACCTGATCAACAACCTCGGCTTTCCAAAAACGCTGAGAGAATCGATCCAGGTTATCAAGAACGGGAATACCAGACACATCGATCTCGGCAAGGTGAACGGCTGGGTCTTTGCAAACAATTCGGCCGTCGGTTTGGAGCCGATCGTTTCCAAATTCAACATACAAATGAAGTGGTCCCGGGGGATCATACGCTACCTGCTGGCAGCGCTGCGTGCGATATGGGGTAAGTCAGTCTGGAACGTCAGGATGGAATGGGACGACGGCGTTTACGAGGGCCCCATGAGTCTGGTCTCCGTAGGGAACGGAGCGGTTACAGGTGGGTTGTTCCGCATGGCGCCCGGCGCTTTACTGGATGATGGCAAACTGACCTTCGTGCACGGTTATGCACCCACTCGGCGCCGTATGCTGCAGCTTCTGCCACGCGCGATCAGCGGAGATTACATCAACGATCCTGCTATAAATCAGCATCACACTACAAAACTGCGTATCGACACCGATCCAAGCACACCACTGCAGACAGATGGTGAAATCAGAACGGACGCAGCTACCTATTTCGAATATGAAGTGTTTCCATCAAGCCTGGAAATCTACTCCCCATGAGCCAAACACGGTTGATCGTTAATGCCGATGACTTCGGGCGTTCTCCCGGGGTAAGCAATGGCATCCTGCGTGCCCACGAAGATGGCATCGTGAGCACGACAACCGCGATAATAAACATCGATAATTCAATTCAGGAAACCCAGATAGCCCATGAGCGATGTCCCGCGCTTGGTCTTGGCGTACACTTGAATATCACTTTCGGAAAGCCTCTCAGCCAACCAGAAAATGTCCAATCATTATTGACCCTCGAAGGACGTTTCCGCAATTTTCGCGATTTGATGAATCATCCGGAAACAATCGATACAGCCCACGCCGAGCGTGAATGGCGACTCCAGATCGAAACGTTCCTCGAAACCGGCGTGCCGCTCGATCATCTAGACAGCCATCATCACAGCGCAGTTTTCTGTGCAGAGCTTTTCGACCTGATGTTGAAATTAGCATCGGAATATGACTGCGGCGTACGCAATCCAAACCCCGTCGACCTTCATGAAGTTGAGCTCCATGATCTCTACACCAAACCGATCATCGACTTCGTGCGGGGAGAAGCAAAGGAACGTCTGGATGGTCAGGACACTCCCCACCCGGACGGTTTTCTGGCATCTTTCTTCGCCGGGAAGGCAACTGCTTCCCACCTCGAAGCACTCCTGACAGGGCTGAAGGCAGGCACGTACGAGCTTATGTGCCACCCCGGTTTACTAGACGCCAAAGTTGCCGAGGAGAGCAGTTACGCGAAGCTCAGGGAACAAGAACTTGACGTGCTGACAGATCCTGGTATCCGCTTACTGCTTGACAACAACAATATAGAATTGCACACCTATCGGACTGCATGGACGAATTGATGAGGTCGCTGTTTCAGGCATTCATGCGTTTCTTCTTCAAGCACCTCTATACGACTCTCGCATGGTCCTATGATTTCGTCGCCTGGATAACCTCCATGGGGCAGTGGCGCAGGTGGCAGCAAGCGGCAATCATTGAGTTTGAGCCTGGCAAGGTGCTCGAGATTGGATATGGGCCCGGCCATTTGCTGCTGGACTTCAAACGAACTGGAGGCTCAATCATCGGTGTGGATATCTCTGAGCAGATGACCCGCATTGCTTCCAGAAGATTGCGGGAGAATGGAATAAGCAGCATCATTGTGCGAGCGCGCGCACAGGAACTCCCGTTCGCTGCCGGTGCGTTCAGCGGTGTTATCGCCACATTTCCCAGCGAATATATCCTCGCTGAAGAAACGCTCCGCTCTATCCATCGGATCCTGATTGCTCAAGGCAAATTCGTTGTTATTGGCCTGGCTACGATCACCGGCAAGGCGTTATACGACCGCTTTGCTTCGTGGCTTTTTAGGATCACCGGACAAGCCGGTCACCCGGAAGAGGCTTATGGCAAGTGGGTTGATCAACTGCGAAGCCTTTGCTTTGCCGCTCGAATCGAGATCGTTGACCAGCCTCGAGCGAAGGTGCTTCGCTTTATTGCCGAGAAAGAGTGACTCTGGAGGATATCTGGCAGCGGGTAGAATTAGTCTAAGACTTCCCTTCTGAGGAGGAATAGTGGATCTTGCAAGTGCGGGTGACCTGGCGATGCTCCAGAGCATGAAGGGCAAGAAAATTATCTTCAGACTGGAAGAAGGCCGTCAGTATCAAACCCACAAAGGAATGATCTCGCATCGCGATCTCATCGGTCAACCATGGGGAAGGATCGTCGAAACGCACCTCGGGACTCCATTCTATTTCCTGCCACCCACTCTACGCGATCTGCTCCTCAACATTCGCCGAAGATCACAAATCATTTTTCCCAAGGATGTCGGCTACATTTTGCTGCGCCTATCGGTTAAGCCCGGCGGTCGGGTTTTCGAGGCGGGCACCGGATCCGGTGCACTCACCACAGCACTGGCATGGATGATCGGTGATAAGGGCGAAGTGGTCTCCTACGAGCGTCGGGAGGATATGCTTGAGATTGCCAGGAGCAACCTGGAAAACCTGGACTTAGCGCAGAGGGTTACTCTGAGGTTGCGCGATCTCGATCAAGGAATTCAGGAAGAGCCGTTCCCATCGGCGTTTCTCGACCTGCCCAATCCGGAACTCTATCTGAAGCAAGTCCGCCAGGCGCTAATTACCGGTGGCACGCTTGGGGTTATACTCCCGACAGCCAATCAAGTCAGCACTCTCTTGAAAGAGATGGAAGAAATTGGTTTTGGCGCCATCGACGTATCTGAGATCATGCTTCGCTTTTATAAACCTGTTCCCGCGCGACTGCGTCCAAGGGATCGCATGGTCGCTCACACCGGTTATCTGACCTTTGCGCGCCGGATGGATTGAACGATCCTTTACCTTCCAGTCACATTCTGTTCACAGCAGCACAACACCAATCTGGTTATACTTTCCAAAACGCTGGAATGAAGGCTATGAAATTTCGCAGAAGACCACGAAGTAGAGAAATTACACCTCGAAGACATTTTACGGCCCGTCCTAGGAGCCTTGCCGCCCACGAAGTAAGACACGCACATCAGTTGTTCCAGGCTGGTGATTTTCAGGAAGCCGCTGATGTATTTATTCGGCTGGGTTGGGCAGCCCACCGGAGGCATCTGCCTGCGGATGCATTCCTGATGATGCAAGCCGCCCGAGTCCAACCTGCCCCGGGCAACGGGGTGGAAGCCTATAGGATTATTGGCCAGGCGTTGCATTGGCTCCGGGAGGATGGACGCAGGCTGGTACTCGCCAAACTAGGAGATCAAGCAGCCTCGACCCATACATCGGGTTTCAATGCGGAAGCCCAACGAGTCCGCACATTTCTTCAGCAGAAGCTACCGTATCGAAATATCATTGGCAGCATGGATTTAGCAGTCATGCTTACCGAGATTCCTGAAAAATGCCCGTACCGCGGCGGTAGTGTACACCTGCAATTCGCTGAAGATCAGTCCTATGGATCCGTAATGTGTGCTTACTGCGGATGCCGCATCATTTCCTTGTAGATGAACAGCCTCGATCTGCCCACTAAACTAAGCCAGCATTTATCTGAGCAATCACCTCAGATCCGCACAGAGTGGGATGCCCGTTTGGCTGCGGTGCTCATCCCGATTTTCAATGATGATGGGGAGTGGAAAGCCCTTTTCACGCGGAGAACGGATCACCTTGAATCACATCAAGGACAGGTATCTTTTCCGGGAGGTGCGGTAGAGGAACACGACAGCACGCCTGAAGAGGCTGCATTAAGAGAAACCGAAGAAGAGATCGGCATTTCGGCGAATAACGTCAAGGTGCTCGGAGCGCTCGATTCACTGATGACCGTAACCCAATTCCAGATCGTTCCGATTATTGGGGTCATAAAGTGGCCAATTGAACTTCGGATTAACAAAATGGAAGTTGCGCGTGTGTTCAGCGTGCCGCTAGAATGGCTAGCAGACAAGCGTAACGTCGAGGTGCAAACGCGTCAGTTTCGACCAGTCGATCGCCCGATCGATGTTTACTATTTCAAACCCTACGATGGCGAGGTCATCTGGGGAGCGACAGCCCGTCTGACGCTGAATTTGGTGTCGGAGCTCCAAACGATCGGTCTTCTATAAAAACAAGCACGGGAGCGAGCTCCCGTGCTTGTTTTAATTCCTCGCCGACTCGAAGACTTACTCTTCGGGTTCTTCTTCTTCCTGAGGTGCTTCTTCCGCGGGCATTTCCTCGCCCTCTTCGCCCACCAATTCTGGTTCTGCCAGTTCGTCTTCCAGTTCTTCTACCTCTTCGACGATTTCTTCCATCGTCTGATAGACGACGTTGGCAATGAACTCATCTTCATCGGTGAGAACGGTCACGCCATCACCCAGATAAAGGTCGCCGACCGTGATCGAATCATCAAATGTCTCCAACAGTTCCAGGTCAACAGACACCCGGTCAGGCAGGTCGCTGGGGAGCGCTTCAACTTCGATCTCAGAGAGCCCCGTGACGAGCACGCCGCCTAACTCCTGAACTGCCGGAGATTTACCGACGAGCTCAACTGGTACGACGGTCGTGATCTTGACGTCCATAGCAACTGCTAAAAAGTCGATATGAATGGGATTGCGCTTGATTACATCGCGCTGAAGATCTCGCACAAGAACCTTATGGACATCATCGCCGATGTGTAGATCAATCAGTGTTGAGCTTCCGACCCCTACAAGAACCCGCTCCGCGTCCAGCGAATCAAGCTGGATCGGGGTCGGCTCAATGCCAGCGCCGTAGACGATGGCAGGCAGTAATCCTTGGCGGCGCAGCTCTTTGACCTGCTTGCCGATGACGTCTCTAGTTTGTGACTTAAGTTCGATTTCGTTTGACATACTATCCTCCGGAGCGCCTCTCACCAAACTGCGGTTACCCTCGCTCCTTTTGGTATGGGTCGCGTTGATTCTCTTGAATCTCAGCGACGTCGGATCAAATTGCCAATGAGCAGCATACTCCCGATCACGATCCCCGAGGCGATCCCGGCGAGGAGGGCGCCGCGCGAATCGAGTACCGGTTCTACACTGCCTTCGACATCTCGAGCGAGCAGAACTACAGTTGAGCTGTTATCCAACCGGGCGCGGTTGGTTACAGTTATACCCATACGCGAGTTTCGAGCAACAAGCTCCTCGCTTAGCACGGCAGCGGCACTGCTCGCATCCATCGATGTGCTACCGGCGTTGCTGATTACTGACACGCTCTGGGCCATATCCAACTGATCGGCCGTTATTGCCAGCGCGCCTCCCTGACGCATATTGACCGAGTCGGCATTGATTTGATTGGCACCACCCTGGCTAATATGCACCACTTCAGCCTGAACCTCTTCAAGCGTCGCGTTTTCGAGATTGACAACCTCTGCATCGAGATCACCCCGTCTTATCGGTTCGCTCTGGTCAGGCATCACGTCCCTCTCGCTCGCACAAAAAAGGGGTCCACCCTAACGTCACGATGGACACCCTGGCGTTTAGATGATGATTCTAACCGATCGGCTTCTTTATCGTCAACGGTTCGTATTCATTCATCTAAAGTGTTACCGAAGCATAATGGTTCCCTCAAATGTAAATGTTACCGAGGGAATCATGTCCGCAGAGGAGAAAACGACGATCGATGAGTGGAGAAAATACCTGCGCAGCGGCCTACTCCCATGACAGATGAGGTTCATGGGACTTTCAACACGACTATACGAAATCCATCCGAAGGGAGTAGACACTCCTGATCGCACCTAATCTCTTGATCTGTTTACTCGCTTCGTTGACCGGCCTAAATCCACATGTTAGACTCGCGGGTTGGCAGGTTGCGAATTGGACATAGGGAACACATGCGCAGGCGAAGAGCGATCGCTGTCATTTTCATCACGACATTATCCCTTATCGGATTCCAGGTAGCTGGAGCTCAGGCACCTGGGTATGCTGAAATCGTCTCCCCTCTGCCTGGAGAGGCTGTCCGTGGACTGCTTACCATAGAGGGGTCGGCCTCTCATCCAATATTTGTGGCTTATGACATTGCATTCACATTCCAGGATGCCCCGCTGAGCACCTGGTTCCCGATCGTCGAAACGCGTGAAATGCCTGTTGTCGATGGCCCTCTGGGACTCTGGGATACGAATGGCATCTCGGACGGAAACTACAAACTGAGACTGCGCGTGCATCTCGAGAACGGTACCACGCTCGAGGATGTCATCGAGGGGATCCGCATCCGAAACGAGTCGACCATAGAAACCCCGACACCGGCTGCCGCCGGTGCCTCTATGCCCACGGCCACACAGCTTCCTGCAACTTCCACTCCGAGGCCAACACCCATCGCAATTGCTCAGCCACCCGGTGGATCAAGTGTGGTTCGTGCACTCCAGACCGGGCTTCTACTGGGAGCCGTAGCAACGATCTCCCTCGGCATCTATTTGCTTGTCCGCCGAAAGATACGTATACGCTGGGGCATCCTGCGCATGCGCCGTATGCTGTGGCAAGATGATCGCAAAAAGCGACGAGGGGGTTGAGTTGATCTTTCGGAGGAGAGAAAAGCACTGGTCGTTGATTGCAGGGCTTGGCAACCCCGGGCGTGCTTATCGTCACAATCGTCACAATGTTGGATTTATGTGTATCGACCAGTTGGCGGAAGATTGGTCTATTACACTATCTAAGAGCCAATCCAAGGCAATCGTCGCAACTGCTCAAAAACAGGAAGAAGATATCATCCTGGCGAAACCACAGACATTCATGAACAACGTCGGCCAATCTATTGGGGCTTTGTCACGCTTCTATAAGGTTGATCCACCCAGATTGCTCGTAATCTACGATGACCTGGACCTCCCCACTGGAGAGATCCGCATGCGGCCGTTCGGAGGTGCTGGAGGCCATCGAGGCATGCGCTCGATCATTCAAAGGCTCGGCACCTCTGAATTCCCCAGACTGCGTATCGGCATCGGCAGACCACCGGGTCGGATGGACCCCGCAGATTACGTCCTGCAGGATTTCGCACCAGACGAGAAGGTGCTGATTGACATCGCCCTGAGACACTCCCAGGACTGCATCTCCCGCTTTTTGGAAGAGGGTATCGATGCAGCTATGACCTACTGCAACAGCGTTAAAACGGAATAAATGGACCTTTCCGCACTCCTGGGCACGATCCGCGCACTACCGGAATACGAACGACTTCTGCTTATATTGAAGTCCAACGATACTATCCAGGGCTCACTCGAACTTCCCAGGGCTGTACGACCCCCATTGCTGGCGACACTGCATGTTGACCTGCAGGTTCCAATCGTCCTGCTTGTCTCTCGCGCCGACCGTCAACTCACTTTCAATGAGGAACTGCTTGCCTGGAATCAGGAGGCTGTCCTCCATGCGCTACCCGATCCCGGCCCACTGTTCTATGAATGGGCTCCCTGGGGTCCCAAAGTCCGCCTGGAGCGTGCCGCCACGCTTGC
The DNA here is from genome assembly GCA_965603565.1 of uncultured Anaerolineales bacterium. Classification (GTDB taxonomy): domain Bacteria; phylum Chloroflexota; class Anaerolineae; order Anaerolineales; family E44-bin32; genus E44-bin32. The sequence goes on along the minus strand of CBFDDM010000044.1, from coordinate 16,405 downwards.
GTCGCTGACCAGCGGTGAAGGACCGGGCGCTCCAAGGAGTGAGAGAACAAAGCCATCCCCATTTGTCCTCGCGTCTGCGCGCGGCGTGATGACACGCACGCTCAACAAGCGAACCTTTCTAGCGAATTCCCGCTACATCAAAACAGGTGCTGTGCTGCGCTTCACCCCGCTGCTGGAGCTGCTCGTCGAAATTGGTTATGCCAATCGGAATCTGGTCACTGAAAAAGGTGAATTTAGCCATCGCGGCGGAATTCTCGACCTCTGGCCCCCGGCCGAACCCAGCCCTGTAAGGATCGAATTCTTCGGAGATGAAGTGGAAACGCTGCGCAGTTTTGATCCAAGCAGCCAGCGTACGCTTGAGACCGTGCAATCCATCCGCCTCACGCCCGCACGTGAGGGTCTCCCCAAGCTATATGATCATGAGTGGGACCAGCTGCTTCCGCTCCAACAATGGACCGAAACATTTGAAGATGATCAAGTGCTCGAACTTCATCTTCCGCTTATGAACCCTGAGTCCACAGGTTTCCTTGACTTCATACCTGAGGATGCTCTGATCGTTTTCGATGACCAGGTGGCGTTCGATGGAACAATCGAAGAGATCGAAGAAGCTGCGCTAGCCATGCGCGCCGAGTCGACCCAAACAGAGGATCTCGGTGCAAATTTTCCGCTTCCCTATCTCACTCTGGGTGAGCTTGGGGAGCAGCTTTCACAGCACAAGATGCTCAATCTGGGCATGGCAAAAGGTATCGATGATCTTCCAACGATATCGCTCTCGAACTCGTTCACTCCGGGGCCTCGCTTTGGAGGCCAGATCAAGCCGGTGATCGAGTATCTCAACGATCAACGTCAATCCCACGATGCCGTCCTGGTCGTCAGCCGGCAATCCCACCGGCTTTCCGAATTATGGGCTGAGACCGATCCGGATGTGTGCGTCCACGAGCGACTTCCCGGCCCGCTGAAGCCAGCCGAGATCTGTTTCGTCCATGGCCCCTTGTCTGAAGGCTGGCTGCTCGAAACCGTCGAAGGCATGCGCCTCCACTTACTTACCGATGCGGAGCTCTTTGGATGGAGTCGCCCCCGTCCACGACGTCGATCTGTCCCCCGGGCAGCCGCACCGGAGGAGGCATATGCTGACCTCGAACAAGATGATTACGTCGTCCATATTGATTACGGCATCGGTCGGTTCATCGGTCTGGTACAGCGGACGATCGATGAGGTGGTACGCGAATATCTGCTCATCGAATATGCCGATGGTGACCAACTCTACGTACCGATCCATCAGGCCGATCGAATTTCTCGCTATGTCGGATCTGATGGCGCCACGCCAAGGTTCTCCCGACTCGGCTCAACAGAGTGGGAGCGGGCAAAGGGCAGAGTTCGAGAAGCGGTTGAGGAGGTTGCCAAAGATCTCTTGAATCTTTATGCCGCACGTCAAACGATCCAGGGGTATGCATTTGCGGGGGATACTCCCTGGCAGAAAGAATTAGAGGCATCGTTCGCTCATCGAGAAACCAGCGACCAGATCGATGCACTGCGGGAGATTAAGCGAGACATGGAAGGCAAGCGGCCCATGGACCGGCTTATCTGCGGGGATGTTGGCTACGGCAAGACAGAAGTAGCCTTGAGGGCAGCGTTCAAAGCTGTCATGGATGGCAAACAGGTCGCAATTCTCGTCCCGACGACGGTCCTCGCCCAACAGCACTTCCAGACCTTCAGACGCAGGCTTTCTGCCTTCCCGGTCGAGGTTGAGATGCTCTCGCGCTTTAGAACACGTTCTGAATCTGTCGAGATCGTAGACCGACTACACTCGGGGGAGATCGATATTATCATCGGTACTCATCGGCTGCTTCAGCCTGACGTTGGCTTCAAAGACCTCGGGCTGCTGATCATTGACGAGGAACAGCGCTTCGGTGTAACCCATAAAGAGTTTCTAAAAGAGATGCGCAAAGAAGTCGATGTGCTCACGCTCACCGCCACACCGATACCACGATCACTTTACATGGCGCTCACCGGAGCCAGGGATATTTCGACGATAAGTACACCACCAGAAGATCGGCTACCCGTTGTTACGCATGTAGGACCTTACGAGCCGAGATTAGTCCGAGCCGCAATTCTGCGTGAGATCGATCGCGGCGGACAGGTGTTTTTCGTCCACAATCGCGTTCAAACGATCGATACAATGCAGAAACGCCTCGAGCGGCTCGTCCCCGAAGCACGCTTCGCCGTCGCCCACGGTCAAATGCCGGAAGCTAAACTCTCGGGCGTCATGGAGCTGTTCACACAGGGGGAGATCGATGTGCTTGTCAGCACATCAATCATCGAATCAGGGCTAGATATCCCCAATGCGAATACGCTCATCGTGGATCGCGCTGACAGATTTGGGTTAGCCCAACTATATCAACTCAGAGGTCGTGTTGGACGTGCGGCTATCCAGGGGTACGCATACTTCTTCCGACCCGCGGGACATCGGGCGACCGATGAGGCCCTTCAGCGCTTGGAGATCATCGCCGAGCACAGTCAGCTTGGTGCCGGCTATGCGATCGCGATGCGTGATCTCGAAATGCGCGGAGCCGGCGAGATTTTAGGTACACGTCAGCACGGCTATATCGCCGGAGTTGGTTTCCACCTTTACACCCGTTTGCTAGCCCAGGCGGTCAACCGCATGCGCCTGGAGATGGATGAAGAGGAGCTGCTACCCGAAATCGCACCTGAGCAGCTTGAGAGCCAACCAGCGACGGTTGACCTGCCGATTGGAAGCGTCATCCCAGAAGACTATATACCTAACCGTGAACTACGCCTGCAGCTCTACCGCCGTATGGCTGCTATGCAATCAAAATCACAAATTGCATCAATCCGCGATGAACTGGAAGATCGCTTTGGCCCCATCCCGGAACAAGTCCAGAACCTCTTGTACCAGCTGGAGATCAAGATCCTGGCAACCAGGGCAGCGGTTGAACGGGTGACGACGGAAGCGGGGCAGATTCTCATCGAGGTCAGCCCGGAACGGTCGATCCCCCCGCTCGATCAAGACCCGGAGCAGATCCGCCGTAGTCGACGAGGTCTATGGTTAAATGCACGCCAATATGAAAAGTGGCCGGAGATATTGAAGCAAACGCTGGAAACTCTGGCGGATGACCGGACTCATGCAGCCGTTGGTTAAACCGGCGAAGGAGCCCCCCAATCTACATAAATAGAATCAAACAGGGAATTAAATATCACCGTGGAACTGAACGAGGACGGTCAGAAAAGGTCTGCCGTCGATATATTCAAATGCGAATACCCATGTCCGCCAGCTGAATGGATTCCCACTTTCGGGCGAAGGCCTGTAAAACGCGCTGTAATTTAATGAGACGTACTCGCCTGGCCATATAGCTGGCCTTGTGGTTGTGCCCGTAGGCAGTTCATCGCAAACAGGCTCGACCTGCGCGACTGTCTCGAGGATTATGGGCCGGATCAGTTCATCGAACGCGCCCTCAATACGGAACTGACCCCCGCTGATCACACCCCAATCGCGATCGGTTCGATCCTCGAACAGACGGGGTATCTGCTCGTGAGCGATGACCACCTCGGGATTCCACCAATCGTGCCGGACGATCAAACCCCTCGCAGGATTGACATAATCAGCCAGCATCTGGCCATCACGCTTCTCCATTGCGATGATGACTTGCGAAAGGATGCCCGGGATGCGATCGTCCGCGCAATACTCTTCAGTGCGCACGGATTCGGTGAGGTTCCAATCATTGACCCACCCGGAGATGCCATCCAGTGTGCGGATTTCGACCCATTGTGAGCTGCCCAGGCTGGTTGTATCGCCGGTCTTCTCTATGCCTGATCGATCGTAAGCGAGCTCACCGATTACGGTGCCGGCGATGCCGGCCGGATTATGAACTTTGAGAGTCTCACCCTCGGGAACCCACACCACCGAGAAGTTTTCCGCCGGTTGTATGATCCCCAGCAACGTGGCAGCAGGTGGTGGGTCCGTGGGATACGATTCCTGTGCCACATTCGGCAGGAGCGGTACAGTCTCGCGACTGCAAGCGCTGCTGATCAAGCTTAACCCGATAAGGATGACGACGGTGACGAGTGTGTAACGCCGTTGTGGCATCCTAATACGATGCTTCCCTTCTATGGAAGAAAACTTCAAAAGGCTCAAATCACTTGTGCAAAAATCTTGAGGAGAGCAAGTTTTGCCGTGTCCTGCGCTTTTTTTCCAGCCGGGCATCATTCTGATTCGATGCCTGAAGGGCAATTTCTAAGATTTCATCCATATGGTCGACCAATTTGACATTCAATTTCGATTTAACCTGCCGGTGGATCTCAACCAGGTCTTTCTCGTTCTTGCGAGGGAAGATCACCGTATCAAGACGGTAGCGATAAGCCGCATGTGCTTTTTCACGTAATCCACCGATCGGCAGCACCCTGCCTCTGAGGGTGATTTCACCGCTCATCCCCACCTCTCGCCGGACGGGGCGCTGCGTCAGGGCTGAGGCCAATGATACCGCCATCGTAACGCCAGCGCTGGGCCCATCTTTTGGTATCGCGCCTTCCGGAACGTGGATATGGATATCCATTTTCTCGAAAATTTGCGGGTCGATCTCGAGCGGTTCAGCCATTGATTTGATATATGTCAGTGCAGCCTGGGCTGACTCCTGCATCACCTCGCCAATCTGACCCGTGATCTGGATATTCCCCTTTCCCTCGACAAGCAGCGTCTCGACCACGAGGATATCCCCACCGTTTTCCGTCCATGCCAGCCCCATCGCTGCACCAACCGCGTCTTCAGGTTCGATATCATGTATGGGAATCTGACCAGGACCGAGGATCCTAGGGAGCATTGAAGGAGTAATCCGTTTATACGTTTTCTTGCCCTCTGCCCTGCGGCGAGTAACCCGGCGACAAACCTTGCCAATTTCGCGTTCAAGATTCCGCACCCCCGCTTCCCACGTGTATTCTCTGATCATGCTCTGGAGTGCAGGCTGTGTAAAAGTGATCTCTTCCGGGCTAAGCCCATTCTGCTCAAGCTGACGAGGCACAAGGAAATTTTGAGCGATGACGATCTTCTCTTCCTCGATATATCCAGGGAATTCAATTACTTCCAATCGATCTAGAAGCGCTGAAGGGATGGGGTCTAGCGTGTTGGCGGTCGTGATGAACATCACCCTGGATAGATCATAAGGAATTTCCAGGTAGTGATCGGAGAAAGCGTGGTTCTGCTCCGGATCGAGAACCTCGAGCAATGCAGCGGCAGGGTCACCGCGAAAATCAAGCCCGAGCTTGTCAATTTCGTCCAGCATGAAGAGCGGATTCACCGTACCAGTTCTACGCATGCCCTGCAAAATCCTGCCGGGCAGTGCTCCGATATACGTTCGCCGATGACCGCGTATCTCGGCTTCATCGCGGATCCCGCCCAGGGAGATCCGCACGAATTTCCTCCCGAGCGCGTCGGCAATCGACCGGCCGATTGAGGTCTTGCCTGTGCCAGGTGGACCGACGAAGCACAGGATGGGCTGCTTATGCTTGTTTGGTGCAACCGAGCGGACGGCAATGTATTCCAAAATGCGATCTTTTGCATCCTTCAGAGCATAATGCTGTTCCTCAAAAACCCCAGAAACTTTCTTTAAATCGGTGGAATCAACGGTAGATTCAGACCAGGGAAGTTCCATCAACCAATCCAGGTAGGTGCGGATGACGGCTACTTCTGGAGACATTGGTGCCATCTGAGACAAGCGCTGGATTTCTTTGTGCGCTCTGGCCGCAGCTTCATCAGGAAGATTTAGATGCTCGATCCGAGTGCGGAGCTCTTCAAGCTCCTGAGCCCAGAAATCTCCTTCTCCGAGTTCGGATTGGATCGCCTTGATTTGCTCACGCAGATAATGCTCGCGTTGAGTGCGATCCATTTCACTCTGCACACGGGCGTGAATCTCATCCTCAAGCTCAAGCACATCGAGTTCGCGCCCGAGCAGGATGCTGGTCTGCTGCAAGCGCTGGACGGGATCGAAGGTTTCAAGGATCATCTGTCTATCTGAGAGGGGAATTTCCAATGAAGACACGACCAGATCGGCAAGCAGCCCTGGCTCCTCGATATTAACGGCGAAAATATCCACTTCCTCCGGTATATTGCGATCAAGCTGGGTACATCGCTCAAACAGGGTCAGGACGGCGCGCATCAACGCAGCCGCTTCCGTCGTCTGTGGATTTTGCTCCACGATTGGTCGAACACGCGCCTTCAGTGCCCCCTCTTCCATGTAATAGTCGAGAACCTCAACACGCCTTCTACCCTGTGCCATGATCGAAATAGAACCATCAGGCAAATACATCAACCGCCCCACTGCGATCTCAGTGCCTACCGGATAGAAGTCCTCAATGTCTGGGTCCTCTACATCAGGGTCAAGCATCGCAACGCCGATCATCGTTTCCTGATTCTTAATCGCAATTTCGATGGCTTGCAGTGTTGGCTCTTCCATCACGAAGAGCGGCGCATAGAGTGAAGGAAAAAGAACTACATCGCGGAGTGGAAGAACAGTGCGTACAAATGTTCCATCATCCGATGGTTCAGCATCGGGTATGCTGCTGATTTCTTCTGTCTTTCGGTTGATCATCCCACCAAACTCAGGGGGGATACTGGGCCAGCGATCGATTTGCCAGGACATTCTAGATCCCATGTTCGTAACGCATCACAATTCTCGACTTAATCTTCTCCCAGGATTCGATCGCTTCAGCAGCGATGAACAAGCTTCCTGCGGCGAGGATGACCTCTCCAGGACGGGCTTGCTCGATCGCCCACATCATGGCTTCGTCCATCTGCGGGATAACCTTAACCCTGAAACCGTGGCTATGCGCAAATTCTGCAATGAGTTCAGGCTCCTCCGCGCGCGGATGGTCTGCCTGCGTCGTCACGATCCGAGAGACCCTTGGAAGCAGCTCAGCAAGCATTCCGGTGATATCCTTATCTGCTGACGCTCCGAAAATCATGGTCACAGGTTGTCCCGGAAAGTAGTCTTCCAGTGCTAAGCGAAGCTTCAAGGCCGAGTCCCGATTATGGGCCGAATCCACGATGATCATCGGCCTGCGCGAAACAATCTGAAACCGTCCGGGCCAATCGACATTTTTAAAGCCTTGCTTAATTTCAGCTTCACTCACCTCGATGCCGTTCGACCTTCCGGATTGCAGCGCGGCATAAGCAACAGCCGTGTTAATCACCTGATGATAGCCTAGCAGCGGAATTTCATATCTGGGAGGTGCCCATTCTTCTCCGCCAGCCGTTTCCACAAAGGTGTCCATAAGCGGCTGTTCTTCGCTCGACCATATATACAATGTCTGACCTTCCAGGCTGTGACTGCCGGTCGAGAAAAGCCAGTCCTTCCCAACCTCTACAAGGGGCGCATTGCGTTCATCGGCGATGTGCTGGATTACGCGCCCGGCTTCGTACTGCTGAGGTGCGACGACCACAGGGACACCTTCTTTGATGATGCCAGCCTTCTCACGGGCGATATCGGAAAGACTGTCTCCCAGCAGATGCATATGATCATAGGAGATAGAAGTGATCACAGAAACCAGCGGCGTGATCACATTGGTCGCGTCAAGACGTCCACCTAGCCCGACCTCGACGGAGGCGTATTCCACACCACAATCTGCAAAATGGAGCAATCCCATCGCCGTTACGATCTCGTAAACCGTCAGACCTTCGATCGCCTCGACACTAGGCCGGACTCTATTGACCAGATCGACGATCTCATCATCGGATACTTCCTCTCCATTGACCTGTATGCGCTCATTAAACTGGTGCAAATGAGGTGATGTATACAAGCCCACCTTATACCCGGCGGCGCGTAACGCGGAGGAGATCAGTGCAGATACGGAACCCTTTCCTTTGGTCCCTGCGACATGATAGGACTTATATTGATCCTGGGGATCGTCGAGCAGCGCGAGCAGGTCCCTGACACGCTGCAGTTCGAAGAGCTCCGCAGAGTATCGGTAGGATCGCTCCACGCTGTAATCTGCGTAGCTGTAAATGTACGTCAGAGCTTGCTCATAGTTATCAATAGGCATAGATAGACATTGTAATCTTCGGCATATAAACATACAAGATGATTTACCTTGCATCTACCAAATATTCGCGCTAATATCACTGCGGAAGAGCGTATAGGATGAGGAGGTGAAGACACCGAATTTTATAGCTTTGCCCTTCGAAAACGCTGTACTAACCAAACTCTAATTGAGGAGGAAGAAAGCAACATGCATAAGAAACGATTCTCGTTAATGGCCGTCCTGAGCATCCTGCTCATCGGCGCCTTCATCCTCGGTGCGTGCGCGCAAGCGACCCCAACCGAGGCCCCCATGGAAGAACCCATGGAGGAACCAACTGAAGAGCCGATGGAAGAGCCCACCGAGGAACCCATGGAAGAGCCCATGGAACCCGAGATGGGAACCGCCGAAAACCCGATCGTCTGGGTGCTCACACCCTCGCAGGATACACAGGCTGTCCTGACCGGTGCAGAAGGCCTCACCCAGTTCATCGAGGATGAGACCGGTATCGTGATCCAGTCCTTTGTCGCCACCGACTTCACAGCTCAGGTCGAGGCGATCTGCAGTGGCGAAGCCCAGATGGCAGCCATCAATACCTTTGGCTACATCCGCGCCACCGAGCGTGACTGTGCCGAAGTCGCCGTCGTTTCAGAACGCTTCGGCTCAACCTCTTATGCTGGCCAGCTGATCACCCAGACCGGCTCAGGCATCGAGAGCGTTGAGGACCTTACCGGCAAAGTATTCTGCCGACCGGACCCAGGCTCAACCTCCGGATGGGTCATCCCCAGCTTGAGCATGCTCGCCGCGGGTATCGATCCTGAAACGGATCTCGCGGAGATCATCGATGCTGGTGGACATGATGGCGTCGTCATCGCTGTGTATAACAACGACTGTGATGCTGGATCGACGTTTGTCGACGCACGTGACAACGTCGCCGATGAATTTCCGGATGTCTACGAGAAGCTCGTCGTGATCACCGAATCGCCGCCGATCCCGAATGACAACATCTCGTTCGCCCCGGACGTTCCCGAGGAAACCCGGCAAGCGATCGTTGACGCGCTTCTTCAGCTTAATGAAACTGAAGACGGACAGACTCTGTTGAATGAGCTCTACTCATGGAGCGGGCTCCAAGAAGCCGAGGACAGTTTCTACGATGGCTTCCGCCAGCAGCTTGAAGCTGCCGGTATGAGCATCGAGGATCTGGTCAACTAGACTCGCTGTATCGATCTAAACGAGGGAAGGGCTAATCCCCTTCCCTCGTTTGATAAATGAGAACAAAAAATGCTGAAAATCGAAAACCTGACCAAAGTTTACGATGACGGGACCGTTGCTCTCAAGGACGTCAGCTTTACCGTCGAAGAAGGTGAGTTCCTGATTGTGATCGGTCTCAGCGGTTCGGGCAAATCAACTTTGCTGCGTTGCATTAACCGCCTGATTGATCCAACTGAGGGCAAGATCACCTGGAATGATATCGATATCACTGAAGCTTCTGAGGGTGAACTCCGGCGCATACGCCGGGGCATCGGAATGATCTTCCAACAGTTCAACCTCGTCGACCGCTCCAGCGTGATGACCAACGTCCTGACCGGTCGCTGTGGTTATGTTAACCCGCTGTGGAGCTTGATCAATTACTTCCCACGTAAAGACCGCGAACGGGCGCATACAGCTTTGGAACGCGTCGGGATTCGAGAAAAAGCCTCCAACCGTGCAGATGCATTGAGCGGTGGTCAGAAACAGCGCGTGGGCATCGCCCGGGCGCTCATGCAGGATCCAAAGATGCTGTTGGCAGACGAGCCAGTGGCCAGCCTTGACCCTGTTCTTGCGCACACAATCCTGGGATATCTGGAGAAGCTCAATCAGGAGGATAAAATCACGGTTGTCTGCAGCCTGCACTACCTCGATCTGGTGCAGCGCTACGCCACACGGGTTATCGGCTTGCGCGAAGGTCGCATCATCTATGAGGGAAGCCAAGAAGAAATTCGTCGTTTGACAGATGAACAATTCAAGCAAATCTACGGTGAAGAAGCCCAGCGAATGAGCGTAGGTCCGGAGGGAATATCATGACCGACCTAGAAGCCACCCTCCCCCGAAAACGTTCCTTTCTGCAATCATTTCTATCCCTGCTCGTGCCCGGTTTAGGGCAGGCCATTGCGGGAGCCTACTCCAGAGGTCTGGCCATTCTGACAACCATTGCGACGTTCACAGGGTTGACAATCTGGACAGCTGCCCAACGGCCACGCTTCCCTGATTATGGTCTGACCACACGCGCATTTCTTCTTCTGCTGTTGGAAACAGCAGCAATTCTGATTTTTATCGCCGCGCTACATTACATCGTCAGACGCACCATCGCAAAGAAACCCACGACGCAAGCTGCCGCACAGACTGTGTTTATCGTGCTTGCCATCCTCGTCATTGCGCTAATCCAACAGCCTCTTCTGGACACCATTCTTTCTGAAGAAAACCAATCGATGGTCTACGGCCTGACGCTCGTCTTCGGGGCCGCGTTAACGGCTGCGATATGGTTGTGGAATGTCAGCGATGCGGGTTGGGTACGAAGAGACTACGCACCGTCCATGAATGCCCTCATATTCCTTGGAATCGCAGCCCTGATTGTTCTGGGATCACGGGTAACTCAAGTCGATCTTCCAAAGGCGATTCGAGAATACCGGGACACCGAGATCATCCTTCAGCGCATCGTCTGGCCGTGGGAATCTGCTTTCGTATACGAAGAGAATAACGTGGTTGCGGAAGCAAGGATTCAGGCGCCTTGCCCGCCAGGGGCAACTGGTCCAGAGGTCAACGAACCCAGGGAAGATGAACCCTGGGTAATTGTCACGCCCACATGTGGTGATCTCAGTGAAAGAGATACCCAGGGAAACATTGACTTTGGAACGGAGTTAGACATACGTGGTGGCGGGTTTGTTCCTGATCAAACCGTCAATTTACGCTGGCAAAACCCAATTGGGAATGCCTTTAAGCCACGCGGTTTCGGCGACGCCGAATTTCCCGCATCGGAGGAAGGGACCTTTGAAACCAAACTCTTCATCCCTGATGCTACGATTTCATCGACGGCGCAAGGCGATCAGATCCATACGCTGATCGCCATACAAACAGGCGAGCGGGAGTTCACTGGCCAGCTTAGCAACGATATGAAGTTGGCACTCCAGCAAATGCTGGTTACGATCATGATGGGCATGATGGCCACTCTCGTCGGGGTAGTTTTGAGTGTCCCACTATCATTCCTCTCCGCCCGCAATCTCATGAGCTCGATCAAATCAACGCTCCAGGCTTTTGTCGGAGGCGTGTTCGGATTGGTGCTTGGCGGCTGGCTGGGCTCTATCATCGCAGCGCGGATTTCCGCCAGTTACGGCGGCCTTGAAGCCATGCCGCTTCTGACCTTTGCGCTTAATCTGATTTTCATCTTGGGCGGCGCTCTGCTGCTCTATAGGCTGGCGGGTACCGGTCTGGAGTGGTTGGGCCAACGCGCCCTGCCCGAAATCGTCGCTCACCTAATAACAATTATCGGTCTCGCGGTGGTCGGTGCAGCGATTGGTTATTTACTCGGCATCGCTTTCGCGAGGGGTGTATTCAGCATTACGAGTACCCCGGAGTTTGTCGAATTGATGTCACCTCGCACAGGCGCGATCGGTGCAGCCATCGGCGCGATCTTCATGGCATATTATGGGTTCAGACGCCAGCCATTTGATGAGATCACGACCGGGAACTTCATCTATGTTTTCGTGCGCGTAACTCTGAACATCATCCGTTCGATTGAACCCCTGATCTGGGCGGTCATCGGCATCATCTGGGTTGGACCGGGTCCGTTTGCAGGCTTCATTGCCTTGACGATCCACACCATCGCCGCACTTGGAAAACTCTACTCTGAAGCGATAGAGAGCATCGATCCAGGACCGATCGAAGCTGTACAGTCGACCGGAGCCGACCGGTTGCAGACGATCGTTTATGCGGTCGTCCCACAGATCCTTCCGCCCTTTATCGCCTTTACGATCTACCGCTGGGATATCAACGTACGCCTGTCAACCATCATCGGTTTGGTCGGCGGCGGCGGCATCGGGTTCCTACTAATCCAGTGGATCCGATTATTTCAGTACGAGCAAGCTGGTATTGCGGTATGGCTGATTACGATCACCGTTGCAGCGCTCGACTTCGTAAGCGCCGAGATCAGGGGTCGCTTCGTTTAGGGATTTGGTAGAATAGCTATCAAACAAGAGGGAGGTTGAACTCAGGAAGTCTGCTACGTTCACCGAACAGTGGGCATTTGCCGCACTGCGAATTGCATATACACACGGGTACTGCAATGTTGAATGAACCCGTTCTGGTACTGAACGCCAATTACGAACCACTCAACGTCTGCAGCACCCGGCGCGCCGTCAACCTCTGGCTATCTGGAAAAGCCGAAATGCTTCTCAACGGTCGAGGCGTGATTCGCACCATCAAGAGGGAATTTCCTCGACCATCAGTTATCCGGCTTAGCTACATGGTCAAGAGACCCTATCCCCGCGTTCGTCTTTCCAAGAAGGAAATATTTCGCAGGGATGACTACCGCTGTCAATACTGTGGACAGTACAAACCGGAGCTTACCCTGGACCACATCATCCCTCGCCATCGCGGCGGAGAGTACAGTTGGTCTAACCTGGTCACCGCCTGCCCATCCTGCAATTTGAAAAAAGGGGGGCGCACGCTCAAGCAGGCCAACATGCGGCTGCTGCGCAAACCGAGCGAGCCGCGCGCCACGGCGATCTACCTGTACGGGGGATACGTTGGGGACAACACAGAATGGGAACAGTTTCTCAAGGGTTGGTAGATCATTCTTCCGTTTGCAAACTTTCGAGTAGCGCGTACAAACCTCCCCCAACCACCCCGTAACCACCACAAATAATCGGCATCTCGGTGCGGTTTACAACTTCAGTCAGAGTTCGCAACCACGGATTATGGACCTGCTCGCTCCATCCCAGGTCTGCCGAAAAACGGTCAGCATCCGAAGGCCATTCAGTAAGCGTACCCATCCACACACGTGTATCCCAGAGCGTTCCGTCCGCCATTGTCGATAAGCGTTCAACAAAATCTTCGGGTCCACAAAGATCGAGCATCTGCCCGATGAGCGAACGGACCTCGCCATTGGCCAACCGGTGGCTGGCGACCATGCCCCGCTCTTCGACATAAAGCCGCACCCAGATTTGCGTGCTTGCGACAAGCGTCTTCCAGAGGTGTTCCGAAGCACGCCCAATCACTACGAGTGTCGATGCTGGCTTGGTAATAACGCTGCGGATCGCTTCCATTTTGATCCGGACCTCAGAGCTGATTTCCTTCAGGAACTTACCCAGCTCCGGGCCTACAGCTGGATGTTTGATGGCCATGAATAGATCGGTTGGCGTATCAATATCCAATCGAGTTGCGGCTGAAGGCTCAAGAGATTCGACCTGCATTCCCGCTTCACGTGATAGCACCCAGCCAAGTGGGTTATCGGAGGGCAATCGATGGCTATGCGCGGCGATGAGGTCGGCGCCTTTGATGATCATCCAATCTGTTGAATGCAGATTGTTAGCGATCGCATAGGGTTCTTTTGCAGACTGGACCTTCTCAAACATCTGATCGATCTTGCTCTGCTCAAGGAGCGGGGCACTGGCACCACCGAAATATGCCAGGTTTTGTATTTCCTCCTCGTTAATCAGTTCCGCTAATGCAGACCCAAAGTGGAACTTGCCTGGAAGACTCATGCGCGTGGCTATGCCTATTTCGCTCAAGCTATCATGATCCTCGGCGCTGGCGACGATCGCGATGACCTGCTCGATCCCCCGCGCCGAAATCAGGCGTTGAGCGAGATCCTGCGCGCACGCTCTCCTTCCGGCGGCGACCCATTGTTCCGCCTCGGATGACCCGGACGGTGGAAGCATAATCAAGGCGTGCAAACCAACCTCCCCGTTAAGTGAAGCTGGACCAGGATGGTAAATTTTCTGGTCCAGCCAATTTGCCAATCTTAACCTTGTTCAGTTTCTATTAATCCAAGCGTACCATTCCTGCGCCTGTAGAGAACGTTCACCTGATTTGTCACCCCGTTGAGAAAGATAAAAAAATCTTCGTGATCAAGCAGTTCCATCTGCTCGATGGCTTCGCGTTCATCCATCGGCAAGAGCATATGTCGTTTACGCCTTGCAATCATCGCTACCTCTTCGATCTCGACTTCTTCGAGAGGGGGTATCTCGGGAGCAAAATCGGACGCTGAGCGACCATCACCACGACCCTTCCAATGCCGACCCTTATATCGCTCGATCTGACGGTAGATTTTGTCAACAACAAGATCAACAGATGCAAATACGTCTTCTGTCCTCTCTTCAGCCCGCAGTAAGACACCCTTCCCTCGAATGGTCAACTGCGCAACCTGCCGATCCTGGGCGTCACGCGCATTTTTCTCATAAGTAAGATCGACTGTAGCTTCTTCCAGAATATCCAGATAGCGATCGAGTTTGCCGACTTTCGTAACAACATAGTCGTGCAAGCGATCCGATAACTCCAGATTCTTGACGTTGATATCAACTCGAATAGTCATCCATGCTCTCCTTTAATGCGTTCGCCGATTTAGTTAAACGACTGTTCGACCAACGGTTAAGCAAATCACATGCGATGCGCCCGAATCAAAGAGCGCTCGCGCACACCCGATGAGAGTCGCCCCCGAAGTGAGCAGGTCATCCAACAGCAGAATATTCTTATTTTGGACATAATGGATATTTGCAGCAAAAGCGCTCTGTACGTTCTCAAATCGCTCCTCGGGGTCAAGGCCAACTTGCGAACGTGTTTCTCGTACACGCACGAGTGCCTGCGTTTGGACGGGGATGTTCAGGTATCGTGCCATTGATTTGGCGATCAACTCAACCTGATTATACCCTCGTTCACGCCTGCGCACATCTCCCAGAGGCACAGGTATGATGACATCTGCCGGCTCATCAAACTCTGAATATATCTCCACCAGCCATCCAGCCATTTGGCTTGCAAGCTGCTGGTTCGGCGAGTACTTCAAGTGTAGGATCGCTTGTTTTACAGGTGCTCGATAGCGGGCAAAGGATCGCACCTGAAGGTTACCCAGCTCACATGCGGGACAGCGTTGCGCCACGATGCGCGGGAAGCCGCAATTGGGGCAGCCTTTCCGATCGGCCCGAACAAGCTTGTGGTCACAATTGGAACACCAGATACTTCCGAGCTGACCGCAGCCGGCGCAACGTGGTGGAAATAAAAAATTAAGACCCGCCTCCAGCGCACGCTTCAACAAGCGTCTGCCAGGGCGGGTAATCGATCGCCTCACCGGGTCCCCTCCCCGGGTCACTGCGATGAAATTCTTGGGACTATCTTATTTAAACAAGGCCCCCATGGGTGACCTGAACAGCAAGAGCCCAGCAGGCCCAAGCAGCACCATTAGAATCGAAGGAAAGATCAACAGTGCGATCGGGAAGATCATTTTAATCGGGGCGCGGTGGGCTTCCTCTTCAGCCATCTGTCTTCGACGAACGCGCATTTGATCCGACTGGATGCGCAATACCTTGGCCATGCTCACACCAAGCTGCTCCGACTGGATGACGGCGGCGACGAAACTGGTCAGCTCGGCCACATCGAGCCGATCAGCCATGTCACGCAGCGCTTCCCTGCGCAATTTCCCAAGCCTGATTTCCTGAAGCACCCGACCAAATTCCAAAGCAAGGTCGTCTTCCCACTTCTCGTTTACTTTACCCATAGCAGCGTCGAAGCCCAGTCCAGCTTCAACGCAGATCGTCAGCAGATCTAGCGCGTCCGGCAGCGCCCGGAACACTTCCTTCTGCCGGGCGTTAATCCGACTTGTAAGCCACAAGTCCGGAAACATGAATCCGATCCCCATGAACAGTGCCGATAATCCCAAACCCTGCAGGAAATTGCGGCCGGTGACCATGAAAACGAGGAAAAGTCCGCCGCCGAACACACCTGCGAGCACAAAACGCAGCGACAGGAAGAAAGCCGGGTCCATCTGCATGGGATTGCCCGCAGTTTCCAGGCGCTTCCGAGCATTCTCGAGTGTCGCCTGCGGTGTGAAACGGGAGGCGAGTTGACCGACGCTGTTGAAAACTGGCAAGATGACGCGTTCGTAAAAACGCTGAGACAGCTCAATCTCTTCGAGTGAAACCGGTTCATCCCTTGTGCTGTATTCGGCGAGGCGATCCGAGATTGGGTCAGAAGCCTGTGGAGCCCGGACACCTGCGACCACCAGGATTATTGCGAAGATCACGATGATCAGTATGATCCCTAGAATTGGTAATGACATAATCTATTTCCTACCTTGTCCATCCGCTGTACAGGACACTCACGTTTCTAGATATCGTATGCCACCTTCTTCTTG
>CBFDDM010000043.1:0-24877 GCA_965603565.1 uncultured Anaerolineales bacterium | reverse complement strand
CCCAGGATTTTTCCTCTGCACTCTTCTCCGTAACCTTTTCCTGCTGCTTCTCCTCCCATTTTTCTCCGTATTGATTCGAACCCTGGTCGCTCATATGCTTATCTTCCTTTTCTAGACCTGAAGCGGTCACAGATGCTTCTTAATGCTTTGGAATTTGATCTTGACGTAATATATATCATAGGCTTCAAATGTTCCACGTTCAAGCAGGTTCACCTTCATAGGAACCATTGAGGGGTTAGAATCTGGTCTGAAGGAGAATCTCATGAATCAATCTCGTCCCGCACATGAACCCCGATCCTGGCATTTCGCCGACTGGCCGCCGCTGGCCTGGCTGGAGACGGTCATCAAACTGTTTGCATTGCTGCTCGCGATTCTGACCGCCTACCGCGGCATTCAACGCTGGACATTCGAGTTCCCGACGGGATTGGTACTGGTTGAATGGATCATCATGTTGCTGCTCTCGCTCGGCCTCACGCTCGCGATCCTTGACCGCATACAGAACCGCGAGATCCTCGCAATGGGATTTGTAATCGTGAATAACATCGGGCATTGGGGTTTGACCTACACACTGATAACCGATCCCGGGCCCGGATCGCTTCTGGCTGTGTTCGCAGGCCTTATGCTGCTCGGTGATCTCGTTAAGCTGTTGTACATCCGCATACACACATTCAAGGTGCGGGATGTTCCCAAGTCGGTGCTTTACGGTTTAACAGCTTTTTATGTCGTCGGCTACAGCGCGATTCTGCTAATCGAACTCATCAAGTAGACAGCCTGGAACTGCCGGTAAGAGCTTACTTTCTTTACCCGCTCTAACCCGAGACATCGAAGATGACGTCAGCTGGCATACCCGGCTTAAGCTGTTCCTCCCCGCTGAGGACTCTCAGCTCAACAGCGTAGACAGTCGTCTGCCTTTCCTCCTCAGTCTGAACGTTACGGGGTGTAAATTCTGCTTGATCAGCGATGCGCATAACTTCTGCTCCGAAGACCTCTTTCGGGAATGAATCCACCAGCACTTCAGCCTTATCCCCGACGTTCACGAGACCGTACCGATTTTCGGGTACGTAGACGGTGAGTGTCATCTCATCAAGTTTGCCCAGCGTGACCACAACCATCCCGACTGAGACCAATTCGCCCGGATCAATGTTCATCGTAAGCACGACGCCATCCGTCGGGGCACTCACGGAAGCATTGTCGATTTTGAGATCGATGGTGCGTAACTGGCTTTCCATTTGTGCTTTTGCCAAATTCAGGGAGGCCTCAGCCTGCTTGATGTTGGCTTGTGCCAATTTGACAGCATCCGGGTCGGGGCCATTTTCCCATTTTTCGTACTCCTGCTTCGCTTCATCCACCCTGGCCTTCGCGATAGCGACGTTCGCATCGAGCAATGCCTGGTCAATATCCGTCGGTTCACCCTTGTACCAATTTAAAATGCGCACGATCTCATCACGTGCGTCCTCGGCTTGCTCCAGCGCGACACGGGCATTGGCGCGGTCTGGATCATGCTCGGGCTCATCCGTATGCTGGTTGTAGACGCTGCGCGCACTTTTTAACCTTCTCTCGGCGAGGACCAGCTGGGCTTCGTAATATTCAATCGTATCGTCGGTCGCCCGGTTGTTCTTCTGCTGCCAGATCCTTCGATTTTCTGCTTTTTCCAACTCGTCGCGAGCCTGCGCCACCTCAAGCTGATACTGTGCCGCACGCAGGGGCCAGTTCTCATTTAATTCATCCAATGCTTCCCGGGCTTCGAGCAGTGCAACTTCCGCCGCTGCAATCGCCGCTTCACCTTGCGCGGATATCTGGCTGCGTTGAATCTGGAGTTCCTGATCTTTTAACCTGAACAGGAGCTGACCATCAGAGACCGCATCCCCTTCCTCAACCAGAACCTCAGCGACTTGCCCTCCTAACTCAGGTGAGACTGCCACCTCGACGACCTCGATCACGCCGGAAGCTCTGATTTCACCTAGATCATTCTCACCCAGAACAGAACAAGCTTGGGTACCAAAGAGAAGAAACGCAAGTGCCGTTGTCAATACCATTTTCCGGATGCTGTTCATAGTCGACTCCCATTCAACCCTGCCGCTAAGCACATCGCCAGGCACTCAGCGCATATAGTTGATAAACACATCTTCCAGCGATGGTTCGATCTGACGGATCTTGCCCGTATCGACGCCCTCCCGTGCCAAAATTTTCGTAATCATCGAGCCGGGACTTCCGTCGCCATGGACGAAGACATGTATCGAACTGCCGTAAAGTTCAACGCTGCGGGCGAGAAGATTCCCCGTTTCGATCGATTCCCTGAGGATCTTTACCGCTTCAGTTGTGTCTGAAGGTTCGAATTCCAGTATGCTTACGGTCTTCATCGAACCTCGCAGTTCCGAAGGGGAGCCGGTAGCGATGACCTCACCACGCTGGATAAACGCCAGACGATGGCAATGCTCGGCTTCGTCCATGTAATGGGTGGTCACGAAGACCGTCACACCATCTTCGACAAGTTTATAGAGCAGTTCCCAGAACTCACGTCTCGAAACCGGATCGACTCCAGCCGTTGGTTCATCCAGGAAGAGTACCTCTGGTTCGTGCAATATCGCCGCACTGAGCGCCAGACGTTGACGCCAACCCCCCGAAAGCGTTTGGGTCTTTTCCGTTTCCCGCCCGACGAGTCCGGCCAGCCCGACCGCGGTATTCATGCGCTCAATCAGCGTGTTGTTGCTGAGCCCGTAGGCAGTGCCGTAGAAGCGCAGGTTCTGCTCGACGGTTAGGTCGTTGTAGAGGCTGAAGTGCTGGGACATATATCCGACCTTGGTTCGGATTGCCGCCGGATCTTCCAGCACGGGGATCCCAAGCACGTGGACTTCGCCCTCCGTGGGCTGGAGCAAGCCAAGCATCATCCGGATCGTCGTCGTCTTCCCTGATCCGTTTGGACCCAGAAAACCGAAGATCTCGCCTGCGTGCACCTCGAAGTCGACTCCGTCTACGGCGGTGAATTCACCAAACTGCTTCACCAAGTCCCGTACTGCAATCGTCGTACGTCCTGGTCCCATCAGCTCTCCTACCTCACTGCAGCGCCCTGCGCACATAGCGTATGGAGAAACTTCCGATGACTGCCCCTAGCAACGCAAGCGCGACCACATTCGGCCAAAGCACCTGTATCCCGCTTGACTTCAGCAAGATGCCGCGCAGGATCGTGAGCCAATGGTGTGCAGGAATCAGGTTGGCCAAGGTCTGCAGGATAGGGGGCATCGACTCGACCGGTGCCGCATACCCGGTAAACATGAAATCGGTCATACCCACCAACATAACCAGTAAGAACGCCTGGTGCTGGGTTCTCACCATCACCGAAATGACAAGGCCTTTAGTTAATTCGACCAGTACATAGCCAAATGCCAGCGCGGACAGCAGCAGGATCGAACCGCGCACTGGCACTCCAAAGAACACATTCACCATGGCGAGCATCAACGCAAAATCGGCCAATCCGATGAACATCACCGGAATAGCCTTACCCAAGATAATTTCCAAGGATGAAAATGGCATGACCAGCAACTGCTCAAGCGTTCCCAGCTCGCGTTCACGCGAGATTGAAAGCGCTGCGAAGAGCAGCACGGTGAACTCAAGCATCAAACCAAGCTCGGCCGGCGTCGTGTAGAGCGCTTCGTTCAAGGCCTCGTTGAACCAGACGCGCATGCTGGGGAAGAAGGCCTCCAACTTGTCTTCATCCATCCCAATACGTCGCAACGCCAGGCGATCCCCCCAGCTTTGGACAACGCCCTCGATCGCCCTTTGTGCGGTCCGTGCTGGCAAACTCTCGGCGCCATTGAGAATGGCCTCTACCACCGGCTGCCCAGTGTCGCTCTGCACTCGTTCTGAAAAATCTGGAGGGATGATAACAGCTGCGTTGATATCGCCGCGATCCATCGCGCCTTCGATCGTCGAGAGATCGGATACAAGCCCTTCGAAAGCGAACGTACCTGTGTTCTCCAGGTCGCGGATGAATTGCCTGCTCTGCGCGCTGCGATCATGGTCGAGCACCATTAAGGGTAGATTTGTGATCGGCCGGGAGGTGGCCCAACCGACCAGAATAAGCTCGATTGCACCTCCCAGGAGCATGAATGCCGGTAACCACCAATCGTTGCGCAGGTGAAGTAGTTCTTTAACCGACAGCGAAAGCACGCGCCTCAAACGTTTCAACATTCCATCAACCCAGACGCTTGCGGAAAAACAATGCGGCGACTCCGGTGAAGACCACTCCCAGACCAGCGAGCATCACCGCATAAGGCCACAAGACATCCATCCCAATCGCGGTAAGGAATACCCCGCGCGTGATCACGGCGTAATGTGTGCCCGGCAGGAAAAGCGATTCCATACGCATAATCTCGGGCATCGCCACGATTGGAAAGAAGATCCCTGTCAAGAAGAAACCCGGAAAGAAGATCAGCAGGAAGGAAAGCGCCAACGCTGCCGCTTGTGTGCGCATGAAGACCCCGATAATAATGCCCATGCTTAAGATCGCGAAAAGGAAGAGCGCTGATAACAGGAAAAAGAGTACGAAATTGCCGTTGAATGGGATGGCAAACCATAACATTGCCAGGACAGGCATCACGATCACATTCGCCAACCCAACGATCACGTAGGGGATCATCTTTCCTAACAGCAATTCAGCGCGGCCAATGGGCGAAACCATCAGTTGCTCGAGCGTGCCGTGTTCGCGCTCATGTGCCAGAGTTAGCGCGACTGAAAGTGCCGGGAAGCCTAGAACCATGGAGATCAAACCCGGGATTAAATCCACGCGCGGCCTCAAACCTGGGTTGTACCAGGCTCGGAGGCGTAAATCGATGGGGAGCAGCGCCTCCTCACTGATCCCTGAGGTCTGCAGCTGTTTGGACATAACCTCACGAATGAACTGCTCCACCCGCTGGGCGATATGATCTACCGCGAAGTTGCCGCTCTCCGGCTCGGTGCCATCGATGATGAGCTGCATCGGAAGCCCTTCCAGCGCGAGCAGCTTTTGTGAGAAATTCGGTGCGATGATCACGGCCGCTTTGATCTCCCCGGTGACGAGCATCATCTCGATTTGATCAAATCTATCAACCTGCGCGTACAGATCTAAATCTTCACCAGCGGTAACCTGCTGCACAAACTTCCGGGAGATGCTGGAGCGGTCATGATCCAGCACCGCCACCGGGATATATTCCAACTCGACGGTCAACGCATATGCCATAATCAGGAGCAGTACGGTCGGCGTGATCAAGACCAGGATCAGCGTCGCTCGATCACGCACGATGTGCTGGATCTCTTTCCGCATCACTGCTCGGATATTGCGCCAGGACATGCTAAACCTGCACGCCGCTCTCGATACGATGGATCAAGGAGATGAAAGCCTCTTCCATTCGAGGTGGCACCGGATTCAGATCTGGGACTTCAATTCCCTTCTCCATCAACGCAGCTTTGATCTCCCCGGCACGTCGCTCGGCGGAATCGACGATCAGGTGCAGCGCTTCACCATACGTCTGGACCTGGTGGACTCCGGGTAATGAAGTGACGACTCCGCGTGCTGCACGCCAATCGCCCGGGCGAATTTCGAGCACCTCGCCGGGCAGTTTCCCCCGGATCGCAGCCGGCGTATCACAGATGATCAATCGCCCATCATAGATCAGACCTACACGCTCACAGCGATCGGCTTCATCCATGTACGGTGTGCTCACCAGGATCGTCGTGCCCGATAGGTTAAGTTCCGTGAGGATTTCCCAGAACTCGCGGCGCGAAACAGGATCAACACCTGTCGTTGGTTCGTCGAGAAGCAGAATCTCCGGCTCATGGATCAACGTGCATGCCAGAGCCAGTTTCTTCTTCATGCCCCCTGAGAGATGCTGGGCTCGGCGCGACTTGAACTCCTGGAGCCCGGCAAACGCCAGCAGCCGCTCAGCACGTTCGTTAACCTTCTCCGGATCGACGCCGTAAATATCCGAGAAGAAAAGCAAGTTCTCCGTGACCGTGAGTTCGGCGTAGAGGCTGAACTCCTGTGCCATATATCCGATGCGTGGTTTGATCTCTTCCGGCTGCGAGAGCAGATCAAAGCCAGCCACCTGCGCTTCGCCGTGGCTGACTTTGAGCAAACCAGCTAGAAGGCGCAGCGTCGTCGTCTTCCCGGCACCGTCCGGGCCGATGAGTCCGAAGAGCTCACCTGGCGTTATGGAGAGATCGAGCCCATCGACCGCTCGGCGACCGTCGAACTCCCTCGTCAGATCATGGACCGTGATGATCGCTTCAGCTTCACGACCTGCTTCCACGGACCGCTCAGTCCTTTGCTTTCTTGATAATCCAGAGCACCAGCAGAACGCTCAATGCTGGCTCCAGAGCGATACCGACGTACTTCCATCCCTCACTGAAGCCCATCGCCGGGATTAAATACCAGTCAAGCAAACCGACCACGATTGCGGTCACCACACCGACGATATAGTCGCCGGGCACACCCACTGGGCGTTGATCTTTCCAGATAAATCCAGCGACATAAGCCATGATCAGGCCGACCACAGCCATAGCCAGAACAATAAGAATCAGCTCCATTTCATCTTCCTTTCTGCTCTCTCGGGACCATGCTCAATTTTCATCACCAGCTGATGATGGAGGCTGCATGCGCGGCAGTTCGGGCATCTCGATATCATGCAACGGGTGAAGTGGGAAGTTTCGCAGCCTGCGACGCATGCCTACGCGCCAGTTGGGCATCAGCCGGATCGGTTTCTCGTCAAGCGCTGCTTCCGTGATGCGTCGCCCGCGTTCGATCAGGCGCTCCGCCTGAGTGTAATCCCAGAAAGGGATCTCGGGCGGTGCCAGCAGTTGAATGATGTGCAGGTCTACACCGGTTCGGCGGGCCCACTCAAGCTCCAGCGCGGTCTGCGCTTCAACCATCAACGAGAGCGCGTAGCCGCTCACCCCCACCGTACCCTCGGCGGTCGAGCGGGTGCCCATGGCATAGGTCACATCCAGGGCGATAATGCGCGTAGCGCCGCGTGCGATCGCAGCCATGAGCGGCAGTTTCGTGTACACGCCGCCATCCAGATAGCGTTCACCATCGACCTCCCACGGCGGTAAATACGGCGGGACGGCGCTGCTGGCCATGGCACCATCCAGTAGACTGTCCTCCAAATAATCACCAAAGACTCGCAGGCGCGCCGTTCGCATGTGCACGGCAACGGCATAAGTGTGAATCCCGGTCTTTTCCCGCAGCGCGCCGAAAGTTCCCAATTCCATCGGTAGTTGTGAGCGCAGGAATGAGGTCAACGCCGCGTTGTCGATCAGGCTGTCCTGGTTGACAATCATCCGACGAAGAACGGTGAACGGTCGCGCTACGCCGACCTGTTCGGGCCCCGCCGCTCTCCACACATCCTGCAGCCCCCTGGTTCCGCCGATGCTCGCATCGGCGCCCATATAGATTGCGTTCAATGCGCCAGCCGAGGATCCGATCAGCAGTTCGGGCTTGATACCCCGATCAAGCACCACTTCGAGTGCGCCGGCCTGCATCGCGCCGAAATTCGCTGCGCCGCTTAGCACGATCGACAGCATGAGATCAATCCCCTTTCCCCTCGTCAGGAGACAGCTTCACCACAGGAAGATGCTCCGCAAGCGCTCGATAGGATTGGTCATTGCTTTCAATCCGATAACCGAGCACGCGCATGAGACTTTGAAGCGCTCGCGGATGACTGTGTCCATAAGCCAGGAAAACCTGCTCGGCTTCTTCTTGCGGCAAAGGCCGTGCTTTGCCCTCAAAATGACGACGACCGACTTGATAGCTGACTTCTGAAATGGATTTAATATTCTGATACCAATCTGCGCGCTCCCCCCAGGCGGCGACGACGTTGAAGTTCCCGGAGGCAGGCTCCGAATCTACGACTTCCAGCACGGTTTGTCGTCGCTTGCCAGTGACCCGTCCGATATGCTCCAGCAATAGGAAACGTGACCCAAGCATCCATCCCAAACCAGCGCGATAAAGTAGTATTGGCAGTCGATAAAGCCAGCGTGTGAACCCTGATGGTGGTTTCGTCTGCTTCAGCTTCTCGACCATCATCTACCTCAATTCGATCGCTTCCTCTGGACACTGCAGCACGCATGCGCCGCAGGCGATGCAAACCACGGCTTTTTGAAACTCCACCGTGCCAGCCGATTCATCGGGCTTCCAACAATCTACCGGACACACCTCATAGCACTCCATTGCGCCGGTGCAGCGTTCGGCATGGAACACGATCCGCATGCTCCTGAGATTTAGAGCCAGATGCCAATGCTCTCGCATCAGGTCGAGCAAACCGGGAGTCTCCAGCTGCCTACCTCCACCCCATTAGATTCGGGACAATCCAATAGACCAAGCCCAGGAAAACTGCGACCAACGCCTCCCAACCCCAGTTGGCCTGCTCACCGCGCATCTCGGGCGACATACCCTGCAATTCGGCGCCCACGAACACGGACAGCGCGGTCATACCCACGGCGCGGTTAAATAGCTGCTGTGCGCCAATCGTGTCCTGAAAAGCAGAGTAAACCAGCATGCCCAGCAGCGCGATGCCCACTAAGGGCACGCTTTTCTGCAAACCATCCCGTCCCGGGATCGAATGTAAGCTGATCGCATAAAACGTTGAAAGCGCGAATAGGCTCACTGCCAGCGGCTCGAATACGCTCCGCCAGAAGATCGCAACCGGCAGCAAGATTATCAACGCGTAAAAACCCAGCGTTGCGGCCATCATCTCCAGCCGGCCCCAGAGCGGGAAAGAAACCAGGCGCATATCATCGCTCTTTGACATCCCGGCTCGGAAGTAAGCGGGGATGTCTTCTGCCCGCACCGGCCCCCAATGGACCTCCCAGCCGCTCTCCTTCCGGATCTTCCATCCATCAACGCCATTGGCGCACAGTTGGGGAAGGATCATATCCTTATGGGTCAGGTGATCGTCCAGCGCGCTCATACGCCAGATGGAGAGCACCCTTTCTGCAGTTAGAAACCCGCCGCCGGCACCGCACCATACGTTGATGCCTTCTGAGTCGGCAACAAGCAGCCATGCATCGACATGGCTATCGATTGCGCGTACAAGCCGATGCACGGTGAGGGCGTAATTGCCGGTGACGAGCACCGGGGATTCCGGACCAGGTTCGCCAATTTCGTACACGCCAGGTTCTTTCTGCGGGTATGGAGGCAGGATGCGGAAGAACAACGCCCACGCCTCCACACCGAGCTTCCGCAACGTCCAACCACCGTGCAGGCGGCCCATCGTGGGGATCCCTTGCAGTTCCTGCTCCGTATCGATCGACACCTGGGCGTGGATGATTTTGAGCGCTCCAGCCAGGGATTCTGTGGAATCTGTGGTGGTAAATCCCGCCTTCTTGAGCTGCTGCTCTAGTCGATGGAGAGGGGATGTTGTGGTGCGCGTCAGCAGCCAGGTGAGCAGCCGCAATGGTGTGCGCACAATAAGCGAAATGCTCTTGAGCAGCCAACCACGTGGCTGAAATTCATCCAGCACGATGAAGGAACCATGCTCCCCCAAGAGCTTACGTGCCCCGGAAAGCACAAACTGTCGTTCCTGGCGGCTCATTTCGCTGAATGCCAGGCTGCTTACGACCGCGTCGAAGGACCCATGAGTAAACTTTTCAGCTATTCCGCTTGCGTCCATCTGGTGCAGTTTGATCCGGGAACCAAGTTCCCCATCCTGCACACGCTGCTCGGCCACCTCCAACATCGCTTCCGAGCGATCGATAGCAGTCACCTCAGCACCTGTACTCGCCATCATCACGGTCAGCCCCCCCGTTCCACAGCCGATCTCAAGCACTTTCCAACCTGATTGTATATGCTCATCGACCAGTCGTCGTTGGAGCGGCTCAAGCCGACCCAGGGTCAGGATGCGGATGCCGCGATCGTAGTCTGAGGGGCGCATCTCCAGCCAGCGCATAAATGCGGTCGCCATCAGCTCACCTCAGGCCGCAATCCCGCCAGAAAGATTTCAAGCGGCTGCTCGGACATGCGATCCCAGTCGATCCTGGTTGGGTCCAGAAACCAAAGCAGGGCGATGCCCTCGTACATACCGATCAACGCAACAGAGGCGTTTCTAGGGTCGCAGGGCTTGAATTCCCCTCGGTTCACGCCCTGCTCGATCACCTCGGCGATCAGATCTGCGTAATGTTCGTAGTAACCAACGAGGCTCTCTCGCACAGCTTTGCTGCGGTAGGCTAAGGCGATGAATTCATAGGCAAGCGGAAGCAGTTTTTCAAAGCGCTTATATTCCCGCACAACGTATTCGACAAATAGTTTCAAACGCTCGCTTGCGCTGGCATCCAATTCGACCAGCTGCTCGGCGCCTTGCATCTCGCTGATGAATACCCGGTCCAGCAGGGCGCGGATGATGGCGTCCTTGCTCTTGTAATACCAATAGAGTGCGCCTTTGGAGAGTCCGGATTCCTGGACGATGTCATCCATGCGCGCCTTGTCGAACCCGCGCTCGGCGAAGACGCGCTCAGCCGCGTCCAGGATCTGCTTCTTCCGCTCCCTTGCCAGCCGATCTTTTTCCATGGGATTCTTTCTAGACTGACTGGTCAGTCTACTGACAGAATACAATCTCCGTAATCGGCTGTCAAGCCCGATAACTCAGGTCTACTATGCTATAATCCCGCCATGACTGATAAAGAAATAAACGACGAAACGATCGAACAAGAAGATATTCAAGACAACGGGGTTTTCCGCATCCGGCGCAGCGCGCTCTATGCCCTTCTGCTACCGCTCGCCCTCGTCACCGGGCTTGCACTGGGCTACCTGTTCTGGGGACAGGAGCGCTCTCAACCAGCCGTCGCACAGCAACCAGCTGCGGCTGCTGAACAGGAGCCGGCGGTCGTCGTTGGAAACCCCACCGCACCGCCCTCGCCTCCCGATCTGCGCAGCCAACAGGGTCAGATCCGGCTCGAGGTCAGCGAAGATGATGACGCCGTGTTAGGCCCGGACGAGGCGCCAATCACGATCATCGAGTTCAGCGATTACCGCTGCCCGTTTTGCAAACGCTGGCACAATGAAACTCTGGGTCCATTGCTCGAAATGTACCCCGACCAGATCCGTCTGATCTACCGCGATTTCCCGGTCGTCGGCGGCTTTGAGGTCGCCCTCGCAGCCGAATGCGCCGGCGAACAAGGCGACTACTACGCCTTCCATGACCTGCTCTTTTCGGGTGAATTTGAGGAGCTCAACAGCGAGGCTTATGCCGCGTATGCTGACCGGCTGGGTATGGATCCGGACGAACTCCTGGCCTGCGTGGATGAAGGACGCTTCGTGGACGAGGTCGAGGCTGACGCCCGCTACGCCGCCGGTTTGGGAGTCTCGGGCACGCCAACCTTCTTCATCAACGGCATCCCGCTTGTCGGGGCACAGCCGCTCGATGCCTTTATTCAGATCATCGACGCTGAGCTAGCCTCGCAGTAACCCGGCGCCCTGGTTTCACTTTATAAATTCCAGCAGCAACTGATTGAATCGCTCGCTCGCGTCAACTGGCGTGACGTGACCCGACATCGGTATCGCTTCAAACTCTGCTTCCGGCATGCTTACTGCTAGCGATCGCTTCAAACGCATCGGCACGATCCTGTCCTGCTCACCAGAGACGATCAAAACGGGACAACCCAGCTCATGGACGCACCCATCCAGGTTGAAGCGTGCCACGGCGACAACAGCCTGCAGATAGGAGCGACGCGGATTTGCGGCAATACGTTGCGCCGCCATCTCGCGCAGAGCCTCCTGACCCTCCTTGGGGAACAGCGCCGATGCGACCCAGGCGCCAAGCCACTCCATCTTGCCAAACAGCAATAGCATCAACCTGCCCACCGAATGCACCCCGCTGCGCAGTTCAAACCGCACCCTGCTGAAGGCGTTCACAATCGTCAATGATCTTACGAGAGGGGTATGGTCGAGACCCAGCTGCATCGCGACAAGACCACCCAGCGAGAGACCGACGACATGCGCACCTTTCAGCTTCTCGTCAGCCATCCAATCCGCGACTGCTGAGGCATAATCGGCGATCCGCGGCCAGCCTTGAAGCGCCGGCGAAGCGCCATGCCCCGGAAGATCGAGGGCGTAAACGTGGTGCTGCTTGATAAGCGCAGGTACCTGAAGCCCCCAGTCCTCAGCGCAGGAACCGAGACCGTGAAGCAGAACGACCGGATCACCATCCGGCCGAGGCGCTGAATACCTGTTGACGTGCAATGCAGAGGAGTTCATCGGTCAAAGCGTAGCGGCGACTTCAATCTGCTTGGCACCCTTTTCAACGAGCGGTTGCGGTCTGTAAAGCCTCTTCGCTCAAGGTGAGCTTACCTCGACTACAACCATGCGGTGATCGGAAGCGAGCGAATCACTGACCCGCGCCCGTGTGGGCGCCAGCCCCTTAAGCCAGATAAAATCGATGCGCGACTGCGGATCGATGGCGGGGCTGGTGGGCGGCGCAGGCACCTGCCTGAGTTTCATGAAAGGGTCAACAAAACCCGCCGATTGCACTGCCTGCATCTCAGGATCGTCGATTTGTGCGTTGAAATCCCCACCGAACGTCGCCGGCGAATCTGCGCCGATGAAAGCCAGGGCTTCTTTCACCTGGCGCATCGTGTCTTCGTTGGAGAGCCCCATCCAGATACCAAAGGCATGCACTTGCTCGGTACCCCATGGAAGCACGACTTCGATGATGCCGGTTTGTTCCTGCAAGCTTGGCAGCAGACGTTCATTGATTGCCAGCGTCTC
Organism: uncultured Anaerolineales bacterium; assembly: GCA_965603565.1. Taxonomy (GTDB): domain Bacteria; phylum Chloroflexota; class Anaerolineae; order Anaerolineales; family E44-bin32; genus E44-bin32. The sequence continues at coordinate 12,144 of CBFDDM010000043.1, read as the reverse complement.
CCCCTTATATAGCACCGCAATCCCGGTGAGATGCTCAACATTCGGAAGGTAGTGCACATTCATACCCAGCGTGCGCGCCAGATAGTAAGCGTTATCGGTGCTGTAGCTGGTCATGCGACCGGTGTCAACCTCTTGCAGCGCGACCACATCGACTCTCGCCTCCCTAAGTGTGGATGCGATCTCGGGCAACGTGGTGTGCCAGTCGTCATCATAGCCGTAATGGATATTATAGGTCGCGAACCGGCGTTCACCCGCAGGCATTGTCTGCATCGGAACCGGCCATATCGAGACAAGCGCAACAGCGAGAGCGACGATCGTCGCCAGTGCCAATCGAAATGCCCCTTCCCCCTCCACTTCATTCACTTTTATCTCAGCTGTTGTCGACAGCCCCCAGCCGACCGCCAATCCAGCCACCAGGTAGACAACCCAACCGAGTCCGCGCATGAGCGGCAGCGTATAGGCGTAAGTAAATGCGAACGCGTTCGCGAAATTCAGCAGCAGGAAGAGCAAAAACCCCAACGCCAGACGTCCACCCGTCTTGCCTGTTCCGCTGAAATCCAACTCACCCAGCATGAGCAATGCGCAGAGCAGCAACCACTGGCTGACCAGCAAAAGCGTCATAGCCAGGACACCGCGCAAAAAATATCCCAATAAAAACGCGCCGACGAAGATGATCGTCACCATCACGCGGATAAACATGGTTGACATAAGCCGGCGAATGATCGGCAGAATGCCGGGATAAAGCGGCAGCAGCGTGATGACGACCAGCAGCGGAGCGACCAACGCATAGGAGACACCGCTCCAGCGCGCGATGCCGTTGGGCAGCGCTAAGAGAGAGGTCTCTAAAAACAAGAAACCGCCCAATGCGGCCCCCACTCCCCACGGAATCCCATTCAGCGGTTCGGTTTCAGATAGGGACCATGGCCGCGCCCAGAAAATGAGCGTCATCAGCACTGCGATCCATACCGCAAGGACCGGCGCTGCCGCCCACTGCAGGCTTACGTCGATCGTGTGTCCCGTGAGCCGGAGCAGCTGCTCAAGCACAATGGCGATAATCAACACCCGTAGAAAGCGGCGCAGATCAAGACGAATCAGAGGCACAAATAGAGCGCCCGCCGAAATGATGATCAGCACTGAACCCCAGTACCTGATCCAGGGTTCATCGATCGAAAGCGTCAGGCGCGCAGATGCAGCCACGAAGGCAGCCGCCGACATCCACCGCCATGACGGCTTCCTGCTAACCCAGGCAGGAAACAGCACCGCTGCCAATACAAGCAGGTTGCTGACCGGCAGCCAGGCATCCAAAGGCCCTTCGATGACCTGATCATAGATGAAACCGAACATCACGGAAAATATGACCCGCAGAGCCTGCAGGAAGAAAAGCATGGTGACAAGAGGGATGATCGACTCGGCGAAGGGTTTTGGCTTCATAGGCGACTCATTAAGCATCTGAACGGACAGGTCCGAAGCTTCAAAGAAACTCCTGCGCTGATCTACTCCAGGGTCAACGATTGCATAAGCCCATCGAGCGTGGTGAGGCGCGGCTCGAACGCTTTTGAAGCACTTGCCTCCAGTTGGGCTTGGATTGCGTCCAGATACTCGGCATAACCATTGATGAACTCTTCATACTCCTCACCGATGAACGTATCACCATCCGTCGGCAGGTCCGGGTGCATCACAGGTAAAACGGCTGAAACGTAATATTCTCCATCCGCCGTCAAACCCTGGAATGTGTAAAACAGATCTTCATTGTTGATTGGCCAGGCCGCCTGACCGTACTGGGTCAGGTAGCGGATCCCTTCGCCATCCAGAAATTCTACATAATCAAATTGGACCGCCATCATCTGTCCCGCATTCCAGACGGGCAGAAACGGGTAGGGTTCTTCAGCTTGCTCCGGCCTACGCCGGAGCAAATCTTGTAGTCTATCGATCCTATCGGAGGCTTCCGCGCTGATCTGCCGATATTCTCCAACGGGGAAGACGCTGATCCGCGGGCTGTGAAAACTCGGCGTCACCGGATAATCGACGATTTGCAATTGAGAATATGCGGGTAAAGCGAGGATTTCACCCTCAACCTGCGCTGGCACCTGCTCGCAGATCATCCCGACCTGAAGCCAGGGATCTGCGGTAAAACCAACACCATCGCACAGAAACTGAGGTGTCGGCATCGGCGTGTCCGTTGGCACAGGCATGATCGTCGGCGCAGGTGTGATCTCGGGCAGCTGTGTTGCGACCTGCATCAGGGTCTCGTCTAGAAGCTCCGGCTCCATCGTCGCCATCTGCTCCAACAGTTCGCCTGCAGAATCGGAAACAACACTCGAAAAAGATAAAAGCAGCACAAATCCAAGGCAGCAAGCTACGATGATCAAACCACCGCATCCGAGCAAGACCCATAGCCATGTCATGGACCCGGCAGGCGCTCTCTTTACCTTCGGGGGCTTGCCCAGATCCACACCCGGATCCGCAATCTGGGGCGCACCACAGTTCCCACAGAAATTCTGGTCCTGCGGGACTATTTCACCGCAGTTGAAGCATTTCATCGACACAAGGCACCTCTCACCAAAGACCAATCATCATCTTCGCGAGCGATTCGCCCGGACCCAATGGACCGGTACTCCTACGCTCATCATGGGCAATCTTACGGGGAGACCTCTCCGATGCCGAAGAAGTACACCGTCACAGAACCGCCCTCGCCCGTGGGCTCGAAGCGCAGCGTGTGAAAGCCCGGCTCCAGCCCGGCGACCTCCAGGTAGCGCACGAACGCGCCGCCCGGCCACTGATTATCGGTCCCGCGCATCTCACCCGTCCACATCTCTTCACCATCGATGCTCACGCGCGCCCAGCCATCATTATCATCACCCCACAATTGCACGCCGATGGCAGTCGTACTGACCGCCGATTCAACTTCGACATACTGGCCGGGTTCACCCATGGCGATCCATTCGTTGTAGCGCCAGCAGCCGCTGCTGCCACAGTTTTCCATGACCATAATCTCCGCAGGCGGAGCTGTGTGCTGCGTGTTTGCGTAGGCGACCGCCTCAGGCGGCACATTGAAGAAGCGTGCATCACCGGCGTGCAATGTCACGCGCGTCCCTTCCTCAGCGAAATCGCTGCTTGCCCCTTCCGTATCCCCAGAATCCACAACCTCCACTCGGTAAAGTGTCTCCACCACACCCGGTGGGTAGGTGTCGAACCCGTCAGAATACTCCTCGCTCTGTTCGTATTTCCCGAGGATCTCATAGCTACCGACGGGGAGCCCAGTCAATACGCCATCGTAAAGATAACAGTATCTGTCACCACGATCCCACTCGGAAAAGGTGAGCTCATCCAGACTCACGCTGACACCTTCCACGATGAAGTTGAATGTGACATATTTCAGGTTGTCTTTAAGTGTTTCTTCATCGCTGGCGCATTGGGTATAGTTGAGGCCGAGAACCTGTCTGGCGCTGATTTGACCATCAAACACATACAGCTCGAAGCTGCTTTCGGCTTCATTGAAAGTCACGATCTGGTAGAGGTCCATAACATTGAAATCGGCTCCCGGATCCTTTGGACGTATGACAAACACCTGATCCGGGCTCGCCGGGGTTTCAACGATCGTGTCTTCAGGTGGTACAACATCTTGAGATTCTTCAACTGCCTTTTCCGTCGCTGTGGACTGCGGCGCGGTGGGTAGAACCGCCACCTCGTTCTCGGGAAAATCCGCCAATTCATACGGTTCGGGTTCACCACCCAGAATGATGAAAATCGCAATAGCAGCCGCCCCAACCATCAGCACAGGGATCAAACCGAGCATAAACATTAACGCCCTGGGTCTCTCCTTTTCATTTCTTGCGCTTGATGTGGGCATCTGCATCGGTGCTGCCATTGACGGCGGTGTCGCTGCCGGAGGGTGAGCAGGTATACCCACATCCGGCGTCATGAGCGTTGCCACCGTATCCGGGGAAGTCTTATATACCAGCAGCGTATCACCGAATGCGATCACATCGCCGTGTTTGAGCACGAAGAACTCGCCGCGCTCGCCGTTCACGAGCGTGCCGTGTGCGCTGCCCAGGTCCTCCAGCAGGACGTTATCCTCGCCGAATCTCAGCCGTGCGTGCTTGCGGGAGATCTTGGGGTCAGAAAGCTGAACGTCGCTCTTTGTTCCGCGCCCGATGATCACCTCGCGCTGCCTGAGCGGAAACTCCTTTCCCTGTACATTCGGTGTATCACCCCGTAACCAGCCAAGTATTTCCTGTTCGGTCATTCATACGCTCCCGGAATATGGGTTGTTTTATGGTCGAAGTCTAAGGGGCCGGCCGCCACGTGGCGTCAAAATCCAGCGCAGGATCATCGGTCAGCTCTTCGTAACCCGTGCAGCTTACCTGCATGACGGCGATCTTGTGATCGCCGCCCCCCGGCCATGTCTCGAACGCCAACCAGTTCCCATCCGGCGACCAGGCCGGCTCGCCCATCGGCTGCAGCGAAAGCGGACCTTCCTGGCAGATCTGGACGACTCTCACACCGCTTTCCGATACCGGTGCAGCCACAATGCGCGGGATGCTTCCGACGACTTTCTCAAACAGGATCGTACCCCCGTCCGGCGACCAGTCCGGTTTGGCAACATCCTTACCGTCGCTGCGCGAGAAACGCGTCTCCTCGCCACCGCTGGCACGCACCAACCAGATCTCCTCCGCGCCACCCCGACCGGTGAGGAACGCGATTTGCGATCCATCGCCTGACCAGGCAGGGCTCCAGTTGTGCGCCAGGTCGTCATTCACATTAAAGGGGTCCTGCCCGTCCAGGCCAACAGTAAAGACCTGCGGCCGGCCGGTGCGCTGCGAGGTGAAGGCGATCTTGCTCCCATCCGGCGACCAATCCGGCGCGTAGTCACCGCCGCCAAGCGAAACCATCAGCGGCTGGGCAGTGCCCGGATTTCCACCTGGATCGATGTCCATGATGAATATTGTCGAGCCGGTGTAGGCCTCGCGGTTGGAACCGCAGGGCGAAGTGAAGGCCAGGCGCGCCCCGTCGGGTGACCAGGCCGGCTGGCAGGCTCCATTGGGCAAGTCGGTCAACTGGATGACCTCACGGCTGGTCAGGTCGAGGTAGTAAATCTGTGGAAAGCCGCTGCGGTCCGAGGCAAATGCGATTCCCGAGGCTCCCCCAATGGCCGCAGCACTCGACGCTGCCTGGGTCGCTTCAGGTGAAGGGGGCGCTTCCGTCGCTGCTTCTGTGACGACAGGCTCCGAGGATGTCGCTGCAGCTTCCGGCTCATCGGTTTCCTCCACTTCCGCTGTGGCAGTGGACTCCCGTGACATTTCCTGGGAGGTCGCGGAAGGACGGACTTCATATCCAAACTCATCCTGCGTGACTTCCACCAGTGGCGGCAATTCTGTTTCAGGCTCACCGCCGAGCAGGTTGATCGCCAGCAACAACCCGAGACCTAGGACCACGACCGCCGCCGCCCCGGCCAGCACGGCGATCAGCCAGCCCGGCAGGCCTTCTGACTTTGAATCCGTCGCAGCCGTCGGTGCGCCAGGCGGGGGGACGGACGGCATCCCAGCAGGCGGAGGAGGGCTCACCGGAGGCGACTGCTTGTCCTCTGCACGAACCGTGGCCGCTGGCTCATCTTGCACTTCATCAGCTTCCGTGCTCAGAACAGTTGCGACTTCATCCTCGGAAGCGAGCTGCGTGGCGATCTCATCTTCAGAGGCCATGATCGTGGCGACATCATCCGGGTTGGTTCCGGCTTCGGCGAGGACACCCTGCGCTACATGAAGGTGGAAAAGCGAGCCACCAAAGCGAATACGGTCGCCGTTCTTCAGCGCGGTGGTCTTGACCGGGTCGCCGTTCACATAAGTTCCATGAGTGCTGCCCAGGTCCTCCAGTGCGAGCTGCCCCTCAGCGTAGCTCAAGCGGGCATGCTCGCGCGAGACCTGCGGGTCGTCCAACTGGACTTCAGCGTTCGAGCCGCGCCCGATCAGAAACGAATCGCCGCGCAGCTCCAGCCGCTTGCCTTTCACGTTATCGGTGAGCCCTTCCAACCAGCCAATCGTCTTCGCGTCCTTCATTGACAAATCTCCAAACCTGTAAATAACATAGTGAGCATGGCTCGACTGTATAGCACATAATCGAATTCTATCCCTGCCGAACAGCTTCCCAAATTGAACATGTCAGCGCTAGCGTGAGGCGGAAAAGCCGAAGCAGTGCGGGTCACATGATGCATCTCCGATCGCTCCAGTTAAATTCTGGTTCTCCAACTCGGCATTCCACACGACCGTGCCCGACTCGGTCAGCGGGCACGCCGCCGGCGAGGAGGGCGAATTGCCACACACCGAGACACAGACGATGCCATCGTAGTTGATCACCAGGCTGGCCGTGCCGCTGAATGAACACGTCTCTGATTCGAAGCTGCCCTGCATGTCCGTTGTCGTCTTGATCGTGCACCTTCCTGCACTGTCATAGAGTTCGTAATAAATCTGGCCGTTGACCGCGCCACCTGGTGAAACGTTGACCGTGACCTCATTGCGCACCGCCCCGCCGTAGATCGTCTCGCCGGTGAACGTCGCTCCGCCGGAGGGCAGGTTGGGCGGGATCTTCTCGTATACCGCCTGGCAGGCTTCCAGCGCCTCGCCTTCGCAGGCTCCCTCCTCGGTGCGCGCGTACAGGCATGCCCGGTAATCATAAGCCGCGCTGACGCTGCAGTTCCGACCTTCGCCGATGAGTTCGCCCTGTACCCCTTCGAAATAATCCTCGATCCAGGAGTAGTCGCCGCAGGCAACCACCTCGTCGTATCCACCCTCTCCATCGGGTCCGACCGGATCATCTACAGCTACCTGCGGTTCTACATCCCCACCGGATGGTTCCCTAGCGGCTTGAGGATCCTTGCTCAGTTCAAGGCGCGCCACCAAGCGGTCACGCTCACGGACGAATGCTTTATCCACAACCGTACGCAGCAGCTCCGTCAGCGGCCCTCCAAGTCGACCGCGCACGCGATCCCACATCAAATCGAAACGACCCTGGATCACGGCATTCAGCGCCTTCACGCGCTTCATGACCATATCCCTGACAATTTCGGGTCCAAGTTTCGTCACCGCAAAGCGCGTCGCTCTGCCGACCGCACGAAGCCCACGTGAGACCACGTTGGCGATGCCGCGCCCGATGCGCCGGAAGACACCGAAGATCCCACGGCTCCTTCTCCTGCGGCTCTTTTTCAATCGTTCCGCAGCTTGAATGAGCGACTCGATCTTGACTTTCTGTTCTTGTTCCAGGCTGGCTTTCACGCGCTGAGCCTGATCGCCACTATAGAGCTCATCCAGCTTGGCCAGTTGATCGGTGTGCAGCTGCTGGCGGATGCGGATCAAAGATTCGATCTCATTCACGTTGCGCCCATTTTCAGGCATCGGTGCAATCGCGGGCGCCAGAAGGCCGACTTGCCCACGCCGGGCGTAAGGATCTTCGACTTCCAGTTGGTGGTAAGCGCTGATCAACAGCAGCGTGGCGTCATCCAGGCTGCGATTGGCGCCTGAACCTGTCACGCAGGCGGGCAGCAGGCCGGCGAGGAAGATGATCAGCAGCATGGCGGACTTCCAACCAGTGTGCATCTCCATCCCTCTCACAGGTCTCCTAGGGTTCGCTGACATATGGCGGTGGAAACTCATCAGGCAAATCCTGACCTTCGCATAATAGAACGATCTCCGTCAGCGGTTCCACGCCCTGCAGCACCTGTGCCCCAGCGAACATTTCCAGCAGGCCACCGGCGGTCAATCGACCCGGTTCCTCCTCCGTTCCCGGTACGAATTGATCGGTTGTCCCTTCAAACGGTGTAGACACCCGAATCGCTTTTTGCTGGTCGATCCAATAGAAATAGCCCGGCTCGGTAGGATCCGGCGGGTTATACCAGCAGCGCAGTTCTACATAAGCCTGCGCATCGACGATCAGGTTGCCGCCGAATACCCAACCCATATTGTCTGCACGCTGTGCCACCCAGCCGTCTTCAACTTCGGCGGTCACCGATCCAGCTACGCGCTCATAGGTAAAGTCGGACTCATTGGAACCCGTCATCCCACCGGTCAGTTCTCCCGAATCCAGCATGAAGGTGAGCGGGATGGAAGCATCTTCCGCCAGATCGATACCGATGTGAAAGGTCGAATCCAGTGCCGGGCGGCAGTCGTTAATATCGTTGTCAGGTAGCTCGTCCCAGAAATCGCGCCACTCAAAGTAGGCCACGCAATTGTCACCCTCGGTGATCAATTCTAGTTCCCAATTGCCGTAGCCGATTTCTTCTTGTTCGTTCGCCTTCGTGTCATCCTGGACCGTCTCATCCGTTTCCCGCTCACCAAGATCGGCCTCATTCGATGGGAGACCAACCCGTTCGAGCAGCTCCGCAGGCACACCTCTCCGGGCGAGCTGCGTGCCGACGGCACGTTTTAGCCGCCCTCGCACCAATTTGCGCACACCGCTCCAGAAGACCTTCGCCGTAAGCGGCTGACCGGTCAGCACCATTTCTCTGATGACCTGTGGTGCGACCTCTTCAACCAGGTACTCCGCCGCCCAACCGATCGCCCGCCCGACACGGCGGATGAATCGACCAATGCCGCGACCGACCCGCCGGAAGAAACGTCCCAGGCCTCCGCCCCGCCGCCTGCGGCGCTGCTCAAGTTTTACAGATCGTTTTTGCAATGTTGAGATCTTTCCTTGCAGTTGGTCCACCAGACGATCGACACTGCGATCGTTCAAGTTTCCTTGTTGCCGGAGCGTATTCAGGTAGCCCGAGTAGAGATCCACGAGAATGTCCATCTCCGTTGTCGTGCGCGGCGCCATTACCGGCACGCGGGAGGAGAGTTTGTAAACGGATGGATGTATCGCCGCATACCCTTCAAGCGCGGGATCCCCGCTCAGACGCGTATGGCTGGCGATCGAAAGCAGCAGTGCATCGTCCTGACTCCGCGCCGGTAACGGCCTTGAACATCCGGGGACCAACCCCAAAAGGAAAATAAGCAGCAATAGTATGTTCTGTTTAGATTTGGCTACTGGATGCATGCTACTCCGTGACCTCCAGTGCCAGCGCTTCGATGTAGAGCAGTTCGTTGTGCTTCAACCCGAAGGTCAACTCATCGGCGTAATACACCTCGCCACCCTCAACCAGTTCTTTCTCCAACGGCACCACCAGATAGCGCTCCAATCCGGCCGAAGCCAGGATTTCATCCAGGCTCATGTAGGCGCTGAATTGATCTGGCCGGTAAGGGATCGGGTAGATCTCCCCGACGATCTCAACATCCAGCGGATCTTCACCCGTCAACTCACCATTTAAGAAAGTGTAGGAAACACCTGCATCGTAGTAATCCCAGGTCTCGAAGCGCACATCGCCGTACGATCCATCCAACAGCTCCTCCTCATAGAAGAGCAGTGTAAACGCCTGCGGCGACCCCATCTCACCGAAGACCTCCATCTGGGCTGGGGTCATCGAATAGCCAACCGTGCCAGCCTCTGCAGGCTGCGCGCCCTCGACGATCTTGGGCATCTGCTTGTACTCCCGCCAGCCACCGATCAACAGCACTGCCGTCACCACGGCTACGACCAGCACACCTGCCCCACAACCCATCACCATTGGTCGCGTAGTACGCTTCGGCACGGATGCAGCTGGAGCAGGTACGACCAAAGCGGGCGGGGGATTATCGCGGACCCACTGGCTCCCATCCCAACGCTGCCAGACACCGGATTCACCCGCCAACCACCAGGAAATACCGGCCGCATCTTGTACCGTCAATGTCTGTACCGCGGATTGGTAAGCCTGATCGCTCAACTCACCCCGTCGGTATTGGTCCTTCAGAACGCTCAGACGGCGTTCAAGCTCAAGAAATGCGGTTGGCAGCATGGATGCCTGCCTCTGTGGATTTTGAGCTGCCATATTCAACCCTCCCGAAAATCAATTTGGTTAAAGCAACCCAGGCGACCAGACCCCAATATGCCATTCACAAGCACACCTGAATCACGTCGCCGGGAACATTCGAATGGTTTCTGGATTGCCGAGAATGCTTGCCTGCTGAGTTCCATGTGCCCAAAAGAACCTGCCGATTTGGAGAGTATAGCCTGCAGCGATTTATTCGTCTCGCGTTGCTAGATTAAATATCCTGGGACGATCACGAAAACCGACACACGGAAACCAATCAGAATAAAATGAGGAAACTCTGTTGCCTTTGAGTATACAACTCCATACGGTAGTAGAAACCCGCCGTGGTACGAGGTCAAGATTAACTTTCGAGGAACTAGTGATAAAGGTCCTTTAATTTCGACGCAGGCAATGTGATCAAACCTTCGCTACGCTCGCCAACTTGTGTAATACGCTCCGGGTGCCTTCCCACCAGGTAGCCCGTGTAGGCTGCCATCATGGCATCCAGCGCCTCCGGCTCATGCAGCCGCTCCAGCGGCAGGTGACCCGTGAGCAGATGATGGCGGGTGATTTCCTCCAGCGCGTGCATCGGGTTATCCAGATCAATACCTTCTAAGTAAAGTGTCAGTTGACGCTGCAACCGGCCCTCGAGTGTATCCTTCGAGAAAGGACGCCGTTCGAGCAGGAGAGTGTAGCCTGCGTGAGAACGCGCTTCAATCAGCAACCGCTGATGTGGTTCCTCACCCTGCACGTATTTACGAAACCCCATTTTCTCCAGACGACTGAAAAGTTCGAAGCCACTCTGCACCCAGCCACGCGCTTCCTGCGGATCCTCAGGGGTGTTGTAAAGGCGGATATTCCGGCTGCGAAGTTCGTACTCACAAACACGCCATGCCTGCCACGTATCACCCCCGGGTCGTAGGTTGTAGCGCTCGCGGATGGCCGGTCGCGACATGAAACCTTTATTCGGAGCTTGCGGCGCATCGACGGCTACCAGCGCTTGATCCAACGAGCCGATGAACGAAAGCAGTTTCTCGAGATCGACCTCATCCAGCGCGACCAGTTTCAGCTCATGATCCAGCGCGGCGTAACGCACCGGCCTTTCACCAGCGCTGGGATCGACGCCAACATAGACAACATCAGTGAAGAACATCTCTCGCCTCTCTCAGGACCGCGATGGGCTCTGTGGTGCCTGCCCACGCAGATACTCCTTGAAGTCCAACCACTTCGCCCGGTCAGTGTGATAGGGGGCCTGCCAGGGTTTTTCTTCCGCAAGGGTAAGCGCCGCCCGGACCTGCTTCCCGGCACAGATCAAGTAGGCGACGTAGATCCAGCGCGTGCGGTGGCGTCCATGCGCGGAATGAAGGAGCACGCTCTCCCGATTGTTAAGCGCATCAAGGACAAAATGGCCGCATAAAGCCCGCGTGCCGTGATCCGCCTCCGATTCCTGGTCGATGTCCAGCCACAGGAACCGGGGAGGTGGTGAACCACGAAATGCAACCGGGGTGGGGCTTGAGAGATGAACCACCGTCTGGATGCCCATCTGAGTGGAAAACCGCTCCCAGGTCGATGGGATGTGGGTGCCGCCACCCGCGAATATGCGTTCATGTACCCAGGCCAAATCTGGCCTCCAACGAGTCCGCCTCCAGATGAATTTTCGTCAGTATACAATGGCATTTTGACGGCGGCGAACGAGGTGGCTATACTCTAGGAAACGATCCGCCTTAACGTGTTTCGAGGAGAAACCCCCGATGGCCAATAAAAAAGAAGGCAGTTCATTCGAACTCACATACGCCACCATGTTTGAGCCTCCTGAGGAGCTGCACGACCGCTACGAGGCAGCGCTCCATGATGTAAAAGCCAAACTCGGTCTGTCCCATAAGATGATTATCGACGGCAAGGAGGTCGAGGCACAGGAGACCTTTGAAGATCGCTCGCCCATCGATACCGAGCTCGTCTTAGGCGTCTTTCAGAAGGGCAACGCAACGCACGCCGAGGCCGCGCTGAAGGCGGCACGCAAAGCCTTCCCCGCCTGGTCCCGTCGACCGTGGACCGAGCGCGTCGAGCTCATGCGCAAGGCATGCGACAAGATCGATGAGCGTATCTACGAGATCGCCGCGATCATCTCGCTGGAGGTCGGTAAAAACCGCATGGAGGCGCTGGGCGACATTGCTGAGGTCTCGGCGCTGATACGCTACGCCTGCGACCAGATGGAGGAGAACAACGGCTTCATTGTGAAGATGGGCCAGGATCCGCTCAAGGGATACACG
>CBFDDM010000042.1:0-24953 GCA_965603565.1 uncultured Anaerolineales bacterium | reverse complement strand
GAGGTTCCGGATTTCCCGCCACTGGTCGGAGATGGTGATCGCCTCGCCCAGGTTTTTACGAATTTGTTCGATAACGCCATCAAGTACACACCACCCGGCGGCCAGGTCCGGATCTGGGGGGAGATTACGGATGGGTGGGTTTCCGTCCATATTGACGACACAGGCGCAGGGATTCCCGGCTCCGATCTTGAGCGAATTTTCGAGCGTTTTTATATGGTGAATAAAGCCCGACCTGGCGGGGTCGATCGTGGAACCGGACTGGGTTTGGCAATTTCCCAGGAAATCATCCGCGTGCATCATGGCCGCATCAGTGCTCAGAGCGAGCTCGACCGGGGGAGCCGTTTCTCGATCCAGCTTCCGGTCGTCCGTCCAGATGACAGCACGCTGGCTTCGGCCCGCTGAAAGCAGCCTTGATCCCACATCTCGTCTTGTTATCTCCAGGCAGGTTGAAGGTTGGGGCTCTGCCGGCATCCTGAACAACTGATCCCGAATCCCTAATCCCTTATTTTCGATATAATTTGGCATGGTCATGGAGGTATGTCGATGAGTTCAGAGCAGTCCTCAAAAACCAAATGGTTCATTATTGCCCTCGTCGGGACGATGATGCTTTGCTTCCTGTGCATCGGAGTCTCAATCGGGGTCGCCCGGTTAGGGATCACGGTCTTCGAGCAGGTCGGCCTGCCAGAAGCGATCACGGCGACGGAAGAGCCCACGCGCCAACCTTCAGTATCGCCTTCGGAGCCACCACGGAACCTTGAACGCTCGAATGAAATGTTGGAGGAACTCACCAACGTACTCGTTCCAATTAATTCCCCGATCGAGTTGGCAGAACGACTGGGTGGGGAATCGGATGTCCCCGAGGTCGTCGCTGAACAAGCTGATGAGATCCCGGTCGGAACGATCAAGAGTTTTTGGGCAGCTAACCTGGATACTATCAGCCACTTCAGACTGGACGCCGAATTGGTCTACTCGCGACCTCATGTCTACTTTTGGATCCAGGAGGGGGTGAAGTACGACCTCGATGACGTTCAGGCATTGGTGGATACTTTCGAGGATGAAATCTACCCCACCACACGGGCATTCTTTGGTTCGGAGTGGTCACCAGGTGTCGACGGAGATGAGCACCTCTATATTCTCTATGCCCGCAATCTGGGTGCATCGACGGCGGGCTATTTCTCGCCTTCGGACGAACTTTCTCCGCTGGCACATGAATACTCGAATGCACATGAGATGTTCTATCTTTCGGCAGATGTTGTCGATCTAAGAGAGCAGTATGCCTACAGCGTGCTCGCCCACGAATTCCAGCACATGATCCACTGGAATCTGGATCGCAATGAACAGTCCTGGATCAACGAAGGATTCTCGGAGCTTTCCGCGCACCTGAGCGGCTACGATGTGGGCGGTTGGGATTACGCTTACGCAAGCGACCCTGATATCGCCCTCACCCAATGGCCTACAAACGGTGGTACGCATTACGGCCAGGCATTTCTATATATGACCTACTTTCTCGATCGCTTTGGATCTGAAGCGACTCAGGCTCTCGTTGCACATGTCGATAACGGGCTTGATTCGATCGACACAACGCTGTCGGATCTGGGGATTCTTGATCCTCTGACCGGTGAAACGATCACTGCAGATCACGTGCACAAGGATTGGCTGATCTCGATGTATGTCCAGGATCCGAACGTTGGCGATGGTCGCTATGCCTACCGCTCCTATACACCACCGATGGTGACCGCCACCGATGACTTCAGCGAATGCCCGCTGTCGGCGCAGAACCGTCAGGTGAGCCAGTACGGCGTTGATTACATCGATATTTACTGCGAAGGTGAGTACACGCTGCATTTCAAGGGCGCCTCGGATGTTCAGGTCCTACCCGCCGAGTCGCTTTCAGGTGAGTATGCCTACTGGTCTAATCGTGGTGACGAATCAGACATGACACTGACTCGCGCCTTTGACCTGACCGAAGTAGATGGGCCGGTCGAAATGCGCTATTGGGTCTGGTATGACATTGAAGAAGGGTGGGATTACCTCTACCTGGTCGTTTCGCCAGATGGCGGGGAGACCTGGGAAATCATCGAGACCCCTTCCGGGACGGATGAAGACACCTCCGGTTCTTCGTACGGGTGGGCTTACACGGGCTACAGCGGTGGTGGTTCCCAGCCAGCCTGGATCCAGGAGAAGGTCGATCTATCGGATTACGCCGGTCAGGAGATCCTGGTGCGCTTCGAGTACATCACAGACGCGGCGGTGAACGGCGATGGTCTGCTGCTTGACGACCTTCAGATCGAAGCTATCAATTATTTTGAAGGCTTTGAAGAGCAAGCGGACGGGTGGGAGGCGCGTGGATTTGTGCGTCTTTACAATCGGCTGCCACAGACCTACCAAGTCGTTCTGCTTGAGGATTATGGTGGAATCAGTGTGCGTGAAGTCAACCTGGATGATGAGAACCAGGGTGAAATAAGGTTTGAAGTCACTGACGGTTCCGCGCCTGCTACGCTGATTGTGACCGGGACGACTCGCTACACATGGCAGCCGGCAGCCTATACAATCGAAATCCTGCCCTGATCAGCAGCAGTTTATTGCAAATTAAAAAAGCGGCATGTGCTAAACATGCCGCTTGCTTTTAACAATCGTGGGCTTCTAAGGGTTATTTCTTGACCTGGCTGCGCAATTGCTCCAATTCCGCCTCAAGTTGAGCCACACGCGCAGCATATGCCTGCTGGACCTCGTCCCGGAAGGTCTGTGTTCGCTGGGTGAGTTTGCTGCGCAGCTCGTCACCGGATTCGGGCGTCAGCAGAAGAACCGTGACCGAACCTACGATTGCGCCCCAAAAGATACCTGTCATGAAACTGGTGAATCGTCGCATGTTATCCTCCTGTTTGCTCACTTTCATTATGGCACATGATTTTTCGCACTCCAAGATCCCCGCCATAATTGGTCCGTTTGGGTTTTAGCTTGATGATCGTTAACGATTTGAATTGGGGATCGTTCAGCGAGTATACTCAGGGCTGTCAATCGACGGTCGGATGGAATGGACAGGCTTATCTCAGGAGGAGAAGACATGGTTCCAGTCTCAATCGAATATTGCGCAGTTTGACACTACACCGATAGAGCCATCGGTGCGATGGCTGAACTTTTGAGAACCTATGAGTATAAGCTGGAATCCCTCAAGCTGATCCCCTCGGATGGAGGTAAATTCGAGGTTAAGGTTGGCGATCAGCTTGTTTACTCAAAACTTGAGACCGGGCAGCATATCGATCCATCCGAGCTGGCGAAGATCGTGGGGGAGGCGCTTTAGGTTATAAAGCAGGTTCTAATTAAACATTCAAGACTTTAAATTAGGATGTGCAGCCTCAAGGAGGCTATTGATGCGGGCGGTACTTCAACGGGTGCGCTGCGGCAGTGTCTCAGTTGCCGGAAAGAAGCAGGCGGAGATAGGGCCCGGTCTGGTCGTGCTTGTCGGGGTCGGGCAAGAGGATGAGCGTGAAGATGCTGCCTGGCTTGCGGAGAAGACTGCGGTGCTGCGCATCTTCGAAGATCAAGAAGGCAAGAGCAACCTCTCGCTCCTGGATGTGGGTGGTGAAGCGATCGTCGTTTCGCAGTTCACGCTCTACGCCGACTCGAGCAAAGGCCGACGACCTAGCTTCGTCAAGGCTGCCCCGCCTGAAATCGCGGAACCACTGGTCGATTATTTCGCCTCGGAGTTAGAAGCACAGGGGGTGCCCGTTAAAACGGGCGTTTTCGGGGCGCATATGCTCGTTGAGATTGAGAATGATGGTCCGGTGACGATCATTCTTGAGCGATAGCCTTAACTAATTCTGTAATATTGTATGTGTAAGCATTGATGAGGCGAGCTGTCGCTCGCCTTTTTGGGTAGGGTCCGGTTTAAACCTCTTGCGAACTTGATAGAGGCGGATCGAAAAAGGAGCCCGGATCTGTCCACAGAACCGTATCCAATTGAATACCGGCGATCCCGGCTGCAAGCAATTGCTCCGCAGATGCACGTGAGAACAGCCCCGAACCGGCGATAAGTGGGCATTTGAGCATCCCGATGAGGCGCAGACAAGCGTGCATTAATTGAGCTTGTAAGCCAGGCCCGTAAAGCCGGCCGCTCACAATTTCCCCGTCGTGAATCAGCGTCCCCCGTGGAGGGCCTAGCACGATCGCGGCTGCGCCGATTTGTTCCAATCTGAGGGCATGATCGATTGGTGTTGTGATTGGCACGCGGGCGATCGCGGGCAGCATCCCCGTGCAGGCGGCTGTAAATATTCGACAATCATGCTCGTGGTCCTCGTTTTGTAATCCTACCTCGAGTGCATGTACCGCATCAGCCGCCTCGAGGCGGTCGACAATCGAGGTCATCTCGTCTCGGTCATTTGCAATAACGTGGAGGATCACCGGAAGCTGCATCCGGGACCAGCGTGTCTGATGCAGCTCAAGGACACGAGCCAAACCTGGATTGGGCAAACCGGTATGCAGCAAGACCGTATGTTGATGCTCAACCAGGCGCGGACCATGGGCTGGGTTTCGGCCGTGGAGACTGACCGGATTGGTGATGAACGCGCCGAAAGCCCCGAGGTCAATGACATTCCGTAGTTCATCAGAGAAGCCGAGCATACCGGCGCTGTTCATCATCGGTCGACGGATACGAACCTCTTGCTTTCCACTCGAAAGAATAAAACTCATGTTTGGTTTACCGCTTTGTGTCCTGGTCGTCGCTCGAGAGCGCAGGGTCGAAGAATCGAAGCGCGTCGCGGCATTGCGATTCTATAAATTGGCTTAGTAGGTCGGCGACGGGTTGGTTGTTGGCGGGCAGGAAGCGATGCAAGCTCTCAAGGCGCATGAGCACATCGCCGAGACCCAATTGCCGTCCCGCTTCCCTGGATGAGCGGCGGACGAACAGCGCGTTCTGGGTGTGGTGGCATTGAGCCGCAGCGACTTTTTGTGCTAGCCAGTTGGACACATCCAATACGATATGAGCGGGGTCATCCTCGTTCGCGAGTCGCGGTCGTGGATGTTGGTCGAAAGCGCCAGAGATGCCGTACATGCTGAGACCTGCATCTAACGATGCGGCATAGACAGCTTTATGGACAAGAATATGCGCGGGGTGTCCGTATTCGCCATTGGACCCATGAGAAAGGAGCACCTCCGGCTTGACTTGATCTATCACTGCACGGATTTCGTCACGAAGTCTCCCCGATTCCGCCTTGAATGCCAAGCCTTCCTGACCAACCTCAATCGTAGGATCGATGTAACCCAGGAATCCTGTGCTGATGCCCCCGAGTGTTTTGACGGCGCAGCGCAATTCTTCCTCACGGACCCGACCGAGCTCATGCCGTTCAGCCAGAGGGGGTTCGCCCAGTTCACCGCCTTCGCCGCGCGTGGCGCTGACGATATGCAGTTCAGCCCCACGGGAAGTCAGCATCGCCAGCGTCCCGCCAATCAGGATGGTCTCATCATCAGGATGAGCAAAGAATGCGAGTATCCTCATATCACCAGCTCCAGCCTCTCATGTTGAATACAGGTCCATCCTGACAGGCTAATCTCCAGCCCGAGCCGGTGTTCACAGCACACGCAGCACAAACACCGAAACCACAGGCCAGAGCCGCGTCCAACAGCATCTCGACATCCGCTGCAGGGGGTATCCCGGGTTGTGGCGCGATGAAGTCAGCCACCTCGGCTATCCGTAAAGCGTGTGTGTCAACAGCGATGTAATCGGCCCAACCTTTGACATCGGCAGGGTCTGTGGCGATTTCTACCTGGGCGGGCAAGTTTGGAAATTGACCGTCTGTAAATGCCGCGATGCTGATATCGGATTTGACGGCAGCATCGATTAAAGGAATCAGTCGGTCGATCGGTTGGCCAAGCGCGATGACCAACCGACGCTTAGATTTTGTTGGAGGTGAAAAACCTCTTCCTATCGGACCCATTAACTGGACCTGTGCTCCGATCGTCCATGCGGGTGAAGGGATGTCGATCGTGGTAAATCCATCGCGATGAAGCCTGGATGGGTACAGTGCAGTACGAATTGGGGCGGTTGACTCGTTGAGGTAGGCGAGAAATGGTTGTCCTGGAGAGGGTCTGCTGCCGGGTTCCACCCGCAGGCGAAGCGCAGGTTTTCCGGCAGGGCTGATGGCGTGTGCTTGAATAAATCCTGTGGTACTTGGCATAGGACGGATGCTAGCATGCTGGCCATGGCAGGGCAATGTCAGTTTTGCGTCTGCTGGACGAACAGCTGCGTGATAGAATCCGACATACGAAGAAATTTGATCATACACAGAATAGTCCAGGAGGAGTATTCCCACATGAACGTAGCTGTTTTTCTTTCTGCTTTATCCACCTTAGCCTGGGTGGGCGCCTTGGCGGTCATCGGTCTCTCGATCATGAGAGCTGCCCGCGGTCGGCCGATTAAAGCCGCCAGCGGGTTGGTTATCGGTATCATTGTGCTGGCCCTGGTGCTCACAACTGTCAGTGCCGGCCTTGTTTTTATCCAGCCGACGGAACGCGGCGTGGTTATTTCAGCGCTCGTGGATGGTGTTCGACCTGAGGAGCTCCAGCCCGGTCTCAACTGGGTTGTGCCGTTCTTGGAGAACGTCATCATGTATCCAATCACACGTCAAACCTATACGATGTCGATCGCGCCTGAGGAAGGGGCGATCCGCGGCGATGATTCCGTCGAGGCACGGACGTCAGACGGACAGATCGTGCGCGTTGATGCATCGGTGATTTTCTCCATCGATCCAGATCGAGTTGTCGAGACACACATCAAGTGGCAGGGCGCCTATATCGACAACCTGGTGCGCACCGTATCACGCGGCGTCATCCGTGACGGGGTCTCGCAATTTGGCGTCGAAGAAGTGGTTACGAGCCAGCGTTTCGCTTTGATGGACACAATCACCGAAAACCTACAAGCATCGCTGGATGAGGGTGGATTAATCCTGCACGATTTTGTGTTACGCAACATTGCCTTCTCCGAGGAATATGCCGAATCTGTTGAGCAGAAGCAGATTGCCGAGCAGCGTGCGCAGGAGGCTGCCTTCGTCGTTCAGCAGCGCGAGCAGGAAGCGCAGCAGGCGCGTGAGGTCGCTGAAGGTCAAGCGGACGCAGCCGTGATCGAGGCTCAAGGCCGGGCGGATGCACGCATCATTGAAGCAGAGGCGGAGCAGGAAGCCTTGCTGCTGATCGCCGAAGCGCTGCGCAATAACCCTGACCTGATCACGTTCGAGTACATCCAGAAGCTTTCACCTGGCATCCAGGTCATGCTTGTGCCGAACGATAACCCGTTCTTGCTGCCGCTGCCTTCCTTGGACGGAGCGACAACTTTACCGAGGCAGTAATTTCGAGGAAGAAACTACATAATAAAAGCCTCCATTCAGGAGGCTTTTATTGTTATATAGTGAAAGAGTTAGCCAAGTCGTTTGGCGAGCAGCGGGACAAGCATCTCCTCTCTGGAGACCCCGCCGTGGCGACCCACGAGCGGATTTTCCTTCGCAGCCCACCACAGATAAGCGTCTCCGTGGGTGATCACGACCCGCTCGCCTAAGCGGTCAAGCGTTTGTGGGCCTGGTTCACCCGGGCCGAAAAGACCGCTGTGCAGCGCATGGCTTGAAGGAACAGAGGTAAATGCACCTGGCCATGTGCGCTGCAGGTATTCCTCGATCGCGTCCGTTTGGCCTGGCTTCGGGTAGAGATAAGCCAGCCTGTTTTCACCCGTCGGGTCCATTTGCAGCCGGCGGGCGAAGTTGGGGTGATTCTGGATCTCGTAATGAGGATCTTTGCGGGTGTGCAGCTGGCCGTGGTCGGCGATCATCACGAATAAGGTCTTCCTGCCGATCTGTGGGTCGATCTTGGTCAAGAATTGCTGCACAAGGACGTCGGTGAAGGTCATGAATGTGATCTCGGCATCTTCAGTGTCAGGGCCGATCAGGTGCGATATCCAATCGACACCACCATAATAAACCCATATATAGCGCCGAGAATTAAGCGGCAAGTTCACAAGCCGTCTGACGTTGAGCCAGAGATCTGCTATGCCCCTGAAGGTGTGCCTGGTGACCTCCGGATAATGCATGCGCGAAAGCCCCGAACCGCTGATTGCCTGATGGAGAAAGGCATGCGATTCAATGCCCGCCTGCGCTAGATGAGGTCCAATCGTACTGACCGGCAAAAAATCTTCCGGGGAGAAACCGGCTTCATACAGCAGTCCTGCGCTGCCCCCAAGCACAGCCGGTGCGTGCGTGATCATGTTGGAGACCATGCCGAATTCGCGCAGGAAGAGTTCGTAACCGAGGATGCCGTGTTCCGCCGGGCTGCGACCTGTCCATAATGTGGTCAGCGCCGCGCTGGTGGTCGAAGGCACGACCGATGTGAGCGTGGTGATGAGCCCATCCTGCATGGCAGCATTCAGCTTGCTGGCGCTGGATGCGAGCCAGGTCTGGCAGCGATGCAAGCTGACCGCATCGACAAGCAGGAGCACAACCTGATCGACTCCTTCCGACAATTGATCTAGAGCAGGTAGCTGCAAAGGTGAGTGGCCGAATGACCCTGCTCCAAGCCATGCGCTGATGCTGGAGGGGACATTCATGATCGAGAGGCCATCATAGGCCGGGTGGATCGAATCAACACCGAGTTCGATCCCGGGGACGCGTTTTTTCTCGATTTGTTCGACTGTGGTTGGGATGAGGTCTTGCATAGTCGTTTTTCTCTTTATTGACCTGAACACTGTCACTGGTAGTCACGTTGACGTTGACCTATAATTCTACCCTACTGGTTGCTTAGTCCCTGTGGAGAACCGTTGCACCAACCTGCATCCTCACCGGTGAAGAACAGGCTTGCATCCCGCTGGATCCAATGGCTTCAGCGAACTTTCTCAGGGCGCCGAGGTCGCAAGCTCGGGGAGTACCTGACCGCCTACCTGATGATCTTCCCGGCAGCCTTGCTGGTATTTCTCTTTGGCATCTTCCCCGTCGGCTTTGCTCTCTACGTAAGTATGCATAAATGGCGTTTGAAGCGGGGCGATTTCATCGGCATACAGAACTACGTGAATGCCGTCGATAATATGATTTACGTCCTGTTGTTCGCAATGGCGGTCGGCGCGCTTTTGGGATCCTATTTCCTGGTGCGTCGGCTTGAGCGCGATTTCGATGAGTGGGGCGAATCCCCCTGGTTTTTAGTCGTGCCGGCGATCGTTCACACTGCAACAATATTGGCATTCATTCGCTGGACAGTGCTGATCCTGCCCCAAATCCTCGACATCGCCAATATCATCGTGGGTCTCGAGAAGACCCGTGCGTTGTTTTTTGGGCTTCTCAGGGATGCGTTTACGGCTGAAACTGTGCTCCCGGCGTTCTGGCTCTTCCTGGCCCTATTCATCATTTCGATTGCTTCATCCATCGCTGGCCGCCGCTTCTGGCGGTCAATCCGTAATCTGGCCGTTCAGGCAAGGCTAACCATCGCGCTGTTGGCGGTTGCCATCGGCATCATTCTCGCGTGGTTTACCTACATGGAGGCGGTGAGAAGCTACCGGGAGACTATACTGGCGGGGGAAGCTCCGGAAATATGGGCTCAGATCGTCACTATCGGGTCCGGTGTGATCCTGTTGGTGCTTGCCTGGCTTACCTGGCGCAGCGCGGAGAAGCAGGACTCGAATCGGAGTTTCTGGATTCGTGTTGTCGCCACGATGTTCCTTATGGTCGGCGGGTGGATTTTGATTGGCGAGCTGCCGATGGTGATCGCCGCTGGCGATGATGATATGTGGTCGGGCTTGAAGATTACTATTTTCTATTCGCTCGGGACGGTGCCCTTCCAGCTTGCGATCTCTTTGTTTCTGGCAGTCCTGCTCTTCCAGCAGCTGTGGGGCTCAGAGTTCTTTCGCATGCTCTTCTTCCTTCCTTATGTGACTCCATTTGTAGCCAGCGCGGCGGTCTTCCGCCAGATGTTCTCCATCCGCCCGCAGGCGCCTGTCAATCAGGCACTCCGATTTATGGGTTTGGAGTCCCTGCGATGGATCCAGGAGCCGCAGGGGATCTTCATGATGCTGGGGGAGCGCCTGGGCTTGGAACTACCCGCCTGGGCGGCGGGGCCGAGCCTGGCTCTGGTCGTGGTGATGATATACAGCATTTGGGTGTATGTCGGTTATGACACTGTGATCTACCTGGCGGGTCTCGGCAACATATCGACGGAGCTGCTCGAAGCGGCCGAGATCGATGGGGCCGGGCGCTGGCAGATCTTCCGACACATCATCTTTCCGCTACTTTCCCCCACCACATATTTCCTATCGCTCATCGCCATCATCGGGACATTCAAAGCGTTCAGCCACATCTGGGTGATGCGCCACGAGCTTGCGTTGGGAACGGTGGATACATTCAGCGTTACGATCTTTCTTGAATTCTTCGATAAGGTTCGCTACGGGTATGCCTCGGCCTTGGCATTCGTTCTTTTTGCGATCATTCTTGGCTTGACCGTGATCAACAACCGCATTCAGGGATCCAGGGTGTTCTATGGCTGAACGAAGACCGCATCTCTTACGAGATAGTAATGGCGAGCGGAAAAGCTTCTCACCTAGAAGGCTCCTGCGGCACAGCAGCACGTATCTGATTCTGATCCTCGGCGCCTTTATCGCCGTCATCCCGTTCGTGTGGATGATCTCCACATCCTTGATGTCGCTTTCGGAGGCGCAGGGTGTGCGCTTTTTCCCGACGGAGATCCACCTGGAAAATTACGTGCGGGCGTGGAGAGAGGCGCAGTTCGCGGAGTACTTTGTCAACAGCGTGCAAATCACCGCGATCACGCTTGTCGGGCAGATCACCTTCAGCGTGCTGGCGGCGTACGCTTTCGCACGCATCGAGTTTCCCGGTCGGGACTTGATCTTCGCTGTGATGTTGAGCACGCTGATGATCCCGGCGATGGTACTGATCATCCCGAACTTCCTGACGGTGACCTGGCTGGGTCGTATCGGTCCTTTACGATGGATCAACAACTGGCCTGCGCTTACGATCCCCTTTATGGGCAGCATCTTCTCGATCTTCCTCCTGCGCCAGTTCTTCGCCCAGATCCCGGACGAATTGTTTGACGCTGCGCAGATGGATGGGGCCGGTCACTTCCGCTTCCTGCTCACCGTCGTGATCCCGCTGGCGAAAGCGCCGCTGATGGTCATCGTCGTGCTCTCATTCATGGGGTCCTGGAATGCATTGGCATGGCCGCTCCTTGTGACCAACTCGCCGGAATGGCGCCCGATCGCAGTTGGACTGCTGAATTTTGTCGACGAAGCCGGTCAGCTTCTCAACCTGATGATGGCAGGCGCGATGATCACGATCATCCCGATACTGCT
The DNA here is from genome assembly GCA_965603565.1 of uncultured Anaerolineales bacterium. Lineage (GTDB taxonomy): Bacteria > Chloroflexota > Anaerolineae > Anaerolineales > E44-bin32 > E44-bin32. The sequence continues at coordinate 13,624 of CBFDDM010000042.1, read as the reverse complement.
GATTTATTTCATCACACAGAAGCAGTTCACCGAATCGATTGCACGTAGTGGGTTAAAGGGCTAAGAATACCTGATGAGGGAGGTGGTGAGCGAGAAAAATAATTGTGATGCCTGGCAAACTAATAGATCCCGATTTTGAGGAGGAAGCATCAAGATGAAGAAGAAATTTACATGGCTGCTGATCCTGGCGCTCTTGCTGCCGATGGTGCTGACAGCCTGTGCTGGACCGGAAGCGGAGACGCCGACCGAGGCACCAGAGGCCGAAGAGCCGATGGAAGAAGAACCCATGGAAGAGGAAGAACCCATGGAAGAAGAGGAGCCGATGGAGCCAGCCGTGGATCCCAGCGGCCAGACCGTCGTTTTCTGGCATGTTTGGGGAACGGGTACGGTCTCTGAAGGCTTGACAGCCATCGTCGATGAGTTCAACGCTGTCAATGAGTGGGGCATTACGGTTGAAGCCCTCGATCAGGGACGCTACAGCGATCTTGAGGACGCGATGAACGCCGCCATCCAGTCGGGCGATGTGCCCGATATCGTTGTGGGCTACACAAACGCCCTCGATAACTGGTATTCGGTCGATTCACTCGTGGACGTGAACGAGTATGTGAATGACCCCGATTATGGTCTGACTGATGTCGAGCTTTCTGACTTCTACGAAGGTGTATGGAACAGCGGAATTAACTCGCAGGGTGCACGGGTAGGCTATCCTCACGGGCAATCCGCAAATGTTCTCTTCTACAACTACACTTGGGCACAGGAGCTCGGATTCACCGATCCACCGAGCACCCCTGAGGAATTCCGGGAGCAGGCCTGCGCTGCGGCAGAATTCAACGCCACTGACGATGACCCGGACAACGATGGCACCGGCGGTTACGTGCTGTACACAGGTGCATCGGATATCGCCGCGTGGACGTTTGCATTCGGCGGCGATTTCACCAATGAAGCCGGTGATGGCTACGACTTCACCAAGCCAGTTGTTCAGGATGTCGCCGAATTCCTGAAGGGGCTCTGGGAGGACGGCTGTGCATTTGCTACTGAGAGCTATCCCAATCCCGAGTTCGCCACGCGCAAAGCGCTTTTCACCGCCAGCTCAACGGCTGGGCTTCCCTACCAGGTAAGCGCATTCGAGGATGAAGCCGCAATGTCAGATGACGTCTGGGGCTTCACACCTTTCCCCGGCCCGGGTGACAACGCGGCCGTAAACTCCTATGCGCAGAACTCGGCCATCGTAAGAACCACGCCCGAGAAACAGCTGGCATCATGGCTGTTCCTGAAATGGTTCACCAGCCCCGAGATCAATGCACGCTGGATTGAAGCCAGCGCGTATCACCCCATCCGTCAGGGCACGGTTGAGTATCTCGACGATTACATCGCCGAGAACACGCTCTGGGCAGACGGCATTGCGCTTGTACCACTAGGCGTTTCGGAGCCCGGCTGGGCTTCATGGGGTACGGTCCGCCGTGAGGTTCAGGATACATTCGCGGCGGTCATCCAGAGCGAAACGGATCAGATCCCGTCGCTGCTCGAGGAATTGAATGCCGCAGCTGCGGAGGCGGTCGAAGAGACCTCCTAGTTCAACGCTGATCAGCATCAATTACTTCGTAGGGGCGACCGGCCGGTCGCCCCTACTGTGTTACACGCGGATTGCGTGTCTCCGACGAGCCTGCCACCGTAGGGGTAATTCATGAATTTCCCCCACGAGCAGTGATCTCGGTTCAACGACTATAATCGGATATTTATTGTCAAAATATGTCTCGCGCGGCTATACTTTGAATAGAATTATCGAGCACCAGGAAAGGTGAATATGCTTCAACCGGATCGGGTTGTGCGCAGCACATGTCCCTACTGCGGTGTAGGATGCCAGGTCAATCTACACGTGAAGGAGGATCAGATCTATCGTGTGGGAGCGCCGTTCGAGGCGGCGCCAAATTATGGCATGTTGTGCGTTAAAGGCCGTTTCGGGACGGATTTCGTGAACCACCCCGATCGCGTGCGCAAGCCGCTGATCCGGGTAAACACGGATGAACCTCGATCGGCTCAACCGGTCTGGCGCGAAGCGAGCTGGGAGGAGACGCTCGATTTTGTCGCTGAACGACTTGCCACGATCGTTCAGGAACATGGCAGTGACAGCGTCGCCGGCTTTGCCTGCGCCAAAGCGACCAACGAAGAGAATTTCATCTTCCAGAAATTTATCCGTGCCGTCCTGGGCACCAATAATGTCGATCACTGTGCACGGCTCTGTCATGCAGGAAGCGTGACAGGTTTACAGCTGGCAATCGGCTCCAGCGCGATGAGCAACTCTATCGCCGAGATGGAACATCTGGATACATTCATCGTCACGGGCTCCAACACAACAGAAACACATCCAGTGATCAGCAATTTTTTAAAGCGCGCCGTGCGTGAAAACGGGGCGAAGTTGATCGTGATCGACCCACGTCAGATTGGGATGACCGATTTCGCTACTTTGTGGCTGCGTCAGAGACCGGGTACCGATGTCGCCTTGTGGCAGGCAATGGCGCATGTCGTCGTGCAGGAAGAACTCTACGACGAAGAATTTATTCAGGAACGGACCGAAGGATTCACGGATTACATCGAGAGTTTAGAAGAATTCACGCCCGAATGGGCGGAAGAAATCACGGCCGTACCTGCAGAAGATATCCGCGCAGCAGCGCGATTGTACGCACAGGCTCCCTCGGCGGCGGTTTACTGGGGTATGGGGATCAGCCAGAGCACGCACGGCACGGATAACACGCTCGGTGTGACCAACCTGGCGCTGCTCTGTGGGCATGTGGGCAAGCCGGGCACAGGTCTGAATCCGCTGCGTGGTCAGAACAACGTCCAGGGCTGTTCTGACAGCGGCGGCCTGCCGAACGTGTACACGGCCTACCAGCGTGTGGATGTGGACGATGTTCGCCAACGTTTCTCGTCGCACTGGAACCGAGAAGCGCTAAATCCAGAACCGGGATTAACGGTGACCGAGCTCGTGGACGGCGCCCTGTCTGGCGGGATCAAGGCTTTTTATATCATGGGTGAAGACCCGCTCACGAGCGAGCCCAACCTCAACCACGCTAAACACGCTCTGGAGGAACTCGACCTGATCGTATGTCAGGATATCTTCATCAACACCACCGGGCAGATGGCTGATGTCATCTTGCCCTCCAGTTCATTTGCCGAAAAAGACGGCACATTTACCAATTCGGACCGTCGCGTGCAGCGCGTGCGCCAGGCTGTACCGAGGGTGGGCGAAAGCCGGCCGGATTGGGTGATCCTTTGCGACCTGGCAATAAGGGTCGAGGGACGATTGGGCCAGGAACGAAGCGCTGGCTGGGACTACGATCACCCGTCTGAGATCTGGGAGGAGATGCGTGCCCTCACGCCCGATTTCTGGGGGATCACATACGAACGCCTCGAGCGGGAGGGCGGTGTGCACTGGCCCTGCCCGGCGGATGATCATCCCGGGACGCCTTACTTGTTCGAGGATTCTTTCCCGCGTGGTCGGGGCAAATTCTGGTCGCTCGAGTACGGGACTGAATCCGAACTGCCCGACCACGATTTCCCCTACCTGCTTTCCACCGGACGTGTGCTTTATCATTGGCATGGCGGCACGATGACCCGTCGCTCGAAGCTGGATGACGTCTGGCCGGAAGCCACGGTCGAGATCCACCCTTCAGATGCGCTCTCGCATGACCTCGCCACAGGTGATTGGGTCGAGGTCGCTTCACGGCGCGGTGCGATCAAATTGCGCGCGATGGTCACCGGGCGGTCGCCTAAGGGCGTCGTCTTCATCCCGTTCCATTTCATCGAGGCAGCAGCCAACATCCTCACCGATGATCGTACGGATGACCGCGCCAAAATCCCCGATTACAAAGTCTGTGCGGTGCGGTTGTCCAGGATTGATGCTCCAGAAGATGCCGCGCCGGGAACGGAAGAACCGCTCGAAACACGCGGCGCGATCAAAGATCAGGCTCGTCTCGTACACTGATCCGTCGGGCAAATGAGGCGTGTGCATCCCTTTGTCAATCGATGAACGGCATGCATGAATTGTTCGAGCGGCTGATCTAGCTTAAAATCGATCTCAACCCAGAGGATTTTCCGGGCTTTTTGTTCGGAGCTTCAAGGAGCTTGTTATGTCTCGTGAAGATGAGGTCGATCGCATCCGCAGGATCCGTGATCGCCAGATTCAGATGCGTGATCCGCAAATCAAGCAGAAAAAACTTCAAAAGAATATCACCAGACGGAGACGGAGCCGGCTCGAGTCATTCGATATCACACGCCTGTTTACTGATTTGCCCAGGATCATCACGGGCACACTGATCGGGATGCTTATTGGGCTTCTGATCCTGGTGATCCTTCCGTACATCATTCGTACGGATTGGGTGGATTACTTAAGCCTGGCTATCCTGGTGATCACGACGTTCATGGGGGCGGCATTCGGACGTGCGATCGATGCCCGGGATCGTTTGAGCGATTTCTAATTGGGTCTATGAAACTGGACGAACCCGGGCACGTGTCACGTGCCCGGGTTTCGTTTAAGGTGTGATTACGACGATCAGCGGATCGTGGTCCGATTTGCGCAACGGCGACTCGTCCTCGGGAGAAGGCAGCGCGTAGTCGGCGTTGACGTGCAGCACGACCACATCACTGATCGCGTTGAAGAGCGTTGGGCTTACCAGGATGTGGTCGAGGTTTTGAGCCACCCCTTCGAAAATATAGGTGTATTCCACTGGCTCGGGGAGCCATTCGTAGACATGGCGCAGACCGGCCTGGCGCAGGGCTGCCACAGGTGGTGAGGCGTAGAACGAGTTGAGGTCACCTAGCACGATAATCTCGGCCTGGGGTGAGGCTGCCCGGATCTGCTCCACAATGGATACATTCCATGCGGCCTGGGCGGTGCGGCGTGGCTCCGTGGCAGCTTCGCCGCCGGCAAGCGAAGTGAAGTGGTTGTTCAAAAGGTAAATCTCGTGAGCGCTGTCTCCCAAACTCACGCGCAGGTGCAGCACGAGCGGGGGACGGCTTGTGAGTCCCTCCGGGGCTGGGTACTGACGCACATCCAATACCTCGATGAAATCCTTTTGGACGATGTAGCCGACATCGATGCCTCTGCTGTCGGTGCCTTCGAGCAGGTAAGGTTCATAGCCATAGCCGGCGAGCAATGGGTGGGCGACAAGATCCTCGAGAATGCCAATGTGTTCGACCTCCTGAAAGGCGACGATCCCCGGCGCATCCGCCACCAACAGGGTGTTGGCAATTTTCGTCAGTTCAAGCTCATATTCGGCTTTGCGCGGCCGAGGCGGGCTCGATGGATGTGGGTCCAGAATGTCGAAGAGATTCTCGACGTTCCAGGTCATCACGCCCATCGATCCTGAATCTGGAAGATCGATCGATGGGAGCGAAACGGGAGTCTTTTCGAACTGCGGAATTGACAACGGCTCGATTTTATAATTTCCATAAGTGTAGGCCAGCGGTCCGCTGACTTTAAAGACCTGGTCTCCCGTCGAGAGGGCGTAAGGCAGTGTCGAGCGGTCGTTATGAGCGATCTCTGACCCGTCATCGACATGGATCAACCAACCGGTCTCATCGTCCCGGTACAGGCGAGTGGTGTCATGTTTAGCCAGTACAAGTACAAACTCTCCAAAGCGTGAGGACGGGCCAACGACGAAGGCGGGTTCGTCCACTTCGGCAAGCATGCCTTCAATATGTTCGTAATACTCGCGCGCTGTCTCTGTAGCTTGTGGTGGATCCAATCGAACAGCTGCTGGCAGAGCCAGGTTCGTGATCAGCACCTGGACGGATCCAGGCCCTTGCAGTTGAAGCTGCGTCTGTGAGGATATCTCGCGGATCTGACCTGCCACCTGGACGAAGTCGCCGATCTCAACATCCAGTGTGAGCCCTTCAGCAGCGATGAAGAGACCTTCAGACGTAATCGGGTTCTCATCAGGTTCGGTGTTTTGGATCCAGAAGCCCCCCAGTTCAGGGAATACGCCCGTGACCACACCGCTGGTTCTCAAATCCTTCAGTTTGAACGGAGATGAATCGCCTTCCCATTGGATCGCCCAGATCGGTACGGTTTCGCCAAGGAAGATTTGCACGGGCGACTCGGGGTTGATTTCGTCGCCCGATGGTGTCCGCAAACCGAACTCTTCTATGCGGAACGATTCCTGATTCGTGTTCGTGACGAAACTGGCTGTGCGCTCGATCGACCCGCCCTGAGGGGAGATTTGGGGAAGAGTCCAGCGGACCGAACTGTCAACCCTTTCTGAGTCGCCCTCGGTTTCGAGTAGACGAACTTCAGAGGGGATCTCGAGCCAGAGGTCCAGGCCGATTTGTGGTTCGAGCGTGTTGTTGTGGACAGTAAATGTGATCTCGAACTGTTGATTGCGGATGACCGTGACGGGTGCTTCCGCCTCGACACGCACTACCGGAGGGAAAACTTCGCGCAGGTCATTTGCAATCCGGGGGTAAAGCTGGACGCGATCGTCCGTGTTCTCCAGGATGCCGGCGGCTTGATACTGCCGTCCGGCCTCAAAGAGCTCTCCTGAGATCTCGGTTAGTTTGTCGATATATAGCGTGATCAGGTTGCCGGCGTCATCGACCAGATCCATCTCGAAGCTGTAATTGAACTCTTCGACCCGGGTCGCGGTCCCCTCCATCGAAACCAGGCGACCTGGAAGTGTATCCTCATCGTGAACCGCCTGCTGGATCGAGATTTGCAGCGGTTCAGGTGGTTCGTTCAAAGCGATTATTTCAACATCTTCAGGCGTGGCTGTTACCAGTTCATGTGCCCCCCTGTATACGTCCATCAGCCCGCGCACCCGCACTCTGGCACCGAGGGGCACATCCAAGCTGCCCTCCCCGGATGGGACCCAGACCTGGATGCCGTGGCTCGCATCTTCCAGATAGAATTTGACATTGCCCGAACCAGCGAAATAGCCGCCGGTGTACATCGTCGCTACGCCTTCGACGATCACCTCTGAACCAACAAGTTCGCGTGCGACGGCTACGGGAATCGTCCCGCCCTCGATAGCAACACGGCGGGTCTCTGTGAAGATGTACATGTCCGCTGAGGGAATCTCGATGTGAATGTTTTTGAAGTTCAACGTCAGGTAGGTCCAAGGCGCGGAAAGATTGAGCGTGGTTTGAAGAATTTCATCTTCTTCAAAATCATCGATGTCCCATACAACCTGGGTGCCCTGGACCTCGAAATCAACCTGCAGAGGTGAGACATCGAGTTCCTCGGGCAACGGGATCACTACCTGCAGGTTCTCGAAGCGGGATCCAGATTGGTTCCGTACGCGCAGCTGTAGTGAGAAATCCTGTCCGGGTTCAATCTGTTCCGGCAAAATGACATCGATTGCAAGCGGCTGCTTTCCACCCGGGGTGCGAGGCGATGCTATATTCTGGGGTTGCGGGTCGGTCTGCAACGAGAAGTCGGCCAGGTTGTCGTCCGTGTCCTGACCGTTGCCGGTCTCTCCTCCGGGAAGCCTTTCCAGGGCGACCCCGTTTTGCATGGCAGGAGCCGGGTCACCTTCTCCGAGCTCACCTGAAGCATTGCCCCATGCGAGTGCATCATTTTGCCGTTCGTCAGCACCCAGCAGCCACAGATTCCCTCCGGAGGTATTCAGGCTCTGGTTGAAGATGACATCTGGGGTAATGCCAATGTCTTCTCCTGATCGGACCAACAGATAATGACCATTTGCCGGTATGTAAGTTTGCTGCTCCCAACGAAAAACGGATTGGGGCTCCTGATCCGTGGGCAGTTGGTACCAGAGGGACCAGCCTTGCAAATCGACCGGAACTTCACCAGTGTTGTAAAGCTCCACAAATTCGTAATTATTGTTCCCCTCCACGCCGGCGAGGACCTCGCTGATGAGAACTCGGGGCGGTTCGGAATCAAGCTCGGTTCGCGATGCTTCAGGTGGGCTCGGTCGACAGGCGCTGAGAAGTGCGATGGAAAGCAGAAGCGTGATTACCAGTCGGCGCATGGACATCTCCTTATGCGCAGCAATGTGAACGTTCTTCAGGTCGTGCGTATTCTACAATCGGGATGTCAGAATGATGAAGGTGAATAAGAACACATTCCAGAACCGTTGAATTACTCAAAATTGCTATTTTCTGCGGTGCTCCCTGAGCATCTCACGGAATTTCGGTCGCAGTTCACGGATGATTGGCGAGGGCTCAGAGGGCTGCCAGGCTCGTACCGCTTCATCCGTCGGCTGATCCCAACGTGCGGTCGAGTGCACGATCTCTCCAGGTTGCCTAATGGTTTCCAACGCCTGAAGTGCTTCCCGCAGGATATTCATTTGGCCATCTCGGTCGCCCGGTCTTCCGAGCGTGTGTCCGAAAGGATGTTCAACAGCAAGTGTGCGCGGGGTGCCGATCTTCTCGGCCCAATAGGGCATCATCGTGACCAGGATGGTAGCAAAACCAGCTTCCTCAAGAGTACGTGCCATCACGGGCACGTTAATGGCGCAATCGGGTCAAGCGGGGGTTAACAGCACGCAATCGACAGCCTCGGCCTTGAAAGAATCCGCGATCCAGGGTCCGGTCTTACTGCGCCAGGTTGAGGTATCTGGTGGAAAACCCTGATATCCCATAAGCGAAAAATGTGTATCCGCGATTCCACCGATAGCGCCGATTCTCTCCAATTGCTCAAATCTCTCCAGTGGAAGGACGATATTCGGGTCGTCCAGGATGGGCCGGGTGTTGAGGTGCAAGTGGCTGACACCGATAGCTTCTCTTGAGACCGAACGAGAGATTTTGCGGGCGGTCGGATCACCCCATGTAGGCTCTTCGAGTTCACGTTTGAGGTTAAAAGGCTGGTCTTCTGTCTTGTTGTAGAGGCCAGCAGAGGTGACCAGGCCGAAGCGGGAATCCAGCACGGGCTTCTTAAGCGGGGTCCAGGGTATCGTACCGGAAGTCTCGATTTCGGTCATCTTATAGAACATCTCGATCAAGCGCGGAAGGAACTTGAAACTATCTACCGACATCCGTTCTCCTTGGATTTCACACATTCTACCTGTTGAATAAAGGACTGCTCGGATCCTTTCCGAGCGCCCGGCAGGTCGTTGCAGGATCATCCGACATCACCGCGTCGCAGCCTAAGCGGGAGTAATACCAGAGTCGGGGCTCCGGGACCGGATCGAGCGGGCACACGAGTTGCCCAAGTCTGTGAGCCCACCAAACAAAGAAGGGATTGATGATTAAGAGCGGCCAGAATGGACCAATCATCTGCACCCCGGTTACGGGATAGGGCCTGGAAATCGTGATGTACCCGGTAGGTAAAGCGTGGTCCGCCGCATGGACTGCCTCGAGATGCTGGCGGTAGAAGGACAGCGCGACCGATCTATCCCGGATGCCGCTGCTCTTCAGCAAATCGACCAATTTCTGTGCGTTGGCCAATTCGAAGAATTTCCTATCTTTCAGTTCAACCGCCAGACCGATATCGGCAGGCAGAAGCCCGGACAATTCATCCAGCGTGGGCACAGGCTCAGGCTCGATCTCAGGCATGGTTGCGGCCGCATTCAAACGACGGATTTCACTCAGTGTCATTGATCCGACAGGACCGCTGCCATCGGTTGTGCGATCCACGGTGCTGTCGTGAATACACACAATTGCACCATCAGAAGTCAGGTGAAGATCGGTCTCGAGAATATCCGCGCCGTCCATTATCGCCTGCTTGAAAGCAGAAAGTGTGTTCTCCGGATAACGGACGCGATTGCCGCGATGGGCCATAATGTAAGGTTTGATTCTACCGGGCAGGTGCAAGTCTTCCATGTTTCTACACTTTTTTCATCGAGTTAAGCATGGAGCAAGACCCTGTGTCAGCCTGTAGGGATCGTGTGATCGGTGCATACATTCGATCTTATCTACAAATCCGGCAGAGCAAGTCACGTCTTCCGTGAAGTAGTGTCTCACTTTTTACCAACGGCGTGAATCATTGTTGCGTGTTGGAAGTGAGTTCAGAAAGCGTTCGGATTTCGAAACCACGTTCTGTCAACTCCGGAAGCACGCTGGATAAGGTCTCATATGTTCGCTGGCCGCGCGGCCCGTTGTCATGAAGGACAATAACCGATCCAGGTCTCGCCTGCCAGAGGATGTAGCGGGAGGCGAACCACGGCGAAGGGATGTGTGAGTCAAATGGATAGATTGAGCCAAGCGCCGTTTGGTAATTAGCGCGCTCCACGGTTGTGAGCATCTCTTCTGAGTAGAGGCCGGAACCCGGCCTGAACCAGTGGACCTCAGCAAAGCGGCTCAGCGAAGTATGTGCTTGATCGAACCTTACCCGGAATTCATCGGCAGGATGGAATATACTGGGTCGATCCTCAACTAAATGATTGCCCAGCTCATGTCCCTCCGATACAAGGCGCGTGATCAAATGTTCGTTGCCCGCGATCCGATTCGCAAGCATGAAGAAAGTCGCCCGCGCATCATGCTTTGCAAGCAGGTCCAGAATTTGTGGGGTGGTTTGCGGATCCGGGCCATCATCGATCGTCAGTGCGATGATCGGACGATCCGTTTGTACTTCATATAGCACGCGCCCGTTGAGGCGCGACCAGGTGCGGAAAATCGGTGTCATAGGCAAAACTAATGCTATACATCCGATCAGGAAAGTCAATAAGAATACGGTAAGCAAAAGACGTTTATTGGGGAACATCATTTACCGAGGGGCTTCCAGGTGATCGTTTTGACAATTCTCCCGATTGCACAGTTTCCTTGCCGAGCTTTTCCTCTCAAGGTGGTGGCGGGTCTACAAGCATGCGCCTCAAAATCTTGCCCACAAACGATTTAGGAAGTTCTTGGCGGAACTCGATTTCCCAAGGCACGGCATAGGGCTCGAGTCTGCGCTGGCATAGCTGGAGTAGCTCTTCCTCTGTCAGCTGCGCTCCAGGCCGAGGGACGACGAAAGCCTTGATGCGCTGCTCGCCATTTTCAGCCTGGACCCCGACGACGGCGACTTCCATCACTTTGCTGTTCTCGTAGAGAACTTCCTCGATGTCGCGTGGGTAAACACTGTATTCCCCCGCCATGATCGTGTCGCGCTTACGGCTGATGACCGTGAAAAAGCCGTCTGTGTCCATCACTGCGACGTCGCCGGTGTAGAGCCAGCCGTCACGCAGCGCAGATTCGCCTGTGTGGCCGGTTTCAAGACCCTGCCAGTAGCCCAGCATGACCTGGGGACCACGCACGAGCAGCTCGCCAACGCCTCCCGGAGTCAAATCAGCCCCGGTTATCAAATCCACGATCTTGGCTTCCGTGCTGGGTATCGGGATGCCCATCGAGCCGGGCTTGGATGGACCATCAAATGGGACAGCGTGGGTCACCGGTGAAGCTTCGGTAAGGCCGTAGCCCTCAACCAAGCGACCCTTGGAAAGCTTCTCAAACTTCTCCTGCACCTCGATGGGCAGCGGAGCCGCACCGCTAATGCAAGCTTTAATCGAGGAAAGTCCAAACTCCCGCACATTCTCAGCTTCGTTGATGGCTGTATAGATCGAGGGCACACCGGGGAATATGGTTGGCTTATGCTCACGGATATGCTCGAGAACCTGATCTAGTTCAAAAACTGACAGCAAAACGATTCTAGCGCCCAGCGCGATCGGGATGTTCATCGCGCTGGTCATGCCGTAGCTGTGGGTGAGGGGTATTACGACTAGAAACGTCTCCGCGCCCATTTCGAGTTCAGGTATCCAATGACGTGTCTGCAACGCGTTGGCAACCAGGTTGCGATGAGTCAGGCAGACCCCCTTGGGCTCGTCCGTCGTCCCGCTGGTGAAAAGGATCGCGGCCACCGACTCTGGGTCGATGCCCAGATGGGGTGGATCCCAGCGAGCATCCATCATCAACCGATCCATGTCAGGGATCGTTGTCGATAGTTGGGTAGATAGATCCTGGTCAAAACCGGCACCCTGCCAGCGGCCAATCAGCTGTCGGTACGTCCGACCAGAAACTGCATCCCGAAGAGTGGTTCGAATAATGCTCGCGTTTGTTTGTTCTTCGACATCCTGCATCAGCTCACCGAAGGCGTCCAATGTGATCAGGAATTTGGCGTCGACATCGAGAACCTGCCGGACGATGCTGTCGGCGTCGGCATCAGGGTTTGGAAGGACGACAATGCCGCCCGCTTTCATGATCGCATAATAAGCGATGATCAACTGCGGCATATTGGGAAGGACAATCATCACCCTGTCACCGGGTTTCAGCCCGAGACCGTGCAAGCCGTGGGCGAATTGGTTGACTTTCCGCTCTAGCTGCTGGTAGGTCAGTGTGGAACCGTAGAACACCGTGGCGATTTTCTTAGGCAGCCAATCTGCCGCAGTCTCCAGAAAACGATACAACGGTTGGTCAGGGATCGGGATGGTGTGGGGTGTGTGATCTCCGTAACTTCTTAGCCAGGGTCGATCACCGGGCAGATGGGCGTCCGGTGCGGCTTGCCTCCAGCTGGGGCGAGTTCCCTCTTCTGCTGAAAAGAGAAAACGCTCCAGAGCACGGTTGACGGCTTTATACCGTTCCAGTTGGACCTTATGTTTGGAGGCGCCAATATCGACCACCTCGGCACTGGGGATCGTTTCACTTACACGTTCAAACACCGATCGCGGGAAATAGCGATCGCGTTCTCCCGTGATAATCAGCGTGGGTGTCTGCAGTTTTTCCATCAATGACCACCCCTGCCATTTGCGCAGGTTGTTGAGCATCATGCGCTTCATCACGTGAATATCTGCGTTCCAGCGCGGCCTGAATCGCCACAAAGGTCTGAACGCGGCGGTGGGAACGCGAGACAGGAGGGCGCTGGCTCTGGGTACCGGGTATTCACCGGCTGTGGTGATCAGCACCAGCTTGTCGATACGTTCAGGGTGTTTGGCGGCATATTCCACGCAAATAGATCCGCCGAACGAGTGGCCGACCAGGCTGAATTTAGCAGGGAGTTCAAGGTGCTTGCTGACCGCTTCGAGGTCGCCGACCAATTCCTCCATCGTGTACTGCGTCATGGGCGCGTCGCTTTGACCGTGTCCGCGCAGGTCAGGTGCGACGACGCGCACAAAACGCATGAAATGATTGATCTGATATTCCCATGTCTCGGCGACACCCGCATAGCCGTGCATGAAGACGATCGTGTGCTGGGCACCTTGCGGTTTGATATCCACGGCGCTCAGGAATGAATCCATCAATCCGGGCATGGGCACTTCGCGGCGATAGAGATTAAGATCCAGTTGGATCTTTCTCTGCTTGAGACCACGCAGTTTACGTTTCATGCTGCCTACCCCTAGCTTGCTCGTGGAAATGCGCCCTGTAAGGATTAACCCCCGATCGACAATCTAGTGTTGGTGGAAAGAGGCCAGGGTGGTTACCTCACCGCGTTGAGGTTCCGATGCACTGATTGTACACGTCCGCTGTCCATCGGCAATTCGGTCGAGGACGTTCCGGTTGCTTCCCATGAACAGCCCCGGTTTCAGGGAAATAATTGATGGATCGCGAAAAGGCCCTGGAGCGGCACGGGACTTGCATTCTATGGTATTGCCTCGCTGCCTGGGTGAGCCAACGGCTCGGAAGCCAACACCCGTTGGCTCACCCTGCACATCGCAGCACACGAGAACATGCCGGCTCGCAGCGGGACTCATAGAGGGAGCAG
>CBFDDM010000041.1:0-25154 GCA_965603565.1 uncultured Anaerolineales bacterium | reverse complement strand
CGACAACCGTAATCGCACGGTTGCAGAGTTGCGGCACACGTTGCAAGATGCCGGTGGCAACATGGCTGACGCAGGTTCTGTCGCCTGGCAGTTTCACCGTTCAGGTTACTTCTACTTTGATGCTGAAGATATCAACCCTGACGAAGTTTTTGAGGTTGCCGTCGACGCAGGTGCGGAGGACGTCATCATCGGTGATGATGAAATTGAGGTGTTCGCACCCACTGACCGGTTCAAGATGGTTAACGACGCGCTGCGCGCTGCCGGCTTGAATCCGGATGAAGCCGAACTGCGCATGGTTCCGAATTCAACGCTTGAGCTGTCACCGGATCAATCCGTCAAAACAATGCGCTTAATCGAGCGCATTGAGGATCTGGACGATGTCCAGAATGTTTATTCCAACCTGCATGTGACAGACGACGCGCTCCATTTGCTCGAAGCGGCCTGAGCGACCGTCTTGCTGCGCAGCTCGTGATGTTGGTCATTGGAATCGATCCTGGGACGGCACTGACCGGTTTTGGATTGGTGCGGCGGGCGCCCGATGCCGCTCTGCACTTGATCGATTACGGCGTGATCCGTACTTCTTCAAGCCAATCGATGTCCAGGCGGCTTGTCAAACTCCACAATGATCTAGAAGCGCTGCTCCAACGGTATCAGCCTGATCAGGCTGCCGTTGAGCGTCTTTTTTTCCAGAAGAATGTCACCACCGCGATCAGCGTCGGGCAGGCTAGAGGGGTAGTCCTGCTCGCGCTGGCGACAGCAGGGCTTGCGATTGAGGAATACACACCACAGGATATAAAAATGGCGGTGACCGGTTATGGCGCGGCGGATAAGGGCCAGATGCAGCGCATGGTCCAAATGCTGCTGACGATGGACGATTTGCCCAAGCCAGACGACGCGGCCGATGCATTGGCTGTCGCAATATGCCACGCTAACAGTGCCGCGCTTCAAGCACGGATTGAGGATTTAGAATGATCACGTCCATCCGCGGCACGGTCCAGCATGTCGAAGAAGGCAGCCTGACGCTTGAAGTCAATGGCATTGGTTTTCGCATAGCCATAACGAATTCAGTCCATGATGCGGGTCCGGAAGTCGGAAAGCCATTCTTTATTCACTCATATTTGGTCGTGCGCGAGGACGAATTGTCACTGTATGGTTTCAGCACTGCGGAGCAGCTCTCCTTGTTTAAAATCCTTTTAGGGATATCGGGGATCGGGCCAAAGCTGGCCCTGGCGATCCTTTCGCATCTCTCGCCTGATGTGCTTCGCTCAGCAGTTGTTAACCAGCAAGCCGGTATCCTTTCCCAGGTGCCGGGTGTGGGCAAAAAGACCGGAGAGAAAATCATCTTCCATCTCAAAGATGTGCTCAGCGCGCCCGCAATCGATGTACCGCTGCCAAGCGAGTTGGATACGGAAGTGCTCGATGCCCTCACAACGCTCGGGTACAGCCTCGTCGAAGCGCAAGCAGCAGTGCAGTCAATCCCCGAAGATACGCCGGAAGATGTGGAAGAACGCATCCGAGTGGCGTTGCGCTATTTCGCCAAACCCTGAATAACAGACCGCCTATAAAGTGACATGATCAAATTTGTGTTAAAGCTGGAATCTTAGACGCTATTACGGGAGTTTCAGATGCTCAGTAATGAAAAAATCGTAATCCTTGGACCCGGCGTGATGGGTGAAGCCATGGCAAAAAGTCTGCTCGCAGTGGGTGATATTCAACCTGAACAGATCTTGATGTCCGGACCTCGCCAGAAGCGCCTAGAATCATTAAATTCGGAGTACGGTTTCAGTACAACGAGTGACAACCATGTTGCTGTCGAAGGAGCCGATATTGTCATCCTCGCAGTCAAACCACAAACGGTTCAAGTGGTTATGGAAGACATCACCGGTAGGCTTCCCGAATCAGCGTTAATCATCTCTATTGTTGCAGGAACTACGCTGGATGCGCTCGTCAAAGGTACAAAACATGGTGCAATCGTGCGCTCGATGCCCAACACGCCTGCGCAGGTTGCGCAGGGCATCACCGTTTGGACCGCGACGGCGGCGGTCAATGGTCGGCAGCTTGAGCAAACACGCGCGGTATTAAGCGCTTTCGGTGAGGAAATTTTTGTCAAAGATGAGGACTACCTCGATATGGCCACCGCGCTCTCCGGAACGGGTCCTGCCTATGCCTTCCTCTTTATGGAAGCGATGGTTGATGCCGGGGTGCATCTTGGTTTTCCACGTCGCATCGCTGAGCAGTTAGTTGTGCAGACGTTGAAAGGGACCGTGGCTTTTTATGAACACTCTCCCAGGCATATGGCCAGGCTGCGCAACCAGGTCACTTCACCAGGTGGGACATCGGCAGCCGCCCTATATTATTTGGAGAAAGCCGGGTTTCGCACTGCGCTTTCGAGGGCTATCTGGGCAGCGTATGAACGCTCCGTGCAGCTCGGCGAGGGCCAGAAACGCGGCCCGGTGGGTTCAGAGTAGCCTCACAAACGGGCTCCGATTGTGATTTGCTGGACAAAATGGATGCCTTCAGGTATGATTTCCAGCGGTGTGCAAACCCCGTTCTGATGTCATTTGAAGGCTGCTTCTGCCTGATTTTTTGGAAGCAGGTCTTCTCGCCAGAGCATATGCGGTTGTGCAAATTTCCTCAAACCAGACCCTTAAACGGGAGGGCCAATGTCGGATCTGGTAAAGAATCTCTCCAGTGATCTACAAAAGCAAATTGAAGAATATGCACCGGATGTTGAACTCAAGGATGTCGGTTCGGTGATTGAAGCGGGCGATGGTATCGCCCGCGTTTCTGGATTGTCGGGTGTCCGTGCGCAGGAACTCGTCCAGTTTGCGAATGGTGTTCTGGGCATCGCGTTCAACCTCGAGCGTGATACCGTCGGTGTGCTCATCATGGGTGAGTATGATGAGATCGAGGAGGACATGCTGGTCTCCACCACCGGTCGTATCGTGTCCGTACCGGTGGGCGATGCGTTAATCGGACGTGTTGTCAACGCACTTGGTGAGCCGATCGATGGACGAGGTCCAATCCAGAATGAAGGTTTCCGCCCTGTTGACCGTATTGCCTCCGGCATTGTCGAACGCAAGGACGTCGACACACCTGTCCAGACCGGCATCAAAGCGATCGATGCGATGATCCCGATCGGTCGTGGTCAGCGAGAGTTAATCATCGGCGATCGACAGACGGGCAAGACCGCGTTGGCAGTCGATACGATCATCAATCAGGTCGGAAAGGATCTGGTTTGCATTTACGTAGCGGTCGGTCAAAAACGGGCTGGCGTTGCCCGCACCGTGGCGACATTGGAGACCCATGGTGCTATGGATCACACGATCGTCGTTGTTGCTGCGGCGGATGAACCTGCCGCACTGCAATATATCGCACCATACGCAGGCTGCGCGATCGGTGAATTTTTCGCTGAGCAAGGCAAGGACGCCCTTGTTGTTTACGATGACCTGACAAAACACGCATGGGCATACCGGCAGGTTTCGCTGCTCCTGCGCCGACCTCCGGGTCGTGAGGCCTATCCTGGCGATGTCTTCTATCTGCACAGCCGCTTGCTGGAACGGGCCGTGCGCCACGCAGATGATTTTGTGATCGTCCCTGACGAGCACGAAGGCGATGTCGAGCCAGTAGCCGCAGTCAATGGAGAGGTCTACACCGGTCCATTGGCCGAGGACAGCGCGCGGCAAGCGCTGGAAGCGCTGGACGACAGCGGCAAATACCAGGTCATGAAGGTCAGCGGATCGGGTGGCTCGCTTACAGCGCTGCCGATCATCGAAACCCAGCTTGGCGACGTATCCGCGTATATCCCGACAAACGTGATTTCGATCACCGACGGGCAGATCTTCCTCGAAACCGACCTGTTCAACGCCGGCATACGCCCGGCGATTAACGCCGGTATTTCCGTCTCGCGGGTAGGTGGTGACGCTCAGACGAAAGCGATCAAGCAGGTTGCGGGTCGACTTCGGTTGGACATGGCAGCTTACCGTGAAGTGGCCGCGTTTGCACAGTTCGGATCCGATCTTGATAAGACGACCCAGGCACAACTTGCTCGTGGACAGCGTATGCAGGAAATCCTCAAACAGCCGCAATATCAGCCATATGAGCTTGAAGAAGAGGTCGTCGTTCTGTTCGCGGCAACACGCGGCTACGCGGATGATATCCCCGTCGACCAGATCGTCGAATGGGAACAGGCGCTTCTACGCAGCATGAAAGCATCAAACCCCGAGATCTTAAAAGATATCGCTGGAAAGAAGCTGATCACCGAAGAGACCGAAACGGAACTCCGGCTTGCGATTGAGACGTTTAACCGCAGTTGGGCTGAGTAGAGACTAGCCGGGAGAAATAGATCATGGCATCTGCCCGCGAAATGCGGATGCGCATTAAAAGCATCGAGAACATCTCCCAGGTTACGCGTGCATTGGAGGCGGTAAGTGCCAGCCGTGTGCGCAAAGCCGAGGCGCGCGTGCGTGAGACCCGACCTTATGCTGATAAAGCCTGGCAGGTGCTCAAGCACCTCTCGCTCCAACCAGCAAGCGAATCCGTGCACCCCTTTCTACAAGTACGCGAACGCATTAACAGCGTTCTGGTGATCTTGGTTACGGGTGATCGTGGTCTCGCCGGGGCCTACAACGCCAACGTGGTTCGCTATGCGATGGAAGCCTTTGGTGATATCGAAGTGCCGGTCCGCTACATCTCTGTCGGCCGAAAAGGTCGTGAGATGCTTCTCCGCCGGCGGGTAGATATCCTGGCTGAATTCAGCGACCTTCCTGCAGAGCCCACGTTTGCCGATGTTTCTGCAATCGGGCGCTTGGCAATCGATGAGTTCATCCAGGGAACTGCAGACCAGGTGTTTATCGTCTACACTGATTTTGTCAATCTACTGACCCAGATCCCCCGTCGGAAAATGCTCCTCCCGGTGACGTTCGAGGAGATCCCGATTGGAGCCAATGGAACACAGACTGCGGCAGGCTCGACTTACCAGGGCGGTCCGCTGCCGACCTATATTTATGAACCGAATCAGGAGGCGTTGATCAGCACGATTGTGCCGCGCCTTACGGAGCTTCAAGTGTATCAGGCGATCACAGAATCGCTCGCCAGCGAGCATGCTGCCCGGATGGTGGCGATGCGTAACGCGACCGACAATGCCGTTGATTTGGTCGGGGCGCTGCGATTGGAATACAACAAAGCGCGACAACAGGCAATCACCAACGATATGCTCGATATCGTTGGAGGAGCCGAAGCGCTGGGGTAAGCATTCATAGAATCAGAAATGATTTCTGGAGGCAAGGATGGCAGGTGTTATTGGTAGGGTAGTTCAGGTGCAGGGCGCAGTCGTCGATTGCGATTTCCCCCCGGGCGAACTGCCTGAAATTTTTGAAGCGGTTGAGATCGCTCGTGAGGGTATGGATGAGCCATTGGTTCTGGAAGTCCAGCGCCATCTGGGCAACAACTCCGTACGGACCGTAGCGATGGATTCGACCGACGGGCTCCAACGTGGTCGGGAAGCGCTTGCAACCGGCGCTCCGATCCGTGTCCCGGTCGGGGAACCGACGTTGGGTCGCGTATTCGACGTGCTGGGCAACCCGATCGACAAGGCTGGCCCCGTGGATGCTGAAGCGACATTGCCCATCCATCGTCCTGCGCCTGCGTTTGATGAACAGGCGACCTCTGTGGAGGTATTCGAGACCGGTTTGAAGGTTATTGACCTGATCGCGCCGTTCACCCGGGGTGGTAAGACCGGCATTTTCGGGGGTGCTGGCGTAGGTAAGACGGTCATCATTCAGGAACTCATCCGCACGATCGCAACGGTCCACAAAGGCAATTCCGTGTTTGCAGGAGTGGGTGAGCGCACGCGTGAAGGCACCCAGCTTTATAGGGAGATGGTCGAGTCGGGCGTGATGGCGGATACTGTTCTGGTCTTCGGTCAGATGAACGAGCCGCCGGGCGTTCGCCTGCGAGTCGGCCTGACCGCACTGACAATGGCGGAATACTTTCGTGATCAAGGACGAGACGTGCTGCTCTTCATCGACAACATCTTCCGTTTCAGTCTCTCTGGTGCGGAGGTTTCCGCATTACTTGGTCGTATGCCCTCGGCGGTTGGATACCAACCCACGCTGGCAACCGAGATGGGGGAACTCCAGGAGCGCATCACCTCCACCCAGACCGGGTCAATCACATCTATGCAGGCGATCTATGTGCCCGCGGACGATTATTCCGACCCCGCGCCCGTTGCCACATTCACACACCTTGATGCGACAATCGCGCTTGAGCGCGCAATTTCTGAGAAAGGCATCTATCCGGCAGTCGATCCGCTTGCCTCCACCTCCCGTATTCTCGACCCTCAAATCGTAGGCGAGGAGCACTACAGCGTGGCGCGAGATGCACAGCAGGTCCTTCAGCGTTATAAGGACTTGCAGGATATTATCGCCATTCTGGGGATTGAAGAGCTTAGCGAAGAGGACAAGCTCGTTGTTTCACGCGCTCGAAAGATTGAGCGTTTCTTCTCTCAGCCGATGTTTGTTGCCGAGCAGTTCACCGGTCAGGAAGGTCGCTACGTGCCATTGAGCGAGACCGTGCGCGGCTTCCGAGAGATCCTTGATGGAAAACATGATGAGCTGCCCGAGCAAGCCTTCATGATGGTTGGAACCATCGATGAGGCTGTCGAAAAAGCTCTTGAGCTGGAAGCAGCCTGAGCAAACCGGAGATAGTTCATGCCGATCCGCTGTGAGATCGTAACCCAGGATAAATCCCTTTTCGAAGGCCCGGCCGATGTTGTTATCGCGCCGGGGGTTGAGGGCGAGCTGGGGATCCTACCCAATCACGCGCCATTGCTGACCAATCTGGATTTCGGCATTCTGCGTGTGCGCTACCAGGGCGAGGAAGACATATTCACGATCGCAGGCGGAATTCTTGAAGTACGGCCAGAGCTGATCACCGTTCTTGCTGACGTGGGGGAGTCGATCGAGGAAATAGACATCGCTCGAGCCGAAGAAGCCAAGGAACGCGCTGAGCGCTACCTTAAAGAAGGCCCACCGCCCGACACGGACGAGTATCTGCGCATACAGGCTGCGCTCAGGCGCTCCAAATTGCGTATTGAGGCAGCCAGCCGCTACCGGAGACGATCACGCCCCTCAAGCGTACAAGAACGCTCCGACGAAGGAGCCTGAAATGGCGCTGTTCGGCAAGGATCTTGGTATTGACCTGGGCACGGTCAATACGCTGATCTGTGAAGATGGCGAGATCGTACTGCACGAGCCCACGGTTGTCGCAATTGATATTGAAGAGTTGAAGATCGTTGACGTCGGTCACGCTGCCAATGATATGGATGGCCGGGTGCCCGACGTTATCGAGGTCGCCAGACCGCTGCGCGATGGCGTCATTGCCGATTTCGAAATCACACACCGGATGCTCGGCCATTTCATTGAGCAGGTTTCTGGACCTGCCCGGTTGTTCAAGCCGCGCGTGATGATCACCGTCCCGCTAGGGGCGACCAGCGTTGAGTCAAGGGCTGTCCACGAGGCCACGATCCAATCAGGAAGCCGAGACGTCCACCTTATCCAGCAGCCGCTCGCGGCTGCAATCGGTGTGGGTCTGCCGATCGCAACTCCTTCTGGGAACATGGTCGTGAGCCTGGGTGGTGGTGTGACGCAGGCGGCGGTCATGGCGATGAGCGGCATCGTCGCGGCTGACGCAACCCGTATCGGGGGTATAGAAATCGATGAGGCGATCAGCAGCTATGTGCGCAAGAAATACGGTTTGATCATCGGGCCTCGTACTGCTGAACAAGCGAAGATCAGGGTAGGTGCGGCTATTCCTCAAGATGAAGAACGATCCATCGAATTGCAGGGCCAGGACCAGGTCACCGGACTACCGCGCCCCGTTACTCTCACGACAAGCGAAATCGTCGAGGCGATTCAGGAGACTCTCCAGCTGATGGCAGTCTCGATTCGCAATGTGCTGGAGAAAACTCCGCCCGAATTGGCTTCTGATATCATCGACCGCGGGATGGTGATATGCGGGGGCGGGGCGCTGCTGCGGGGTATGGATAAATGGTTGACCCAGGAGACCAGCGTCCCTGCTTATCTCGCTGAAGAACCGGTCGCTTGTACTGCAAAGGGTGCTGCACGTGCACTCCCCATGTTGGAGCGACTGCGTCGCAGCTTACCGGCGGTCTAAATTTCTTGCTAACGTAAAAGCCCCTCGCACTCTGCGAGGGGCTTTGAAGTTAACGATCTGGCCATCAGCTTGAAAAGTAATATGTCATGTGCTGCAGGTGCAGCACCGGATCGATATATTGGACCTTAATCGATTCCGGGACAGTTAGCGAGGTCGGTGCATAGCAGAGTATCGCTTCGACATCGGTCTGGATCAGGCGCTCGGTCACCTCCTGCGCATGCGAGGCGGGCACCGCCAGCATAACGATCTTGATATCCATCTCAGCCAGGTCTTGCTCCAGGTTGTCCATGGATCGGACCTGGAAATTGCCTGCGGTTGTGCCGATCTTGGCTGGGTCATTGTCGTAAACACGGCGGATTTGGAAACCGCGATCCACGAACCCCCCGTAGTTGGCGACGGCGGTACCAAGATCGCCGGCCCCGATGAGTGCCACGTCCCAGATCTGATCGAGGTGCAGGATCCGTTTTAGTTGCTCAATCAAATACTCGATGTTGTAGCCGGTGCCTTGCTTTCCAAACTCGCCGAACTGTGAAAGATCTTTGCGAATTTGCGCAGAGGAGATTCCCAATTCACCACCCAGTTCTTGTGAGGATGTAATTTCTTTTCCCTGCTGGGTCATCTGGGTCAGCGCGCGCAGATAAAGCGGCAGACGACCAATGACAATATCAGGGACCTTTGATGGACTCATTTAGTTCTCCTGAAACGAATAAAGGTTAGATGGACCAAATCTAGCATATTCGGGTCTGGCTTGCAAACATTTCCATGACCGCGACGAGTCATCCTTCGACAGGTATAATTGCGCTGTCGTAATCATAACGGGGAAGATTAGAAACGATGTTTATGGATGAAGCGCGCATCTTTGTCTCCTCAGGTAAGGGAGGCGACGGTTCGGTGCATTTTCGAAGAGAAAAATACGTGCCCCGAGGTGGTCCGGATGGCGGGGACGGAGGCCATGGCGGCGATGTCGTCCTCTATGTGGACCCCAAGAAGAGCACGCTCTCGACATTTCGTCGGCAGCGGCATTTCCGCGCGGAAGATGGCAAACCTGGCAGCGGAAGCAACAAGACCGGTCGCAGCGCGAATGATGTGCGTATCCCTGTGCCGCCCGGGACGATTGTCCGTTCGGAAGAAGGCGCGATCCTTGGAGATTTGGTCGAACCCGGACAGGAGCTGGTCGTCTGCCGGGGAGGCCGGGGCGGGCGTGGAAATGCGCGTTATGCCACGGCACGCAATCAAGCTCCACGCATGGCAGAGAAAGGCGCGCCGGGCGAGGAGAAATGGATCGATCTTGAGCTGCGCCTGGTGGCGGATGTGGGCATCATTGGAGTGCCGAATGCTGGAAAGTCCACCCTTCTGGCGGCCGTGACAAACGCGAAACCGAAAATTGCAGCCTATCCATTCACGACGCTTGCTCCCAATTTAGGAGTCGTCGAGTTGGAAATCGATGCCACGATGGTGCTGGCGGATATTCCTGGATTGATCGAGGGCGCGCATCAAGGCGTTGGGCTGGGATTTGAGTTTCTGAGGCATATACAGAGGACGCTCGTGCTCATTCATCTCATCGATGGCAGCGCGCTGGACCCGCTGGCGGACTTTTCACAGATCAACACAGAGCTTTCGCTTTTCGACGAGCGCTTGAGTTCAAAACCACAGGTCGTGGCGATCAATAAAATCGACCTGCCGGAGGTTCAGGAGCAGCTGCCTGAGCTCAGGGAGGCATTTATTAGGCGCGGCTTCGAGGTAATGGAGATTTCGGCGCTCGCTCGCCAGGGACTGCGCGAGGTCCTCTGGAAAGCCTATCACTTGCTTCAGGAAGCGGAAGTGCGAAGACCAGAAGAAGATGAATTGCCGGTCTACCGGCCTGAACCTGAGATCAAGGAGTTCAGCATCGAGCGCGAGGAGGAGGGTGCCTGGCGTATCAGCGGAGAAGCCGTAGAGCGTGCCGCCGACATGACCTATTGGGAGTATGACGAAGCGGTAAGACGTTTTCAGGGGTTGCTCGAGCATCTCGGTGTCGAGCAGGCACTTCGCGAGGCCGGGGTCGAATCGGGGGATACCGTTCGGATCGGCGAGTATGAATTGGAGTGGGTGCTGTGATCGGCATTTTCGGCGGAACCTTCGATCCCCCACATCTCGCGCACACCGTTCTCGCCGCTGAGGCTTCCGATTCTCTTGGTTTATCCGAAGTGCTTTGGGTTCTGACGGCTCAGCCACCGCACAAACCTGACAAACCGATATCTGCGGTCGAACATCGCACCGCCATGGTCCAGATTATCACCGCTGATGATGAGAAATTTGAGCTTTCCAGTGCTGATCTGGAACGGGAGCCACCGCATTACACCGTTGGTACGATCTCCTGGCTCCAGGAAAGACTCCCCGAAGAAAGATTCGCCTACATTATGGGTATGGATTCTTTGAGGGACTTGCCCACCTGGCATAAACCACAGGAATTCGTTCAGCTATGCGATTTAATCTGCGTGATGCGTAGACAAGGCACCAATGCCGATCTCAATGAGCTTGAAAAACAGATACCGGGGCTGAATGAAAAATTGACGTTTCTTGATGTTCCTGCGCTCGAAATTTCGGGAAGTGAGATCCGCCGAAGAGCACGCGCGGGAGAGCCATATAGATATTTTTTACTGCCGCGGATATACACCTACGTCCATTCGCATAAACTCTACAGATGAGCTTGCTAAAAGACCGGGCCTTCCGTGCTACGGCATTATCGCATTTGTCTATCGATCTGCTGAACAGTCAGCACCCGCTCCTGCTGGCTGTGCTGAGCGTGCCGCTCGGCCTCTCCAATTCGGTGATCGGCCTCGTAAGCACGGCATACAGTCTGAGTGGTTCGCTGTCACAACCGCTTTTTGGCATCCTTGCAGACCGCATCGGAAATCGGTTCGTCGAATTGGGCGGTCTGATCTGGATGGCGGCATTTTTTAGCCTGGCATTCTCTGTCGAAGGTCCCGCCGCGCTGGTGTTCCTCGTGCTGGCTTCCCTGGGTTCAGGTGCTTATCATCCGGCTGCAACTGCAGAAGCGACGGAGCGTGGACGCGTGCATCTATCCCGGATGGAAACCACTGCGGCATCGTTCTTTTTCTTTTTCGGACAAGGAGGCTTGTTCCTGGGTCCGGCGATCGGTGGACCCTTATTAGACCGCTGGGGACCGATGGGTCTCTTCATGCTATTTATCTTCATCCTACCGGTAGCGATCTACATGCTTCCGAAAGCCGCACTGGATGTTGAGAAAGCCGTTTCCACCGAAGCGACCAACACCAATGTCCCCGCGCGCACGACAACCAATTGGTCTTATGTGATCCCCTTTGTGATCACCATCTTCACGCGATCATGGACCCAGGTGTCGATGATGACATTCCTGCCCAAATATCTTCAAGATCTTGGTTTCCGGCCAAGCGTTTTTGGACCCATTGCAGCACTTTATATGGGTGGCTCGGCATTTGGCGGGATCGCCGGAGCCTGGTTGGCTGACCGTTTTGGAAACCGCTACGTCATGACCGCATCCTTGTTACTGGCATCCATACCTTTATTCTTTTACGGGTCGATCTCCACGACATGGTTGCTGGTGTTGGTGACACTCTTCGCTGGCGCCTTCATCGGCGCTTCTCACAGCATCATCGTCGTCCTCGCACAGCGCCTGCTGCCCGGCAAGTCAGGTGTTGCATCCGGGCTTGTTCTGGGTTTCACGTTTGCTAGCGGATCCATCGGAGCGTTTTTCAGCGGGCTCATCGCCGATGCCTCCGGATTCAATTTGCTTTTCTTGATACTGGCGGGTTTGATGGCCTTATCAACGCTGACGTCAGCCCGGATGCATCAAATGCAGCGCGAGCGGCTAACCGTACCCGGCTAGTTCGATGTGACCCCGGTCGCATAGCGGAAGACAGACCTTCCCACTACAATGATGATCAAATAATGAGCAAGATTAGGGAGTATCTGGATGTCTGACACTGAACAATCGCCAAGTTGGCTGCTGCCGTTGATCGTTGTCATTCTGATCGCAAGCGTGATCTTACTGTTCATTGCCAGCCGGCCGAGCCCAAGCGAAATCAGCGCAACGACAGGCGAAGGGGATTTTCGACAGGGTCCGCTCTTCCGATTGCCGCAGATCTCATCGCCGACCGACCCCGTCGATCCATGTTCCTTGGTCGAGGATGAT
The DNA here is from genome assembly GCA_965603565.1 of uncultured Anaerolineales bacterium. GTDB lineage: Bacteria > Chloroflexota > Anaerolineae > Anaerolineales > E44-bin32 > E44-bin32. The sequence continues at coordinate 12,805 of CBFDDM010000041.1, read as the reverse complement.
CAGGTCGAAGATATCGTCGGGCGAGATTTGAGCGAGCCTCAATCGATCGATCTGGACAATCCTATTGGCGAGAGATTATGTGTGTTCACCGAACCAGGCAATCCCGACGAACGCTTGGTTGTGCTTGACATCGTATTCCAGCAAGGCATGGCCTCGGTCATGACACAGAATAATTACGATGTAATCGAACTCTATCGTGGCCGAAAAGTCCAGGATCGGGGTATCGAAGATGTGGATGGTATCGAGGATGAAGCATTTTGGGGTGGGGCGGAATCAGAAATTTGGAGCGGTTTGCACGTCCGCAGCTCGGATGTGTATATGCGCGTGCTTGTCTACGGGCTGGAGGATGAACAGGCTATCGATGCCGCGCGCGAGATCCTTATAATGGCGCTCAGCAACCTATTCGAATAAGCCCTGGGTGATGCCAGGCAAGTTTTCCTCAACCTCCAGGTGTTACCCTGATCGTTGCAATTTCTCCGGCGGCCAACTCAAGACCAATTCCGGAGTCGGCTTTGACCGTTAGTGGTCCGATCTCGGATTCATCCATTCGGGTCCGCATGGCTGCCAGGATCGGGGTGCCGAAATCAAGATGGACCACCTTCTTTTCATTTGAACGGTTGACACCACGGACGATGATGCCATCACGTTCTTCGGCCTGCTTGATGGATGTAATCTCGAAACTGTCTTGATCCGTATTGATGAATGAAATGGACTTTCCCTGGCTGCCGGTTTGGACAGGGATGCCAACCCCGATCATATTTAACTGGAACTGATCGGCAAGAGCGGCTGCATCATAGAAATCCGCTTCAATCGGGATGACCCCGATCTGAAACTCATGTTCGCCTATCTCCTGTCCACCAGGGGTTTGTATTGCTGGCCCAGCCCCGCCATCTCTCGTGCTCAGATCATCTCTGGATAGCCAACCGAATGAGCGCAGCAGCGTTATGCAGATTTCCCCATCAAGGTCGACGCTCGCTTCTCTCAAGCCCCGATTTACGATCATCAAACCGTGACCATCTCGGCGGATGCTAACAAAGCGGCGCATCGGTTTCTCGGGTACAGGTTGCTCTGCCCATCTGTGATCACCTTCGGGTATGTTTGTTGGTCTGTCGATGATTGCGAAATGTGTGTCGAATGTAGCTTGCCCGGTCGATATGCCCGTGGGGAAGGCGATTTTCAAGCGGTGATCGCGTGCCTTATTTGCAATCTTGATGGTCAGATCTACACGCGGCACTCCACGCAGGAGCCGTGCCTCAATGCGTGCAGTGTGCAAGAGGCGAGTTTGTGAACGTTCGCTTCGGTTGCTGTTCAAACCTTCGGGCAATTCGAATTCGAGTTCATAGATTATTTTCGACCCCAGCGCATCCTGATAGGTTGAAACCTCTCCGAGCCAACACTCGATATCGTGGTCATGCTCTCCGTCCAGTGGGCAGAACGTGTAGCTGTCCCCACGGTCAGCCTCATCTTTGAGCCGGCAGAGCCCTTCATACTCGGTACGATCCCGGAGGCTGCGCAAGATTAATGAGCCATCAGCCATCAACTCAAGCTCAAGCAACTCGTTGCGGATGAGCGGTGCATCCATGATGTCCTCGTCCTCCGCCGGGCCGTCTGAGGAACGCAGCCCATACGTCTTGTAGCCGACCGGAGGCACTTTTTCAGCAAGGAACTCGATCTCGATTTCTGATGCAAATCTGGCTATTAGCCGATAGTGTTTGCTTATGCCTGTCGCGATATGCGCTTCAATCTGCGGGATCAATTGCGAAACAAGCTCGACGTCGGCAGGCGCATTCTCGGCGACTGTCACGTCGATCAGGATGTGGTCTGGATGCTCAATGACGGCGGCATCTTGGATCGCCAACCCCATGACCTCCCCTTCGTTTACGAAGGCGAGCAGGCTGGTCAGACCTTCGCTATCGAGGTCAAGATCAGCAAGTGACCGCGCTTCTCGTTTCAGGACCCGATAGGGGATTACATTTCCATTTATGTCCACAATCTCGAGCGGATCGAGTCCGGCTGATAATTCAAGCTTCGCGTGCACTCGCCCTGTATTTTCAGACGGGGCGGCGTTGAAGACGACCAGCGATGCGCGGCAGCCCTGATTCTCGAATGAGGATGTATCGATGCGCCGCGAAATCACGCCTAATGCCTGGTGTATAAGCTCGTTTCCGATTTGGGTGACCATGTCAAAGCGGGTACGCATCTCTTCATGGACCTGATCGATCGAGCAGCCGCAGATCGAATCATGGGGTTGACAGGTCAGAAGCAAGCGCCAGGCTTCGTTCAGCAGCGCTGGTGGGTCTTTAACAAATGGAGTGGTTATATGGCCTGTCCATAGATGGCGGTCTGAAATTTCATCGCTAAAGATATTTGCCCAGGCAGTGAAAGGCTCTGCCCAGCGCTCGAGCAGTGTTTCGCATTCGTGGTTGCGCTGCTTGATCCACACCCGACTGGAAAGCACGCCAGGGAGCAAATGATGTCGCTTTGGATCCCGCAGCTCTCCATAAATTATCGGCAAGTTCAATGAGCCTGTCCGGATTTCGTCTTCGACTGCATCAAAGTACATTTCGAAATTTGAGAGTAAGACCTCATTCTCAAAAGTCGACGATGAGATAAGCGCGGGGATGTCCCGCTGCGGTTCATGATGGTCGGTTCCGTTCAGCAGCAGTACCTGTGAGCTCTGCATGTGCCCGAGCAGGGAATCTGTGCATTTATGAACGAAGTTCCGGAACGCTTCGGGTTCTTCCGGGGCGCGGGCAGCATTATCGTAGCCATCTCTGAGATACGAAACCAGCAGCTTGGAGCCCGCCCCAGCTCTCCAGTAGAGTTCAACCGGTTCATCGCTTAATCCTCTACGGAACGCAGCCCGTTCGATTCCGAAGCCGTTCAGGACTTGTGGAAGTTGCCCTATGTGACCGAAAGGATCAGGGATATAGCCTACGGACATCGGTTCGCCGAACCGCTCGCATACCTCCCGGCCGCACAGCAAATTGCGGATGAGCGCTTCAGGGCTAACCAGGAATTCATCCGGCAGCACATACCATGGTCCGATGTGCAGCCGTCCGGAGCGAACATACTCTCGGATGCGCTCATATGCGCCGGGTCGAATGGCCAGGTAATCTTCGAGCAGGATCGTCTGTCCATCCAGTACGAAATTCGTGAATTTGTGGTCTGTTGAGAGGATGTCAAGCAAGCGGTCCATCAAGTGGACTAGCTTTATTCTGAAAGCCTGAAACGGTAGATACCATTCACGATCCCAGTGGGTGTGTGGGACAAAATGAATCCTTACCATTTGCACGCTCCGGACCTCAATTGTATGTGAAAGGAATCAAGTTCACCTCACGAAGGTTGCAAACAGGTGATGCCCATAAAGTTCTAAGCGGTGATGCTAAATGATGAAATCAATCCTTCGCATAGCCAAAAGGAAGATCGTTGACCGTGCTGACCGGCATGAGAGTTGGTAGATCGATGACGAGTTCAAGTCTACCCTTCTGAACTCTTTGGGGCGGCTTGTTTAAGCTGCTCTAATGAAATGCGATTGGTATGACGGCAGCGAGGGCAGCGTACGTCATAGTGGTTCCCCTCGCTCTCCTCCAGCGCTTCAAGTGCAAAGGCGATCTCTTCTTTCTTAAGCGAGAAGCTCCAATTACAGCGATAACATCGTATTTGCATAAGGGATTCGTCCTTTCCATCTATGCCTATATTCTACTCGCGTAGTTCAGTTCGCGTGGTTCGCTTTGTGTTTCGATAAACGGTTATGAAGATCCCCATCAACACAATCGCGCCGCCCAGAATGCGCAGCATTGGAATCGCCTCATTTAATAGGAGCCAGGCTAAAAGCGCAGCAGAGAGAGGTTCACCAAGAAGGCTTAAGGATACGGATGTAGCTGGGAGATATTTTAGCGCCCAATTATAGGTTGTGTGCGCTAGCAGCTGCGGGAAAAGAGCCAGCAGCAGGAACAATCCGTATGTGATCCACGAATAGCCAAACATTTTCTCGCCGGTGACGATGGACCAGGTTAGCAGCATGAGCGCTGCTGATCCGTAAACCACGCTGACATACGGAACCAGCTCAAGACTTGATCGCACCTCTCTTCCGATGATCAAGTAGGCTGCGCCGGCCAACCCGCCTATCAATGCTAAGGCGTCACCTATAAGTGCGCTGCCACCTAATATTTCGGAGACAGGCGGGCATGTGATTCTGGCTTGAAATGTGCATGTATCGCCAAACGCAATGACCACTCCCCCCGAAAAAGCGATGAAGAGCCCGATCCACGCTCGTTGAGAGGGCACCTCATTCAGAAATAGTGGTGAAAATACGGCGACAAATAGCGGTGCCGTTTGGACAAAGACAACCGAGCTAGCGACAGAAGTGTACTCGAGCGAGGAGATCCACGAAGCGAAGTGCACTGCCAGGAAGAAGCCGGAGAGGATGCCGAGCCACCAGACACGTCCGCTGTCAGGCCAGGCACCACTCGGTTGACGGAGCATAAACGGGATCAGAAAGATTGTGGCGAAGCACAATCGATAGGTGGCGATAATCAGGCTGCTCGCTTCAATCTGAGCGAAACGGATGAGGATTGAAGATGTTGAGGCCGCAAATATGCCCACAGCGATTGCGAAACTGGGTGGCAATCGTGGCCCTTGAGCAGCTTTCAATAGCGATGACCTCGCGTCAGTTTGATCGGGACTGCAGGCATTTCTTGACAAAGCATCTACGCGACGAATAGAATTCAAAATGAAGCGCCAGGAGGCGTTTCATGATCCTAATGGAATTGTCCGGATGGGTCAATTATCAACTTTTCGCCATCGGAATTAGATAAAGGAGAATAGCAATGGCTTTTGAACTTCCAAAGCTGGATTATCCGTATGACGCGTTGGAACCTTATATCGACGCTCGGACCATGGAAATCCACCACTCGAAGCACCACGCCGGTTATGTAGCCAAGACCAATGCAGCACTTGAGGGTCATCCCGATTTCCAGGGTAAGGCCATCGAAGATCTGCTTGCCGACCTCAATGCTTTACCTGATGCGATTCGTACGGCGGTTCGCAATAACGGTGGTGGGGTCGCCAATCATTCGTTGTTCTGGAAAGTAATGGCACCTGGGGCCGGTGGTGAGCCGGACGGTGAATTAAGTGATGCACTTGACCAGGCATTCGGAGGCTTTGCAGCCTTCAAGGAAGAGTTTTCTAACACTGCTGGTTCGCGCTTCGGTAGCGGCTGGGCCTGGCTGGTCAAAGATGGCTCGGGTGGATTGAAAGTGCTCTCCACTCCTAACCAGGATACGCCAATATCGGATGGCATGACACCGATTCTGGGTCTGGATGTTTGGGAGCATGCTTACTATCTCCACTACCAGAATCGAAGGCCTGAGTATATCGAAGCCTGGTGGAATGTGGTAAATTGGGACGAAGTCGCCAAACGATTTTCGTCTTAATTGTGGTATCTTTGTCTTAGGGGTAAAATCGGCTCCGTCTCACAGCAAACCAACTGGAGGTTTGGATTATGACCCATGTAATAACAAGACTGTGCCTCCGTGACTCCGGATGTGTAGATGTATGTCCGGTGGAGTGCATCGTACCCGGGAAACCCGAAAGCGAGTGGCCCTGGTACTACATCGATCCGGACACCTGCATCGATTGTGGAGCCTGCATCCCTGAGTGCCCATATGAGGCGATCTTTGTTGAAGACGAGACGCCCACCGATTTCACAGCCCAGGGCGGTGAATACGTCAGTATGCCAGCCGGAACACCGGGCTTTGATACTGTCTACGATGGGGAGAACCAACATGGTGAGCCCGTTCACCTCGAGCACACCCGAGTTCTCGAAGCTGGTGAGGCCATCGATCTGACACCTGATATCCAGCCGAACTACGATTACTTCGAAGACGGACCGGGCTACAGCGCTTTAGACTGATAGCATCCCTTGACTTCAAAGTTCAGGAGGGAGCCACCAGGCTCCCTCCTTTTCGGGTTAAACTTAATAATCCACATTGTCGGTAATTGGAGGTGGCGATGAAGACCAGGATCGAAAGTGACTCCTTGGGCGAGGTTGGTGTGCCCGCTGAAGCGCTTTACGGGGCCCAGACGCAGCGAGCGGTTGAGAACTTTCCGATCTCATCCTTGCTGCCTTATGCGTCCTTCATTTGGTCGATGGCGGCAATCAAAGGTGCGGCGGCTGAGGTCAATCGTGATTTAGGATTACTTGATGATGAGATCGCCCAGGCGATATCGACGGCAGCTCGAGAAGTCATGGAAGGGAAATGGGATGCTGAATTCGTCGTCGATCCGTTCCAGGCTGGGGCCGGTACGAGCCACAACATGAATGCCAACGAGGTTCTTGCCAATCGGGCTACCCAGATCCTTGGAGGTGAGGTGGGAGATTATCTCGTACATCCGAATGACCATGTGAATATGGCTCAATCGACGAACGACACGATCCCAACGGCGATACGTCTGGGATGTCTTCAACGCATGGATGAGCTGCTTAATGCCGGCCAGAACCTGGTCGATGCGCTCGAGGGTAAAGCGGAATCGTTCGATGTGATCGTTAAGTCCGGGCGCACACACCTTCAGGACGCCGTACCGGTCCGGCTCGGTCAGGAATTCGGCGCGTATGCGCGTGCAGTTGAGCGCGATATGGAGCGTATTCGGGATGCTGCTGATGGCTTGCGCCCTTTGGGCATCGGCGGGACAGCTGCAGGAACTGGATTAAATGCCCATCCAGAATATCATCATCGGATGATTGAGGAGTTGTCGGAGTGGACAGGCCTCGAACTACGCTCATCCGATAACTTGTTCGAAAGTATGCAATCTATGGCAGACATGGTGGGTTTCTCAGCCTCGCTGCGGACGCTGGCTGTGACCCTGACGCGCATCGCAAATGATCTTCGCCTGCTTTCATCTGGCCCATCTACGGGACTAGCGGAAATCAGCCTGCCAGCAGTTCAACCTGGCTCAAGCATCATGCCCGGCAAAGTAAATCCCGTTATGGCGGAGATGCTTAACATGGCGATGTTCCACGTGATCGGCGCGGACACGACTGTTATGCTCGCGTCGCAGGCGGGGCAGCTCGAATTGAACGTCATGATGCCGGTCATCGCCCATAACCTCTTCGAGATGATGCAGATCACAATCGGTGCTGTAAACGCATTTACTCAGAAATGTGTAGTTGGGATCGAGGCCAATTCTGACCGGGCGCTTGAACTATTGGAGCGCAACGCCATTGTTGTGACAGCCTTGAACCCTTTGATCGGTTATCAAGCCGGGGCTGAGCTGGTCAAGCAGGCTATCACCGGAAACAGATCGGTACGTGAGGTCGCCACGAAGAGGGCGCGTGCCGGCAAACTCAAGCATGTTAAGTCGGGTGAGGTCATTGCCGTTGAGGATATCGAAGAAGCATTTGGCAACCTATACCGGTTAACCGAAGGCGGCATTATTGCGTAGGATGTTCACATTCATGCGTTAATCAAGAGGGCGCCGGTGATCGGGGTTTTGGGTGGAAGCCCTTATAATAAATTATCTATGCCAAAGGAAGTTTTATCGATCCACATCTCAGATTGGCTGACGATAACGCGTCATATCCGATCCACATACCCGTTCGAAGCCTGCGGACTCTTAGGAGGACACGCGGACCTTGTTAACGAAGTAATCCCGGTTGATAATGTCGCTCGGGCAGCTGATCGCTTCAGGATGAATCCTGCACAGCAAGTGAATGGGCTATTCCAGCTGGAAGACCATGGGCTGGAGCTCTTGGCGATATACCATTCTCACCCAAATGGAATAGCTGTGCCCTCAGAGACCGACATCCGGGAATGGCGCTACGAAAGCACGCTGAGCTTGATTTTGAGCAGACGTGGGTCAGAATGGATCGGCAGGGCTTACCGATTTGTGGGGTCGAGTTTCGAGCTGGTCAGCCTGAATGTCATATCGGGGCGATCTGACCGAGTCAAGAGCAAAGCTGAATTGATTAAGGAGAGGAAGAGACGATGACGATTGAATCCGTTCTCGGGGTCCTTATCGGTTATCTATTGGGAGCTGTTCCAACGGGCTTGATCGTCGTTCGCATCGCACGTGGGCGGGATATCCGTAAATGGTACAGTGGCAGAACCGGTGCGACGAACGTCATGCGTGTTGCGGGCTACTTCCCGGCTTTGATCACGCTCCTGGGTGATGTGTTTAAGGCTACCTTCGCAGTCCTCGTTGGAGGCTGGATTACTGCTGGCAATCCCTGGGTCGAGGCGTTAGCCGGGGCAGCAGCTGTGCTCGGGCATAATTATTCGGTGTTTCTTCTGGAGCGTAAGGAGGGTCGCTGGGTCTGGCAGGGAGGTGCCGGTGGGGCATCGACGTGGGGTGCCTTCTTCGGGCTTTGGCCAGTGGGTGCGTTGGTGAGCATCCCGATCCTTCTCGGTGGGATCTATTATGGTATTGGCTATGCCTCGGTAGCTACGTTGAGTGTTCCGTTGATCGCCGGGATCGCATTTGCCTGGCGTGCCGCGCTCGGAATCGGTCCCTGGGCCTACGTGTTGTTTGCTGTGCTGGTCGAGTTCCTGGTGGCCTTGGCACTCCGCCCGAACATTAAGCGGCTAATCCGTGGTGAGGAGCGTTTAGTTGGCTGGAGGGCAACGCGCAAAAACGAAGAGGAAGGCAAATCATCCTGAAGTCGAATCCCGCCGGGCGGATTTAGCCAACAAATATAATCGCCAAAAGTCCCAACAGCCCCACAATCGAAATTTCGATCAATCGGCCCCGTCCAAGATCCCCCTTACGAATTAAACTGATTAAATGATAGCTGAGATAAACGCTTAGACCGTTGATCAAGGCGATCTGCAATGGGGGGACCGGCCAATAATGCAGCGCCCAGGTTAACTGGGCGGCAATCACACCGATCACTAAGGCGAAGCGCAGAGCGACTCCAGGAAAGGCGGCTTCGAGCCTCATCAGCCGCCAGGAGACCGATCCGGCGGCAGCAAATGTCAAGGGCACCGCAAAGATTGCCCTCAGCCCAAGACCATTAACGGCGAACAACGATCCGGCGAGCAGCAAAAAGGCGAGTGTCTTGAGGATCAGGGCAACCACGTCGTAACGTGGGTCCTGAGGGTCAAAAACGATAAATTCGGCGACAAGCACCGCAGTAAGCAGCGCTGCGGCAATCGGTAAACCCAGCCAAAGGCCCATCCCTTCTGGCAGCCGGCTAAGGATGGCGCCCAGGCCCAGTGACGCAAGTCCAGGCAGGATCCAGTGCTCTGCCGTTCTGGAATCAGGTGTGCTGTTCGGGTGGGAGCGCAGCAGCCAGTCAGCGCCAGCAGCTGCTAACATTGCAGCCAGTGATAGCATAATCAGACGCGTGTTGATCTCAACTCGTATGATCAGCCCAGCCAGGGTGATCTCTGGAGCAATTGTGGGTAATTCTGCGACACGAATGATCGCATAGGCTAACAGAATCAGCGCGGTCATTGTGCTGATCCTGTCGGGGTCTGGTCTCGGTGCGTAGGCAGGCTCCACGCAGGCATTCTAGCCCACGTTACACTCCCTGTCTATCTGAGCGAAATGACCGAACATACTGGGAGCACGTCGATTGAACTGAATGTATAATGGGCCGCTATGATATTGTTGATCGCCGTTGTACTTGGGTATTTGTTGGGTGTGGCAGTAAACGTGGCTTCGAGCAGCCTGCCTGCGACCCGCAATATTCAAACTCCACATTGTTATGCCTGTGGTGCTCCGAGACATTGGGCAGCCTGGTCTGGTCTGGGTGCCTGGTTGGCGGGTAGACGACGCTGTGAATATTGCGGCACTTCAATCCTGATCAGGGAAATCCTCGTTGAAATCATCATGTTGACGACCGCGGTCGTACTATTCCTCTCGACAGGCACGCCCTATCGTTCCCTGCTCGACCTGATTGCCGTAGCAATCTTTATGCTCATCATGATTATCGACCTGGAGAACCGCTTGATCCTGCATATCGTCAGCATCCCAGCCGCGCTGTATTTTGCTTTAGTGGGATCCCTGGATCCTTCGCTTGGTCCTTCCAGGACGATCGTCGGAGGGTTGATTGGTTTTGTATTCTTTTTCCTGCTCTATGTCCTTGGCGCGTTCTTTGCACGCTGGATGGGTCGGCGCCGGGGCGAGGAAATTGATGAGGTCGCATTCGGTTTTGGGGATGTGATGTTAGCGCTAGTGATCGGGTTGGCTGTTGGATTTCCGGGCGTTATCGGCGCTCTGCTGAGAGGGATCCTGCTTGCCGGGGTGTTCAGCTTTGTATACATGCTGGTGATGGCAGCCATGAAACGCTACGAAGCGTTCACCCCGATCCCCTATGGTCCCTTCCTGATACTGGGTGCACTGTGGGTTTATTTCCGGGGTGATCCCGGTATGGAAGCTCTTCTTGGCTATTGAGCACCTCAACCCGTTACTTTTCTGTTACAGTTCTGTATCGAAGCCCTTATAAAATGCCCCTTTTGGTCCTGCGGTACTACCCCAGTGGGTATAGGTCAGGCATATAATGAAATTGCTCTGGAGGGAACCGAAACATTTTGAGGAGTGTGTATTGAGAAAGTTGCCTATCCCATCGCTTCTGAAGCAGCGCTCTGAGAGTTCCAGACTAAAATCGCGCGGCCAGAGCATCGTAGAGTTTATGGTCCTCCTTCCGGTCCTGCTGATGATGCTGTCGGGGTTGATCGAGTTCGGTTTCATGTTGAACTACTACCTGGACGTGATTGACGCCGCGCGTGAAGCTGCCCGTTTCGCCGCTAACGACGATCCCATCCACAACGACGCGACCGGTACTTACCAGGATCCAAATTGCCAATTTTACCTGCGCACCCAGACGGTCACTGAGCAATCGCTTAATATTGGCTCAGGCGGTCAGATCACGCTCAACCCCGCTTCCGATGACATCATCATCTCCGCCTATGCCGTGCTTGGAAATACCGTCGACAAGCGCTTTCCGATCAATACGGTGGGTTGTCCAGGTCTGAACGTCGTCTCTGGAGCGGTCAGCAGGTTTGCGAATCATACGACGGGTCTGGATACAACATCGGATATTGAAGCGAAGCTAAACACAACTGCACCCAATACCGGGATGGTCTCGGTTGAAATCTACTACGATTACAATATGGTGCTGGGGCTGCCCTGGATCCGGGCTTTCGTGCCTGATCCGGTCACGCTCTGGGCCTACAGCATAATGCCAAATGTCAATGTCGAACCTACTCCTACACCTGTTCCCTAAAGATCCTTCCGGCAAGGTCCAACGCGGCCAGGCGATGGTTCTCATCGCGCTGGCGTTTGTCGGCTTGGCAGCGTTCGTCGGCCTGACCGTCGACGCTGGCATCCTGTTCATCCAGATAGGCCACCTGCGTCGGGCGGTGGACTCCGCCTCGCTCGCCGCGGCCAATCAGTTCCGAGAAGGTCGGACGCTTGCCGAAATCGAGGCGGCTTCAGATGCGTTCATCAATTTGAACAGCCTCAGCCCCGCGGATGCCGACATCTTCGTCTGCGATATCGCGGATATGACCACAACGAATACGAACCCCTATCACGACATCGAGCTCTGCCCCGATGACGACGGAGACGGTAATTACGGCGAGATCGGTGAGGTCCCGCGCAAATTTGTGCGCGTAGAAGCCACGATGCCGGTCGAGTTTACCTTCATGCCGATCATCGGCTTTGGCTCGATCAACATCCGTGCCGAAGCGATCTCGGAGGCTGCCTCTGTCGACCTCGTTCTGGTCGTCGATACCTCGCCTTCAATGGCCTACGACGCCGAGTGTGGTGACGGGGACGATGACGATGCCTGGGCCGAGCAATTTCTCGTACCAGGCAGCCCTCCCACATATAATCCGTCAAAGGGGGGCACACCTGATGGTATTGACGACTGCGTATCTTCCACGGGAGCGGTGGTGGGTGATTGGCCGGATGACATCATGCGCGATCCCAACATCTGCAACGATCCTGACCCCGCAGCAGGCATCCAGGGGCAGTGCCACCCATTTGAAGAAGTTCGCGCTGCGGCACTGGGGCTCGTCGGCAGGATGTATTTCCCATACGACCGTATGGCGATCGTCACCTTCGACGCCAATGCGACGACGCAGCAGAATCCGACGACGAATCAGAGTTCCGTCGTTTCATCGATTGCCAACCTGACAGCCTACGGTGTGACCGGCTGTCCCGGATGGCCCGATCCGTCCCTCTGCACTTCGACGAATATCGCCGACGGATTGCAAGTAGGTGGCGGCCTTTTCGGTGGCACCTGGTTGCGCGAAGAGGCAATACCGATCTTGATCCTGCTCAGCGACGGCGCCGCGAATGCCGCCACGAATGACACACCCCCACCACCGCGTATCTGCCCCGGCAGCCCTGGTGCACCTACATGGGTTCCACCATTCTGCCGCGACGCTGAGTTTGAAGTGGGTGTCGGCGATTACGGCTATGACGCCGAAGATGCCGCCGTCGACCAGGGGCTGTTTGTGGGGTGCCCTGAGGCGAATACCTATGATCCCGCCTTGACCTCGTGCGCTTCTGCGGGGCAGGGAGCGGTGGTCTTTACCATCGGCCTCGGCGATCAGATGATCAACAGCGATGCTTGTGACCTGAGCGCCTATCCCGGCGGTTGCGAACCCGATCAGGCTGAGAAATTGCTGCGCTATATCGCCGCGATCGGCGACGACGGTGACCCTTCAACCGATCCATGCGCATCAACAGGGGTGGGGGCTTCCTGCGGAAACTACTATTTCTCCCCAACAGGCGTTGGGCTGATCCAGGTGTTCGAGGCGATCGCCTCGCGCATCTTTACTCGAATCATCCA
>CBFDDM010000040.1:0-25674 GCA_965603565.1 uncultured Anaerolineales bacterium | reverse complement strand
GGGGCGATCCCGATCTGGTGACATTCCTGCGCTCGAGCGCCAAGCCATTTCAGGCGATTCCATTTGTTGAAAGCGGTGCTGCAGATCACTTCAAGATTGGCCCCGAGGAACTTGCGTTGGCTTGTGCCTCGCATGCAGGCATGCAGATGCATGTCGATAAAGCCCGCCAAATTCTGGGCAAGATCGGCGAGCCTGAAGATGCGCTCCGGTGCGGAATTCATATCCCATACAACGAGGAAGCCTACGAGAATCTGCTCCGGTCTGGCGGCAGACTGGAACCCGTACGGAACAACTGCTCCGGGAAACATGCAGCTATGCTCGCCACGGCGAAATTCATTGGCGAGAACCTGGAGACATACCTGGAACCCGCACACCCGGTTCAGGAGCGCATTATCGATACCCTCGCCGGCATGAGCGGAGTGCCGGCTCGATCGATCGTCATCGGAATAGATGGCTGCTCGGCGCCGACATTTGCGCTGCCTCTGCGGGCAGCAGCCCTCGCGTACGCTCGTCTTGTTGATTCTGAATATCAAGAGGGTGCCCGCGCCGAGGCATGCCGCAGGATTGTTGCCGCTATGATAGGCCACCCCGAGTTTGTAGGCGGGCCTACCCGTTTCGACACGTTGTTTATGCAAGCAGTGGGCGGGCGGATGGTGAGCAAATCCGGTGCCGAAGGTTTTCAATCCATAGGCATCCCTCGAAATGCGATCGGCGAAGGATCACATTCATTAGGGATAGCTATCAAAGTCCATGACGGAGATCATAAAGAGCATCGCGCCGCCGCGTTGATCGCTATCGAACTTATCGAACAATTAGGTGGTTTTCGACCGCTTGAAAGAGAGAAACTGTCGGATTTCGACGCCAGGGAACGAGTCAATTTAAGCGGGATTGTTATCGGAGAAGTGCGGATCAACCCGTCGCTAGAACGAGAATTCAAGCTGAACAATGAACGGCTATGAAGGTTTAGAACCTCACGCTAAAAGCCTTTTGGGCCTTGATTTGAGCGATGCTCAGCTGAGTGCTTTTGAGCTCTACCAGCGGGAACTGCTTGCGTGGAACGAGCGCTTTAATCTGACCGCGATTACGGATCCCATAGAGATAGAAATTAAACACTTTCTGGACTCACTTTCGTGCCTGCGGGTTATTCAGTTTCACGGCGATGAACGAGTGATTGATGTCGGTACCGGTGCAGGGTTGCCGGGTTTGCCTTTAAAAATCGTTTGTCCCGCGATTCGACTGACCCTGGTGGAATCCATCCGGAAGAAAGTTGAGTTCTGCGAATATATCGTCGAGAAGCTCGGTTTGAGTGGAGTAAAGGTTATCCACAGCCGGGCTGAAGCGTTGGGACAGGATGAGATCCACCGTGCTTCCTACGATTGGGCTCTGGCGCGCGCGGTGGCAGTCGCTCCGGTGCTGCTTGAGTACCTGCTTCCACTTCTAAAGATTGCTGGACATGCAGTGCTCCAGAAGGGCAGTACGGGACCTCAGGAGATTCAGCTGGCCGACCAGTCGCTGGCTGTGCTAGGGGGTGAAGTGATCAAAATGGAGCCCGTCGAGCTTCCGAAAGTAACAGAAACGCGCTATTTGATCCTGGTCCGCAAATGTGCGGCGACGCCTGAAAAATACCCGCGCCGACCCGGAATGCCGGCAAAACGACCGCTGGAATAATTGCAATCAGGATTGTTACGATAGAGGGTTCGTATAAGGGGTCAGTTCGCCACCGGCCACTTTCCAGATCGTAGCCGATCGCAGGAACCTCTGTAAAAACATATCCGGATCAGCGGCAGTGAGCAGTGATTGGGGTGCAGCCTTCAGCCGCTCAAGCAGATCACTGCGCCGCTCGACATCCAGTTCCGCCAGGACCTCATCGAGAAGCAGGACCGGCCATTCGCCGGTTTGGTGTTTTAGCCATTGAATCTCAGCCAGTTTGAGCGCCAGCAGCGCGGTGCGGTTCTGACCACGAGAACCGTAAGTGCCCAGATCGACCCCATTGACACAGAACTGAAAATCATCGCGATGAGGCCCCAGCACAGATACGCCGCGCTGGATCTCGTGATCGCGGATCCGCTTGAGACGCTCGGCCAATCCGGCGCGCAGACTCTGATAGGAGAGTTCAGGCTGTGAGCCGTCTTGTTCGATCATCATTGGGATCTGATCCCTTTCTTCATGAGCGGGATCGTATTTGGGCAAATAGCGCAGTTGGAGCTGCTCTTTGCTGCGAGATAATTCGGCGTGGACCTGAGAGGCGACGGCGTCTAATGCAGCCAGCGCGCTGGCTCGCCTGGCCATAATCAGCGCTCCGTGTTCGCACAGGCGCTGGTCCCAGAAGTCAAGCTGCTGTGGTTTGCCACGGCGCTCGCGCAGCTGCTTCAGAAGCGCGTTTCGTTGTGAGATCACCTTGCCGTACTCGGTCAGGGCGTTTGCGTAAGCTGAATCCGCTTGCGATAGGCTCGCGTCCAGGAAGCGCCTGCGGTTGCCGGGTGAGCCTTCAACAACCTCAATGTCCCGTGGTAGAAAAAGCACAGCGTTAAAGATCCCTGCCAGATCACTCACCCTGCGCTTCACGCCGTTTACCAGGATTTCCCTTCTGAGCCGTTGATGATTCTTAGAGCCCACGGTGTGGAGCGAGAGACGAATTTCAATCTTCTGCTCGCGAGAGTGACTTTCGATCTGCGCCACGATACGGGCAAAAGGCAGCTCCTCCTGGAGGACATCGAAACTGATAAGCTCCCGATCGTGGGTCGCCTGGACGCCGTTCGCGCCGGTGAGATAGTAAATTGCCTCCAGGATGGAAGTTTTCCCTTGCGCGTTCGACCCGACCAGAATGGTCGTGCCGGCCTCGAATTCGGCCTCGAGCCGGTCGAACATGCGGAACTGGGTTAGTGAGAGGCGCTTGAGCAGCATGGCGCGCTGATTGTAGCATAGGCCGCTGCACAGGCAGAAGACGTGCATTGGCACGCCTCGATGGTTTCCTGGATTACTGCTTGCGGGCTCTGGTGATTAAACGGCGGGAAGGTCCTCTCCGGCAGCCATCTCCTCGATTCGCCATACTTCTGTTGCGTGGTCGATGAACAGCACTCCGTTGAGGTGGTCGATCTCGTGCTGGAAGATTCGTGCAAGGAAGCCCTTGGGTTTCAATTTGAAGTCATTGCCGTGTCGGTCCAGACCCTTCACCGTGACCGATTCATAACGCTCGACCTCGCCCATGAAGCCGGGCAGGGAAAGACAGGCTTCGTTGCCGAGCACCGTCTCATTCGATGTGCGCGCGATCTCGGGATTCACGACAGCGTAGAGTTTTGCGGGCTTCGCAGGGGTGTCAGGGTCTTCAGAAGGTTCAGCATACTCAACCACGATCACTCGCTGGCTGGTATCCACTTGCGGCGCAGCCAGTCCAACGCCGGGTGCGACGCGCATGGTTTCGATCATGTCATCTATGAGCGTCTGCAGTGAAGGGCCAAAGGCGCGCACTTTGAGTGCCTTCCGGCGCAGCGTTGGGTTGGGAGGGGTCACGATCTTACGCACGGTCATGCTTTAGATTGCCTCATCTGGGGCATCCGACGACGAGTTTGTGTATCTGTCATGGTAGATATCAAATAATTCTACCATCTCGCGCTGGCGCTTATTGCGCTCGCGCTCGGCGCGCCGTTCAAGAAAAACCTCCTGTGCGTGAACGATATCCTGCTGCACAGTAACCGGGTCGAACACGCCGTCAAACGTGAATTGCGAAGTACCGACGTTGGCGATAACGTCGCCGTAATTAAGCAGGATGCCCAGAATACCTTTGCGGTCAACTTCGGTGCCCAGGATGTTTTCGAGCGGAGCCACTTTACGTTCCTCACGTGCGAGCGGTTTTTTGTAGACATCAACGATTTGCGCAGATGTAATCTGATAGATGTCGTTGGCCCAGTCGATATAGCGATAGAGCCACCATAAACTCGCGCCTATCAGAGCGATCATTGCAAGAAAGGTGAAGGTGGCGAGGTCAAATCCGCGGATCAGTCCACCCAGACGCGCGCCGATCAAGACGACAATAAATATAAATAAGGCTGAGGGAAGGAAGATCTCGCGCACGAGCACAGCCCAATGTTTGCGGTAGGTGATCACACCGTGCTCCTCGAAGCGGATTTTGAACCCCCAGCGGTCTAAGCCGGTCTGGAGATCTTCATCCTCAGCCGATTGTAACTCTTCCAGTGTGACTGCTTCCTGCTCCTGGTCATCGGACTCGAGTCGTTTCTCAAGCGCTTCGACGAGGCTCTCGCGGTCGCTGGAGTCGAGCCTGGCGCGCATGCGCCGCCAGTTTTCTTCGATCAGGGACGCCAGGAGAGCTGGCCTGGGTGCGTTGCGAAACGTCACTTTACCTGTGTAAGTGCGAATGACCACGTCGCCGAAGCCGAACATGCGCCCGGTCATATCGGTGTTTACCGTGACGGAGAGCACCGTGTGCAGTGGCGCCTCCCTGCGGCTGTCATAGATTCCGACGATCTTCTCTAACCAGACCGCTCTGCGGTTTGTGACCACGTAGTAGTCATTGCGCCAATCGATCCACTGCCAAAGACCGAAGAGAATCCCGGCGATCCCCAAACCTACACCGATCCAACTCAACATGGACCCCGTGCCGATGCCTCCCCAGAAGAGCATGATCAACGCCGCGCTCACCAGCAGAGCAGGCACGGTCAGCATCTGGTAAAGGATGAAATTATCCTTACGTGTGAGCGCATGCACGATTTCATCCGCGCGAAGCCAATCAAAATCGAGATGGCTTGCCATTTCCTGGCTCTGCGCGAGAAATTGAAGCGCCGCTAACACGGAGGCGTGTTCTTTCATGAACGCAGTGAGCAGATTGCGCTCCCATCGTAGAACCTCGACACGCGAGTTCGCCCGGACCGTATGTGGTCTAGCCTGACGATAAACCATTTCTCTTCCACCGATGAGATCGGTGGCGCCGATGGAGCCGACGCGTTGCCCCTGGCCCTCCTGATCGAGAACCAGGATTTCGGCCTCGCCGCTCAGCATAATCGCCATGCTCTCTGGACGTTCACCTTGTTTAACGATCGTTTCGCCTGGCGAAAAGGACTCGTGGGGAAGGCTTTCAGCCAACTGAAGTCGTGTGTCGAGGTCCAGCTCACGAAGGAAGGGAACGCGGCCAAGCAGGTCGGCAACTTTCGAAATGCGCATAGCGGCTCCATTGTAGCACGCAGCGGGCGCCGGGATAGTGCCCTATGCTATAATCGCAGCGCTCGGAAAAAACCGTGAGCAAAAGAGGGTCCACTACGAGTCGTAAGAAGTCACGCTCCCAAAGGGGGAAAAGCGCCCGCTCGAAGCGAGCCGGTGTTTCTGGACGCTTTCAGATTGATGTTGGAAGCTTCTTCTCCTCGTTCTTTACACCGGAACGCAAGCAGGACCTTTTTGGTCTCTTTCTGGTTGTTTTAGGCATATTCACGATCATAAACCTGCTTCCCTCGCAGCGAGGGACCGTCGGCGGCGTCTGGATTGGTTTCCTGGCGCGGCTGTTTGGGTGGGGCATGATCATCATCCCGGTTGTGCTGCTTATCGTCGGGCTGCGCATGATCCTACGCCGGGTCGAAACCCGCCTCCCATCGCTTGAACAGGAGCAAGTCCTCGGCCTGGGACTGCTTTACTGGTTGGTATTGACCTTCCTGCACGCGCTGCTGGGGGCGACAACCTGGGAGGAAGGGCTCGTATTCGCCCAGAACGGATGGGGGGGTGGAATCGTCGGCGCCGCGACGATCGCCTTGCTGGTGCGCAGTCTCGGTTTCGCGGGAAGCGCGGTCATATTGATCGCCTGGACGCTGATCGCTGTGACGTTTACGGCCGGCATTTCTGTGCCCGAATTGATCTCCCTTGTTATGCAGGTCTGGACGTGGGTGAAGGATCAATTCATGCACGTACCGGTAAACCAGGAGCGACCCCAACGAGGGACATTCCAACCCATCGAAACAGAAGCACACGCCGAGGGTGACTCCGCCCCCGACCGGAAGGTGCCTACACCAACAACGCAGCCCGCAGTTACTATAGAAAAACCGGCCGAAGAACCAGAACAGATTGTTTGGGAATTACCCGAAGTGGAGGAGATCCTCAGGCGCGGCGCCGTCCAGCGCGCCGATGCTGCATTCGATCGTGAGCGGGCGAAGTTGATCGAGGAGACCCTGGTTTCGTTCGGGGCTCCAGCTAAAGTCGTGGAGGTCAATCGGGGCCCGGTGATCACGCAGTTTGGTGTCGAACCCAGCTTTGTCGAAGGGCGCGGCGGCCGGCGGACAAAGGTGAAGGTGAGCAAGATCTCCGCTCTGGCCGATGACCTGGCGCTCGCGTTGGCGGCACCTTCCATCCGCATTGAAGCGCCGGTGCCCGGCAAGGGATTCATTGGAATTGAGGTTCCCAACACCGAAGTGACGATGGTCGCGCTGCGGGATGTGATGGAGTCGCAGGCGTTCGTCCGCTTTCGTTCGAGCCTGCGCCTGGGCCTTGGAAAAGATGTTTCCGGCAATCCGATCGCAGCTGACCTGGGGGCCATGCCACATCTGCTCATCGCCGGCACGACCGGATCGGGCAAATCAGTCTGTGTGAATGCAATCGTCTCCTGCCTGCTGCTGCAAAATACGCCCGACGATCTCAAATTCGTGATGGTCGATCCAAAACGTGTGGAGCTGACTTATTTCAATGGGATCCCGCATTTGCTGGCGCCCGTGGTGGTCGAACTCGATCGCGTCGTGCCCGCGCTGCAGTGGGTGGCACGTGAAATGGACAGCCGCTACCAACAATTTGCAGAAGAAGGCTTGCGCAACATCGCTGACTACAACCGTCGGATGGACCAGAGCGGGCGAAAGAAAATGCACTACATCGTGGTCGTCATCGACGAATTGGCGGACTTGATGATGCTCTCCCCGCACGAGACCGAACAGGTGATCACTCGGTTGGCGCAATTGGCACGTGCGACGGGCATTCATCTCGTGATCGCAACACAACGGCCTTCCGTGGATGTCGTGACCGGACTGATCAAGGCGAACTTCCCTGCACGGATCGCATTTGCGGTTGCCTCCGGCGTTGACAGCCGCGTGATCCTGGACCAGCCCGGTGCGGAGCGACTGCTTGGACGGGGCGACATGCTTTTTCAAGCGCCGGATGCGCCGGCGCCGATCAGGATGCAGGGTGCTTATGTCTCGGAGGGTGAGCTGTCGCGTCTGATCCGCTATTGGAAACTTGTGGATGTGGAGTTGGACGAAGAGCGCGATGCGCCAACAGGACCAGCCGAGATCATCCCGGAAGGCGCCGATCTGGAGCAAGGTTCACTCTGGGAGGAGGTCGCTGCGGAGGAGGACCTGGACCCCATTTTTGATGAAGCGGTGCAAATCGTGCGTGAGGCGCACAAAGCCTCGATTTCGATGCTGCAGCGTCGTTTGCGTATCGGCTACACACGCGCCGCGCGGGTTGTGGACCAGATGGAGGCGATGGGGATCATCGGCCCAGCGCAAAGCGGTTCTCAACCGCGTGAGGTGCTCGATTACGGCGAAGAGGTTGATTTTGGGGACGAAATCTGAGGGAAAGAACCTCTTATTTATGTCGCACAGTCGTGTAATCAATCGCTTGGCAAAAATGATTGTCAGTCAATCGCTCCCATGCTATGATGACGGCGGTATATCCCCACTGATCCATGCAATCCTGGATGAAAGGAGGGGTGTATCTGGTAGAATCGGGCTGAACCTTCATATCCAAACCAAAACTGGAGGAGTTCTAATATGAAGAAGAAGATTTTCGCCCTGCTGACGCTGCTCGTGCTCGCGTCCATGGTCTTGGTCGCATGCGCGACTCCCACGGAGGAGCCGGCACCCGCCGAGCCAGCAGAACCGGCTGAAGAAGAAATGGCTGGCTCAGACATCAAGGTTTGCCAGGTGACGGACACCGGCGGTATTGACGACAAGTCGTTCAACGCCACCGCCTGGAAGGGTGTCCAGGATGCCATGGAAATGTACGGCGTCGAGGGCAAATTCCTTGAGTCACAGCAGCAGACAGACTACGAGCGCAACATCAACGCGTTTATTGAAGAGGGCTGCGACCTGATCGTCACGGTTGGCTTCCTGCTTGGTGACGCGACCGCTGCTGCCGCAGAAGCAAACCCCGACCAGAAATTCACGATCGTGGACTTCGCCTACGACCCCGGGTACGATAATGTTGTAGGACAGGTCTTCAACACGCAAGAGGCTGCTTTCCTGGCTGGCTACGCCTCGGCTGCAGTGAGCGAGACGGGCGTGATCGGCACGTTCGGCGGCATTCAGATCCCGCCGGTGACCGTCTTCATGGATGGTTTTGTGCTTGGCGCTCGCCACTATAACGAAGTAAATGGCACTGAGGTCGAGGTCCTTGGTTGGGATCCGGAAGCACAAACCGGTCTCTTCACCGGGAACTTCGAGAGCCTCGAAGATGGCCGCAACCTGGGTGAGTCATTGATGGACGAAGGCGCAGACATCATCATGCCTGTCGCCGGCCCGGTTGGCCTTGGCACCGCAGCAGCCGCTGAAGAGCGCGGCGGTGTGTACATCGTCGGCGTGGACGCGGACTGGTTTCTGACCAATCCGCAGTATTCCGCGATCATCTTGACCTCGGTACTCAAGAACATGGACGCCACGACCCTGCTCGTGGTCGAAGATGTCATCAACGGCACCTTCGAAGGTGGCGTGGTTGTCGGTACGCTTGATAACGACGGTGTCGGCCTTGCCCCCTTCCACGAACTGGAAGGTATGGTGTCGGCTGAGTTGCAGGCTGAACTCGACGAGGTCCGCCAGCAGATTGTCTCGGGTGAGCTCTCCGCAACCCCGTAATCTGAGCGAATCAACACAACATTAAATACGCACAGGGCTGGGTATCACTCCCAGCCCTGTGTCCTTTTGTGAGCTTGATCGTGATATTAGTTAGATTTGTCTACGTGTAGCCGCATGGTACAATCCACGAAATCTGGAAAGCCTCAGCAGCGAATACATCAAGGTGATCATGGAACCTGTCCTCGAACTGCGCGGTATTACCAAACGTTTTCCCGGCGTGCTTGCAAATGACCAAATTGATCTGGATCTTTATGAGGGTGAGATCCATGCCCTGCTGGGCGAGAATGGAGCAGGCAAAACGACCCTCATGAACATCCTCTACGGGCTTTATGATCCCGATGAGGGTGAGATTATTGTGCGCGGGACGGAGGTCGATATTCAAGACCCCGGTGACGCGATCGATGTGGGCATCGGCATGGTGCACCAGCATTTCATGCTTATCCCTGTGTTTACCGTGACCGAAAATGTCATGCTCGGTGAAGAAACGCTGCAGTACGGTGATTTTCTGGATCGGAGCTCGGCTTCCAAGCGTATCAAAGAGATCTCGGAACAATATGGCCTTGAGGTGGATCCGGACGCTCACGTTGAGGACATTCCAGTCGGGGTACAGCAGCGCGTCGAGATCATCAAACTGCTTTACCGGCAGGCGGATATCCTGATCCTGGACGAACCCACCGCGGTGCTCACGCCTCAGGAGGCTGACGAACTCTTCAAGATCATGCATTCACTCACCGAACAGGGCAAGTCGATCATTTTTATCACGCACAAGCTGCGTGAGGTGCTGGATGTTGCCGACCGGATCACAGTGCTGCGTGGCGGCAAGGTTGTCGGAACAACAACCCCCAAAGATGCAGATAAAAACAAACTTGCGGAGATGATGGTCGGGCGCGCAGTGCAGCTGGGTGTAGACATAGAGCCGGCAAAACCAGAGGACATCGTACTCGAAGTCCAGAACCTTGTCGTTGCCAATGAACGCAATCAGGTGGCTGTTGATGAAATAACATTTGAAGTGCGCGAAGGCGAGATCTTCGGCGTCGCCGGCGTGCAGGGCAACGGCCAAACCGAACTGGTCGAGGCGGTAACCGGGTTGCGAGATGTGATCGATGGGAGCATTCACTTGTTAGGTGAAGACATCGCCAACGCCGATCCACGCACAATCACTGAATTGGGTGCTGCCCACGTCCCGGAGGATCGTCAGCGTGATGGCCTGATCCTCGCCTTCCCGGTGGCCGACAATCTTGTTCTCAACACCTACTACCAGCCACCTTATACCAGGGGTGTGGTCCTGCAGCAGGATGCTATTATTGAGACGGCACGTGAGCGGATTGAAGAATTTGACATCCGCACGCCTAGCGCACTCACACCGACGAGTTCTCTCTCCGGCGGCAACCAGCAGAAGGTGATCGTTGCGCGCGAATTCTCCAGGCCGATCAAGCTGCTCGTCGCCTCTCAACCAACACGCGGGTTGGATGTAGGCTCGATTGAATATATTCATAAGCGCATCGTGGAAAAACGTGATGAAGGCACGGCGGTGCTCCTGGTTTCACCGGAGTTGGACGAGATTATGGAGCTTTCAGATCGCATCGCGGTGATGTACCGCGGCAAGATCGTCGCGATCGTTCCACGTCAGGAAGTGACCAAAGAACAGATTGGTTTATTGATGGCAGGTGTGTCGCCAGAAGACGTGCTAGAAAGCGCATCTGAGGGTTCAAAGAAAACACCGAAGGATTCATAGTCATAGCGAGGGTTCTCCATTGAGCGACAAAGAGAACAACAACAAACAAGATGCCGGAAAAGTTCTCATTGAAGAACTGACCGCGGGGCCAGAGGGCGATTCTTTCTGGGAACGAGCCTGGAATTCAGTCTCGATCCCTCTACTGGCGATCTTCAGCGGTCTTGTTCTCGGAAGTATCCTGATAGCGGTGACCTCCGAATCGGTCTGGACGGCATGGGCGCAGTCACCTTGGGAGGCTATTAAAGCGGCTTTCATGGAAGTGCGTATCGCCTATGGCGCTTTGTTCAGCGGATCGCTCGGCAGTCCCCGGGAAATCATCTCTGCCATCCAGGAAGGAGACCCGGATCAAATCCGCAGAGCCTTCAACCCGATCCTGGAGAGCCTGACAGCCAGCACGCCTTTTATCTTCGCCAGCCTCGCGGTTGCGCTGGGTTTTCGCTCTGGATTGTTCAACATTGGCGCTGAAGGCCAACTTTTCGTGGGTGCGATCTTCTCGGTTTTCGTCGGCTACTCGCTGGTCGGGCTGCCGGCGATTATCCATATCCCTTTGGCGCTGCTCGCCGGGGCATTAGGTGGTGCAATCTGGGGTTTCATCCCGGGTTGGTTGAAAGCGAAAACGGGGGGACACGAAGTCATCAACACGATCATGATGAACTACATCGCTTTCCGTTTGAGCGATTGGCTGCTCAGTGGTCCTATGCAGCGCCCGGAATCATTCAACCCGGTGAGCCCGACGATCATGGACAGCGCAAAACTCCCTAAATTATTTGGCCCACCCATCCGCTTTCATATCGGTTTTTTCATCGCCCTGGGCGTCGCCTGGCTGGTATGGTGGCTGCTCTTCCGCACGCGCTGGGGATTTGACCTGCGCTCCGTCGGTTCAAACCCTCATGCTGCCCGTTACGCAGGCATGAGCATTGTGGGCAGCACGGTCGCGGCGATGTCGATATCGGGTGCGCTAGCCGGATTGGCAGGCACCAATGAAGTGCTCGGGCTCAACCATTTCCTGGCGATGGCGTTTTCATCAGGATACGGTTTCGACAGCATCGCGCTGGCGCTGTTGGGCAAGAGCCATCCGCTCGGCGTTGTGCTGGCGTCGCTTCTTTTTGGCACGCTGCGGACTGGAGCGCTGCGCATGCAGGTTACGGCTCAGATCCCGATTGACATCATCACGGTCATCCAGGCGTTCATCCTGGTATTCATCGCCGCTCCGGCGATCATCCGCACCATTTTCCGCATCAGAGGCGCAGAGGGACCAGAAGAAGCGATCACGATCCGCGGTTGGGGAGGCGAGTGAACATGGCATCCACAGTGATTGAGCGTAAAGAAATTGAACTCGCCTCACCGACCCGTCAGCGGGTGATGGGCATCGTGTTCCTGCTGCTCGGCGCAGCGATCTGGTTCTTCTTCAGTCGAGGTGTCGAAGCGGGCGCGACGACGACGTTCGATCTGGTCCCGGGCGGCTTCCAATCCGACCTCGCTGATTGGACTTTGCCTGCACTGGCAACATTGAACATTCTGGCCTTTGTAAGCGCGTTTTTTGGCGGAGTGCAGTTGGTGCGCGGTTTTGGAAAGCGGACCAACGCGATTTTAGGATTGGTTGCCGGATTCTTCATCTTTGGTTTCCTGGTCTGGGCGGCGGCGGGGAAGTCGATGAACCTGGCAGGGTTGCTGAACACTACGCTCAGCAAGGCCGTTCCGCTGACACTGGGGGCACTTTCGGGTGTGCTGTGTGAACGCGCCGGCGTGGTCAACATCGCTATTGAGGGCATGATGCTCGCTGCAGCGATGGTCGGGGCGCTGGTCGGCAGCGTCTCGGGCAGCCTGTGGGTTGGATTACTTTCCGCAGTACTCACCGGTATGCTGCTCGGATTAGTGCATGCTGTACTTTCGATCAAATATAAGACTGATCAAATTATTTCCGGCACGGTGATTAACATCTTCGCTGTTGGGATCACATCTTTCTTGTCTTCCAAGTTCATGCAGCCAAATCAAGCCTTGAACGATCCGGGCGTGTTCCGGCCGATCGAAATCCCGCTGCTATCGAAGATACCGATCCTGGGTCCGATCCTTTTCAACAACAACCTGTTCATTTACGCCATGTTCATCTTCCTCGTCGTCTTGCACGTGGGTCTTTTCTACACTCGTTGGGGGCTGCGTCTGCGTTCGGTAGGCGAACACCCGAAAGCAGCCGACACGCTAGGAATTAACGTATTCAATACGCGTTACATGGCGGTGCTGTTAGGCGGCGCGATGGCGGGCTTCGCTGGCGGGTATTTCACGCTGGGTTCTGTCGGTCGATTTGACGAGGTAATGACCGCCGGTCGCGGCTTCATCGCGCTAGCGGCGATGATTTTTGGCAACTGGACGCCGTTCGGCTCATTCGGCGCCGGTCTGTTGTTCGGCTTCGCCGACTCGCTGGCGGGCAAGCTGGCGATATTGGGAGTTCGTATACCCTCGGAATTTCTGCTCATGGCGCCCTATGTAGCTACGATGATCGTGCTCGCCGGAGTCGTTGGACGTGGACAAATGCCGGCAGCCGATGGCGTGCCGTACGAGAAAGAATAGCACTCTAAAAATTATATAGATTGACAAGGATGCTTAATCAGTCCCCGGCACTATGGAAGTGCCGGGGATTGTGTTTCTGTACTGCGGGCGGTATCAGCGCAGGATAGCCAGGATGGTCTCTCGATCGAATGGATCGACCTGTGCTTCCAGCAGATCGATCCAGGAATATACAAGCGTTGATTCGTTCTCAAATTCCTCCGGGCTGTTCGACCTGAGGTATTTGAGATACGCTTCCAATTCGGTGATTGCCTCTTCATATTGACCTAGCTTTGCATGGGTAATGGCCAGGCTCTCAATGTATGCGCCCGAGGGATCGAGCGAAACGGCACGCTTACAATAGGGTAAAGCTTCAGCGGGTTTGCCATCAAAAGTGTAATACCAGCACAGGGCGTGCGGTGACGCAGGCGATTCTGGATTCAACTGCGCCGCGCTTTCAAGCAATTCGATCGACTCCTGAATATATTCCGGGTCGATATGGAACAGATTGACAGCAAGGTTGTGTTTCGCGGCGTAAAGCGAAGGTGCTAATTCGATTGCACGTTCGAAGTCATCCCTGGCGCGGTCAAGATCTCCGGGAGCGTTTCGTTCAAGATATGCAATCGCTCGATTGTTTAAGGCTGATACCAGCTTCGGTCTTTGAGCGACTGCCTCGCTGTAGTAAGCAATCACGCTGTCAAGATCATAGTCAATTCGCTGCCTTTCGATCAAGCCCAGGAAAAAATATGCCAAACTGCTGTTGGATGGATCCTCAGTTTGTACCTGGACAGCTTTCCCGAAAAGACTTGCGGCAGTGTCACTTTCGCCTGCAAGGTAGAACGTTTGCCCGAGGATGTGGAGCACTTCCCAGCGGATTTCTTGAGGAAGTTTGGAGTTGATCACAGTCGTGAGCTCCTCAGTGGAGGAGATGAACCATTCTCGACCCCTGGCGGCTGTCTGGAGATCAAGGTGTGGCACGGTTGAGTGGACGATCACACGTCCGCTGTCGTATTCACCCCAGATAACGAGCGTAGCTCCATATTCAGCGCCGCGAATCTGGGCGATGCTTTCCGTAGTGATCACCTCGGGCAGTTTCTCCACCCTGACGTGTGCAGAGATGCTCTCATCCAGTTCGTCTCGGATCGCGTCTGTCAATCGACCTGCCACGTTAAAGCCGATCTTGTCATTTGCATAATTAGAGAACTCAGACACCAGGATGAGGGTTTCACCTACGGTTGCTGGCTCTGGCTGAGATGCAAATAGTTGCGAATAGAGATTTCCCCGGGAAATACCCAGTGCAACCAAACCGAGCAGCAAGGCTGTAGATATGGCTGCCGTGAAAATTGCGGCGCGGCTATTCCATAACGAGTATTTTGATTTATCAGTCTCAGACACGCTGCTGGCTCTTGCCTGATCCCCCTCAGGAGCAAATCCAGCGGCGAGAAGCAGAGCGTCTCGTTCTTTGTTCGTAACTTGCAGTGCGCTTGCCAATCGAAGGACTACGTCTCTGTGACGTGGATTCCGAGATATCCCTTCTCTCCATCTGAAAACGGTTTGTCGACTTACCTGTATGCGACGAGCAAGTTCGGCATCTGAAATTCCAGTTCGTTCAGCAAACCTTGAGAGCAGCTCTGAAAAGGATTCCATCTTTGGAGCACCGGAAAAGGCTATGTTGCACAGAGTGTAACGTTTCTGGTTCTTGTAGTGTACATGGTTTTCACAAAGCATGTGAGCAAGGGATCGCTTCATATCAAAAGGAGGCAAGACATGTACACGAAAAAGTTTTCTTACGTGAGTTGGTTGGTCTGGTTGTGCCTGGGGATCATGCTGAGTGCCTGTGGTGCTGCACAGGATGCATCAAAAGCCTACAGCAGGGGATTGATTGAAAGGGGAGCGATCGTCCCAGCGGAAAACGTGCGTGTGCACGAGTACCTCAACTACTACGAACAGCGTTTTCCGCTACCGGTAGGAGAACCGCTTCGGCTGGATCTTCGATTGGGTAACGCAAGATTTCCAACCACCGGTGGTGAACTCTGGCTCCAGGTTGGGCTTCAAGCCCGTGAGGCTGAAAACTCGGTCCGCACGCCGCTCAATCTGGCTCTCGTGCTGGACACGAGTGGTTCTATGAACGAACCGGGGAAAGTCGATTACCTGAGACAATCGCTGCTGGTGTTTCTTGAAACACTCCATCCCGAGGATATCGTGTCGATTGTCACCTACGATTCAAATGCGCGCGTGATCCGACCGGCTGCATACGTTGGCGATAAGCACTGGATCGAGGCAGCTGTACTGCAAATTCAGGCCGGTGGTCAAACCAACCTTCATGGCGGCATGATGCTCGGATTCGAGCAAGTCGACCGACATTTCGATATCCGCCGTAATAACCGGGTGCTGCTTCTCACGGATGGGATCGCCAATGTGGGCATCACCGATCCGGATAGGATTGCCGCAGACGCACGCGAGTTCAATGAAAGGGGTGTCTACCTGTCAACGATCGGGCTGGGAATGGATATGAACGATGCGCTGCTCTCTACACTAGCTCAACAAGGCCGTGGTGCTTACCATTTCGTCGATTCTTCAGAAGAGATGGAGAAGGTGTTTTTCGAGGAAGCAGGCGGGTTAGTAGAGCGCGTGGCTAATGACGTTCAGATCCTGATCGAACCAGCGTCGGGTTTCAGACTCATGCAAGTTACCGGCTTTGAGGGTGACCCTCCGGATGCAGGCGTCAAGGTTCGGGTGCAGGATATGGGCGCCGGGGATAACCAGGTGCTTCTGGCCAGGATGGAGGCCACCGGTGTGGCCTCTGGGACCAGAAAGGCAGCAACGGTTACGCTAGTCTATGAAGATACATTCGCACAGCGAACCCGACAGAATAGCGAAGTGATTACAGTAAGCGTATCATCAGTGTCGGATTATCATGCAGAGCGCGATGTCGAGCTGCGACGCAATGTAACGATCGTGAAGATGGCTCAAGCGCTCAAACGTATCGACAATCTCTATCTCCAGGGCGAGTATCTGGCTGCATGGCAAGTCGCGCATGCTATGGAAGGCGAGCTGCGGGAGGTAGCCAGGCTGACCGCTGATCAGCAAATGATCGATGATGCAGATCTGTTTGCCCGCTACCAAATGACACTGGCCGGTGCATTGGGTTACGACCCTGAAACCGAGCAGGGCTATCCAACACCCTTGGAAGGATCCGAGCAGCAGCCCCAGCGCTGGGGACCAGAGGAGCTTCCCACGATTACGATCGAATAATCTTCACAACCAGTCCCCGGCACTATTGAAGTGCCGGGGACTGGTGTTTTAACGGGACGCGGAAACTCCGCTCCTACGATGGAAATTCCATCTGCTCAACTCGTAAGGCGACCGGTCGGTTAACCCTATGGGTTTGGTGGATTTGATGCTTGATTTATCAGGTGGGGTGGCCTGGATCGATCCGTTAGATTTGCTGGTTGGGATGGCTGGAATTCCACTTCTCGATCAATTGGTCTAGATCCAGACCGATGTTCTCCTTACGCTTGATGCCAGCCCGGTAGGCTTCCGGTTCGTTCATCTCTGAAACCAGATCCGGGTGGGTGTCGATCTGAGCGTGGATGGTTCCGTCTAAATCGATCACCGGCTTTATGCTTCCCAACCCCGGAAGTTTCACCGGTCGGCCGCGAACCAGAAACCAGAAGAGCATAGCTGTAAGTCCTTCGAAGACTTCGCGAACTGTAGCAGCATCCAGTTCTTCTTCCTCAACCAGATATTGAATAGCTTCCTCGGTTGAGACGGTTTCTTTGAGTTCGAGTTCGGGCCGATACTGTTGAATTACGTCATAAACCGTCGCCATGTCTCACCTTTTCTCCATTCGTGAAATTGTTAGATCTCTCTAGATTGATGATATCAGCCGGGCTGTATGGGATAGCCTTAAATAATATTGATGCATGCTATTCCCAGGGGTAAGGTCCCCGGCACGATCGAAGTGCAGGGGACGTGTGTTCTAACGCGACGGGGAAATCCCGCCCCTAAGGTGGAAATTCGGTATGCTCAACTCGTAAGGCGACCGGCCGACCGCCCCTACCGAGGCTAGTTGTGCGCGAAATGGTTGGTAATTGAACTCGGAGCGGGGATTATTCTTCCCGCTTAATTAGCCCCCGAAGCACCGAGAGCGGCAGCGTGCGGACTTCCTGCAAGCCAAGCAAAAGCGCGCTGAGCACATAGACGGTCACCCCGATCGCTCCCCCAGCTATCAAAAGCACAAGGTTGCTGGGGTTCATTAGGATCGCAAAAGCATATATCGCGGCACCCATTGCGCCGGCAGCAAGCGCGGCTCTGAACGCGTCGATCAGGATCCGCCGGGCATCCACGCCACCCCAGCGGAAGTGCAGGATCGTCAACCCGATCAATGCTTCGATGCCCACCGCGATACCGTTAGCCAGCGCAAGCCCACCGTGTTCAAGACCGCCATCCGCGAAGGACCGTGCGAGCGTGATCGCCAGGAAGACGTTCAATGCTGTGGTAAAAAAAGAAACGATCAGAGGGGTGAGCGTATCTTTTTGCGCTGCGAAAGCGCGCACGACGACTTCCAGCACGGATTGGCTCAACAGCGCAACGACGTAGAACTGCAGCGCGTAGTAGACGAGATTGGTGCTCTGCTGCGTGAACTCGCCACCCTCAAAGAGAAAACTGATCACCGGCTCGCCCAGCACGAGCAGAGCCACAGCCGCCGGCAGCGCTAGAGTGAGGATGGCACGCAGCGCGCCGCTTAAAGCGCGCCGCTGCGCGGAGACATCTTTGCGGGCGGCCAGTGCAGACATCGTCGGGAAGACGGCGATGCCGATGGCGGTGCCGATCAAGGTCCAGGGTGTGTTCATTAACTGGAAGGCGTAACGCAGCGCGGAGACGCGGCCTACGCCGAGACCGGAGCCTATGTTGGCGTTGATCCAGTCGATGCTTGCGCGTGCCATGAGCAGATCTACGACGCGCGGCGCCATCAACACAGCCACGCTGCGGAGAAGCGGATCCCCCCACCCAAGTGAAAACCGCCAGCGCATACGGTAGCGCCAGGCGCCTGGCAGCTGGATGAGCAGGTGCAGCCCGGCGCCCAGCACCGCGCCCCAGGCAAGCCCGAAAACCCCCAGACGTGGTCCGAGAAGCAGCGCGCCCAGAATGATGCCCAGGCTGTACATAGAGGGTGCCAATGCCGGCAGCAAGAAGTGCTGGTGGGCGTGCAGCGCCCCGGTGAGGATGCTGCTGGCTGCAAAGATGACCGTCGAGATAAACAGCACGCGCATGAGCTGTGCGGTGAGCAGTTGGATCTCCGGTGGAAAGCTCGGTCCGACGCCCCATGGTGCGCTGACCAACGTGGGCGCCACGGTGGCGAGCAGCGCGCCTAATGTGCCTACCAGAAGCAGGATCGTGTTGACCACACGGCTAAGCAGAAGGTTCGCTTGCGAGTCGTTGCGTTGTGCGAGCACCTGTGTGTAGATGGGGATGAATGCGAAAGCGAGCGCTCCACCGGCAAGCATGGTGAATAAGAGTTCCGGCACACCGTTGGCAGCGGTGAACCCGTCGAGTTCAGCGCTCGTGCCGAATCGAATGGCGATCACCCGCTGTCGCAGGAAGCCGAAGATGATGGATGTCGCCAGGCCACCCATCACGATCATGGTCGATCGTGCCACCCGGTTGGATGAATCGACTGCCGCTGCTTCGCTCATAGGATCACATTCAATTGAGGCGTTGGTGGATCAGAAGTCGACACCGAGACGGTCTAATTGGGCCTGTGCGAGCACCCAATCGGGGTGCCATTGTAAAGCGCGTTTGTAATCTTGGATAGCGCCATCGAGATCGCCGAGGGCCTCGCGGGCCAGGGCGCGCCAGTAGAAGCTCTCCTCCACAGCCGGCTCGCTCATGTTTTCGATGGTGAAATTGGCAAGGTTCATCACGTCATAATGGCGCCCGGTATAGTAATAAGCCCAGTAGGGGCCCGTCTGGTACCACATGATGCGCCAGGGTCGTGCGTCGGGATCGGAAGAGGCGAGCTGGGCGTCAATCTTGAAAGCCTCGTCATAGGCCATCGCCGCACCGGCGTAATCGTCGAGGCGCACGAGATTGGTGCCGCGATTGAACCAGGCGAAAAACTGATCCCGTCCGCTGGTCTGGAAGATCTCGACGGATGCCAGTTCAGCCGCCATCTGCGTGTTATAGGTTTCATCTGCATGAGGTCCGAGCAGATCCAACACCTCTTGTTCGCGTTCGGACGGGTAGATCACAAGGTAGGTGTAGTTGAAGTGGCGCCAGTAGTTGAGCATTTCAGCGTAATCGAGCGGCATATTCGCCATGATGTAAGAATCTTGGACGGTGAATTTTTGCTTGGCGTCATCATAGCCGGTAACCACTTCATAGTGCCCCATCCAACCATCAAAGCCGCTGCCCTCGAAGCCTTTCTCAACGATCACGGGGAAACCTGCTGCGAGGAAAGCTTTGAGCGTATCCATCGTGCCGCCTACCCGACTGATGATGCGCAGGTTGGTTTCATTCTCGACGAAACTGGCGAGCTCGTAGGGCATGACATTCTTGTCGCGTGGGTTGGGTTTGACATAGGAGGCGATCGGTCTTTGATCGCCTTCCCAATCCCAGTATGAAAGCGCCATGCTCAGGTTAGCCGGACCACAGTTGTTCCATTTCTGGTATTCGTGCCGTATGCCGTTCAGCTGGACCTGAGCCGGGAGGGGCGTCGGCTCTGGTGTTGATGTTGGCGTCAGCGTAGCGGTCGGGCTCGGGCCCAGATCGGGAGTGGCCGTGGTAGTTGGCGTATAAGCTTCCAGCGTGCTCTGCACGACAGCTGCGAGCGTGGCGTCGGGCGTGAACACAGCTTCCTCAGGCGGCGAAATTGCGTATTTGAGCTGCGCCTGGAGTTGTGAGACCCGCCAGGCAAGCCGCTCCTGGACGGGCGGCAAGTTGTAGACGAGGAGCATACCTGAAAGACCGACGCCCAACAAGACGATCCACAAAACTACCCGTCTGACTCGATTTATGCGCATGGCGGCATTATACCGAAGGAATGGTTGCTGATGTGTTCTTGTCAGGGGGTCGATCAGGCCCGGCGAATGACCTGATCTCGCTCTGGTCCGACCGATATTATACTGACCGGCAGGCCTGTAAAGGCTTCGAGATGCTCGATGTAAGCCTGCGCCTGCGCAGGCAGATCAGACCACTTTCGGGCTGATGTGATGTTCTCGTCCCAGCCATCGAGGGTCTCGAAAACAGGTTCGTAAGGAGCTAGATCGGCGGGACCGGCAGGCAGGGTTTCGAATGTCTTGCTCTCTGCCGAATACGCCTTGCAGAAACGAATGGCATTGAAGCCTGAGAGGATATCCAGCTTGGTGATGGCGAGTTCTGTGAAGCCGTTTACGCGTTGAGCATAGCGCAGCAGAACGCCATCCAACCAGCCGACACGGCGCGGTCTGCCCGTGGTCGTGCCGAACTCATCCCACGGGTTCTCACCGCTGCCTCTGAGTTGATCCGCCAGCTTGCCGCTCAATTCGGTAGGAAAGGGACCTTCACCCACGCGCGTCTGGAAGGCTTTGGTCACACCGATGATACGGCCGAGATGAGCGGGGCCCACGCCGAGACCGAGCAGCGCGCCGGCTGTGGTTGGGTGTGAACTGGTGACGAAAGGATAGGTGCCGTGGTCGAGATCAAGCAGTGTCCCCTGCGCGCCCTCGGCAAGGACATTTTGACCATTGCTCAACGCTTCGGCGACAAATGAACCCACCTCGGTGATATAAGGGCGAAGTCGTTCAGCATACCGGAGGTAGGTCTGCACGCTCTCTTCAATTGCCGGCGTTTCATAAGCGTATACATTTTCAAGCAGCAGTGAAGCTTGCGTCAGATGGGCGCTCATTTTTTGGGCGATTTTCTCGGGGTCGAGCATCGCTTCAAAGCGAATCCCGCTGCGAGCGGTCTTATCGGTGTAGGCAGGTCCAATGCCGCGCTTTGTGGTTCCAATCTGCTCTTCGCCGCGCTGCAACTCCTTGGCGCCGTCGAGCAAAATATGCGCGGGTGTGATCACGTGTGCCGCGCCCGAGATGTGCACACGAGCGGGAGAGACATCGATGCCCAGTTCTTCGAGCCGGTCCATCTCCTCGATGAGCTTCTTCGGGTTGATGACCATGCCCGAACCCATGCAGCAAATCGTTCCGGATTGGATGATCCCGGAAGGGATCAGGTGTAGTTTGAAAAGCTGGTCGCCGACGGTCACGCTGTGCCCGGCGTTATCGCCACCGCTGAAGCGTGCCACGACATCCGCATCCTCGGCGAGCAAATCAGTTACGCGGCCTTTGCCTTCATCCCCCCACTGAGCCCCGATGATCAAATTCAATGGCATTTTGTCCTCCGAGGCGAGTATAGCATAGGGTGCTATGATGCACCCCGGGGTTTGTTTATGCCATATTGCATAATGCCACACTACTCGTCGCACATCGAAGGCGCTATAATCGGATCGAACATTATGGCAAAGTCTGATCGTATTTCGAAAGCATTTATATTGCTGCTGCTCGCATTGGGGTTGGCGCTGGCTGGAGCTCAAGGCGCGCTTGCATCGGTTCAGGCGGGTCCCATTGAGCGTCCTCCGGCTCAACCCACCGCATTTCCGACACCGACGCCGCGCAGCGATGGCCGCATCGTTTATATCGTCCAGGAGGACGACACGCTCTGGCGGATTGCGGCAATCGCTGGATTGAGCCTTGAGGAGTTGATGGCTCTGAACGGCATTCAGCCGGGTGATTTTCTCACGCCGGGAACAGAGCTGTTCTTGGGGACAGCCAGCCCGCGGGGTGCCGAAGGGCAGGACAGTGATGTCCAGGCAGGACCGACCGAGATACCGCTCACACCGACTCCGATCGTAGGGACCGGGGATATATGTGTCCTGTTGTTCGAGGACATCAATGGCGATGGGCGTCTGGATGAGGGTGAACCGGCATTAGCGGGGGGCCAAATCAGCGTAGTCGCCTTGACAGGCGACATGGTTGGTGAGTACACGACAGAAGCGCTCGATCTGGAGATTGCGCCCGTAGGTTACTGCTTTGAGGAATTACGCAACGGTGATTACAACGTAAGCGCGGCCGTACCCCCCAACTACAATCCCACAACTGGCTTGAACGTCCCTGTGTCGCTTAGTCCGGGCGAGATCCAGTATCTTCAGTTTGGTGCCCAGCCCAGTTCCGTGATAGGCGGATCAAACGGCGGTTCAGGTGGCGGACGCTCGAGCTTGCTCGGCGTGGTGGGATTGGCGCTCCTGGCAGCCGCCGGCGGCCTGGCATACTACGCCGCGCGCATGTCACGCCGAAAGCCATCATCGTTTCGTTGACAAGTGCCTCATGTGCTGTCACCCTCAGAAAAGGTTGCGTTAAGCTCAGGTCAGCATAGGATGTGTGCTAGACAGCGAGTTCAGGATTGGTATGATGGTGAAAAGTTGATGAAGGTTTGCTATATCGGTCTTGTGTGGAGCCGGTGATGTTTCAAGGTAAACGTGGTTCTCTGAAAAGAGCGCTGGATCAAGCAGGCGATGAAGAGCTGCGTGCGCTCGAAGAAGAGCTGAGCTTACGTCAGGAGCGCGTAGCCCAGCTTGAATTTGAGCTAGCGGACACTCGCGCCGACCTGGCGCGCTTCGAGAAGACATATGAGGCCAGGTTAGGTCCACTCGAGGAGCGCATCACAGAGCTTGAGGCAGACCTCGAACAGGCGCGGATCCGCTCGGCGCGGCGGGCACAATGGGGTGATCGGCTCGAATCGGATGAGCAGCCGGTCGATGTACTCGAGCAGTTTCGACGCACGTGGACACCGCCCGAAAAGCCACCGGAACCCCCTCCAGCCCCCGAAGTTGATGATGTTTCCAGGGAGCAGATGAAGACCATCTTCAGAGCGCTTGCGAAAAGGTTTCACCCCGATCTTGTCACGGACGCGAAGGTGAAACTCTGGCGTCAGGATATCATGGCCCAGATCAATGAGGCTTACGCAGCGCAGGATATGGTTGCATTGACAAAATTCGCTGAAAAGCCAGATCGTCCAGAAGAGACGGTCGAAAAGACGCGTGAGCAGCAGATCGCCGATCTTTACAAAGAGGCCCGGCGTCTCGATCAGGTCATCCGCGACCTTGAACGCACATTGAAAGAGTTGATCAATTCACACACCGTAAAGCTGATGCTGGAGGTCAGCATCGCCCAACAACAAGGACGAGATGTTCTTCAAGAGATGGCCGATTCTATGAAAGTAGAAATCGCCGGGATGGAAGCCGAATTGGCGTCGTTGAGCTAGTCTTCGGATTGATTCTTTTTGCGTAGACGCTCGGCTTGATTTTAATAATGCGTTTCCGTAGGAGCGACCGGCCGGTCGCTCCTACAATGATTAAATGGTGTTGCGTGGGGCCGGGTCATCCGGCCCCACGCTGTTATGCATCAAGCCACCGACACGTCCAAGATTTTGTATTGAATTGCGCAGGGGTGGGATTACCCCACACCTGGAGCTTTGACGATAGTGGAACCGGGTTACGCCGTGAGCATCTGTCTCAATACGGTGTGCAGAATACCACCGTTGCGATAGTAGTCGATTTCGATCGGCGTGTCCAGGCGAGCGATCACCTCGAACTCGATCTGCTCCCCGTTATCCTTGTCGGCGACGACCGATAGTTCATGCGTGGTGCTGAGGTCGTTGCCCAGGCCAAGAATGCTGAACTTCTCCTCGCCTGTAAGGCCCAACGAGACGGCGCTCTCGCCATCTTTGAACTGAAGGGGCAGCACACCCATGCCGATCAGGTTCGAGCGGTGGATACGCTCGTAGGATACTGCGATCACGGCTTTAACACCCAGCAGGAGCGTCCCTTTTGCCGCCCAATCGCGTGAAGAGCCCGAACCATACTGCTTGCCCGCGATGACGATCAAGGGGATATCCGCTTCCTGATACTCGACGGAGGCGTCGTAAATGCTCATCTGCTTGTCTTCCGGCAGGTAGCGGGTGACGCCACCTTCAGTATCCGGGACAAGCAGATTCTTAAGGCGGATGTTGCCGAAGGTGCCGCGTGTCATGACGCGGTCATTGCCCCGGCGGGAGCCAAAAGAATTGAACTCGCGCGGCTGGACATCGTGCGCCATGAGATACTCACCTGCGGGGCTTTCGACTGGTATCGCCCCTGCAGGTGAGATGTGATCCGTGGTGACCGAATCGCCAAGCAGTGCAAGCACGTGCGCCCCGTGAATCTCTTCAATGGAGGGAAGTTCAGCGGTCAGGTCGAGGAAGAAAGGCGGTTCCTGAATGTATGTGGACTCAGGTTCCCATTCGTAGATCTCACCGCCGCTAATGGGGATCTGGTTCCATGTCTCGTTGCCCGTGAAGACATCGCTGTAACGTTTCTGGAACATCTTGGGTGAGATATTCTTTTCGATCGTCTTGCGTATCTCCTCGTTCGTCGGCCAGATATCGCGCAGGAAGACAGGTTCTCCTTGCTCATCCTTGCCCAACGGTTCGTTCAGAAGGTCGATGTCTACTGTGCCGGCAAGCGCGTACGCGACCACCAGCGGTGGCGATGCCAGGTAATTTGCCTGGACGTGCGGGTTGATGCGGCCTTCAAAGTTGCGATTGCCGGACAGCACGGAAGCCGACACCAGATCGACCTCGTTGATTGCCTTGATAACCTCACCTGGAAGCGGACCGCTGTTGCCAATGCAGGTCGTGCAGCCATAGCCGACAATGTTGAAGCCGAGTTCGCCCAGTGGTTCCAGCAAGCCGGAATCGGCGAGATACTCAGAAACGACCTGTGATCCTGGTGCAAGGCTGGTCTTGACGAAAGGCTTGACATTTAAACCTTTTTCGACCGCCCTCTTGGCAACAAGACCGGCGCCGATCATGACGCTTGGATTGGACGTGTTAGTGCAGGAAGTAATCGCGGCAATGACGAGCGCACCGTGGCTGATCGAGTCGACAGTCCCATTCGAGCGTACCTGCGTTTGCTTATTGATCTCTACTTCCGTCTTGCCGTAGCCACCTTCCAATTTGGGCTCTGTCAGCGCGTGATGAAATCTGTTTTTCATCTCTGAAAGCGGAATGCGGTTGTGAGGCAGGCGCGGACCAGCCAGACTCGTTTCCACGGTGCTCATATCCAACTCGAGCAGTTCGGAGTAAGCTGGATCGTCCGCCTCCGCAGAGCGGAAAAGCCCCTGCTCCTTGGTGTAGCGCTCGACGCGATCGATGACATCCGATCGACCCGTAAGGCGCAGGTAATCCAGCGTGACATCATCGACGGGGAAGAAGCCCATCGTCGCGCCGTACTCGGGCGACATGTTGGCGATCGTGGCACGATCGGGCAGTGACATGCGATCGAGACCAGGTCCAAAGAACTCAACAAATTTGCCGACTGCTCCATGCTCCCTGAGTATCTGGGTCACGGTCAGCACCAGGTCTGTGGCGGTCACTCCTTCGGATAGCTGCCCTGATAACCGGAAGCCGATGACATCCGGGGCTAACATAACCAATGGCTGGCCCAATATGGCCGCTTCCGCTTCAATTCCCCCCCACCCCCACCCA
>CBFDDM010000039.1:0-26076 GCA_965603565.1 uncultured Anaerolineales bacterium | reverse complement strand
GTTGCGAAGGCACGCGCCCCCGCCACCCGCTGCTTCCCCCCTCCGCTGAGTTCAGCAGGCAATCGATTGGCATACTCTGGTGAGAGATGCACTGATTGAAGTAGCTCAAGCACACGCTCGTTAGCTTGCTCTTGAGAAAGCCCCAGCAGTGTCTGATACGGCCTGCTCAGGCTCTCACCGATGGA
This sequence comes from uncultured Anaerolineales bacterium, assembly GCA_965603565.1. Taxonomy (GTDB): domain Bacteria; phylum Chloroflexota; class Anaerolineae; order Anaerolineales; family E44-bin32; genus E44-bin32. The sequence continues at coordinate 25,891 of CBFDDM010000039.1, read as the reverse complement.
GAGATATGGATTTAAAGACTCGTTCGGGTTTTGAATGACAATTTGCAGGTGCCGGCGGGTGTCAATCGATCGGTTAGATAACTGAGCCGGGAGGTCTTCACCAAGGAGGATCATGCGACCTTCGGTTCGCGGCACAAGGCCCATGATCGAGCGCGCCAGCGTCGTCTTCCCGCTGCCGCTCTCGCCGACCAACCCCAGTGTATATCCCCTTTGGAAAATGAGGTCCACCCCATCCACGGCTTTCACTTTCTTAGCAGGTTCTGAGCTGAGCAGTTCAAATAGTGTTCTCTGACGGGGAAAATGAACCTTGACGTCTTCGACACGCAGTATATCCTCCTCCAGGCGACGATTGGAGACTGCGGGCGTCTCAGGTTCGGGCTGTTTTGCGCTCACCTCGCCGTCACGGATCTCTTCCCAGCGGTGGCAGCGAGTTGAGCGATCATCTCCTGCCTGATAGAGTGGCGGATACTGCTCGCATACCTCTATCGCCAATGGGCAGCGGAGCTTGAAGATGCAGCCAGACGGCAAGTCAGTCAGCTCCGGGATACGGCCATCGATGGCGCGCAACTGCACTTCAGCTTTGTTCTCGCCCAAGCGCGGCACGCTGTCAATCAGACCCCGTGTATACGGGTGTAGAGGCTTCTTGTAGATCGCATCCGTCGGGCCGTCCTCAAACCAATCACCGGCGTACAGTACTCCCACCCTATCGCAAACTTGCGCGACGACGCCTAAATTATGGGTCACATAAAGAGCAGCGGTTCCATGTTCACTGATAAGATCTCGGATCAGATCAAGCACGGCAGCCTGGGTGGTAGCATCCAGGCTGGTCGTTGGCTCGTCCAGTATGAGCAGTTTTGGTTCAGTGCTCAACGCCATGGCGATCAAGACACGCTGCTGCATGCCTCCGCTGATCTGGTGCGGGTAACTAGACATCACTCGACCCGGATCTGCCAACTGCACCATTTCAAAAAGCTCAAGCGAACGCTCTCGAGCCTCTTGGCCATTCAATCCGAAATGGCGGCGCAAGGTTTCGGCGAGCTGTTCCCCGACCCGCATAGACGGGTTTAGCGAAGAGTGCGGATCCTGAGGCACAAAGGCAATCTCTGCACCCCAGATAGCGCGCATCGCGGAGACCGAAAGCGAGAGCAAATCCCTTCCGTCAAACTTGATGCTGCCCGTCTTGACAGAACCATTCGCTGGCAGATGCCGCATTATCGCCAACGCTAACGTCGTCTTCCCCGATCCGGATTCGCCCACGAGGCCAAAAGTCTCACCCGACTCGATACGCAGCGATGCCTGCCGTACCGCTTCAAGTTCTGCTCCTTCGGTACGGTAGGCGACTGTCAGATCCTCAATCGCCAGCAAAAGGTCAGCTGCCATTAAAAATCAATCCATTCCTCATTTTGAGACTTTCAGAGCGCGTTTTAATCCATCGGCCATCAGGTTGACGCCGATGACTACCAGCGCGATGGCACCCGCCGGGAAATACATCGCCCAGGGTGCCTGGCTGACGAATGCGCGCGCTTCTTTGACCATCAAGCCCCAATCAGGGCTGGGGGGCTGCACACCCACGCCAAGGAAACCAAGCGAGGAAATTAAAAAGATTGCGTAAGAGAATCGGAGTGAAGCTTCTACGGCAAGCGCAGGCAACGCAGACGGCAGTATTTCCCTGAACAGAATCCGCCTCAGTGATTCACCCTGGATGCGCGCAGCGTCGATGAAACCTTTATTCTTAACCGAGAGCACAACACTGCGAACGACGCGTGCTACAATCGGCGTATACACGATCACAATCACGACGAGCACGCTCTGTTCCGAAGGGCCGAGCGTCCCCAGCATCAGCAGGGCAAGAAGGAGTGCGGGGATCGACAGCAGGCTGTCGAAAAATCGCATGACCGCTTCGTCAAACCAGCCCCCCCGATATCCGCTCAACAAGCCCACCGAGGTGCCCAGAACCACGGCTGCCAATGTGCCCGATCCGGCAAGTAAAAGCACCTCACGCGCCCCGAGCACGACCCTGCTGAACACGTCCCGGCCAAGATGGTCAGTCCCGAAAAGGTGATTTACGGATGGCGCCTGGCGGGCATCTTCGATGATCTGTTGGTTTGGTCCGTAAGGTGCGATCCATGGGCCGAGCGATGCAAGGACAAGGAACAAGAGCACAATCACTGTGCCGAGTGCCGAGGCAGGCTTGCCCAGAAGTTGATTGAAGACACCTGACAAGCGCCGCCCGGTTACCGGGGCGACGCTCGCCGTTCTTGGTGTCGATCGAGATACAGTCGACATATCCTGTCTACTGCGTGCTCAAACTCACATCACGGAGATCGGTGCGACCCGCAAAAGCTTTCAATTCAAAATTCTCGAATTGATCGCTGATCGCGGCGAATTGAGCGAAGTAGTAAGGAATGACAATTGGCCCGCGTTCGATTAAGATGCGCTGGATCTCTTCATACGCTTCTACTCGCTCCTGCTCATCCATGGTCGTGCCGGCAACTTGCACCAGCTGGTCAAACTCCTCATCGCAGAAATGCGATTCATTCCAGCGGGCCCCACAAACGAGCATGACATCCAGGTAGAACTGCGGCACAGGCCGTGAACCCCAACCGGTGATCCCGAAATTGACTTCCAACCAGTTGTTTTCACCATAATAGACGCTCTCCGGCTCGACGACGATGTCTATATCAAAACCAGCCGGCTCCCACTGGTCCTTGATCACAGCGGCAAGATCTGGCCTTCCCCCGGTATCTGGCGTGTGCAGGGTGAGCGAAACGCCGTCTGGGTATCCGGCCTCCTCAAGCAATTGGCGCGCCGCTTCAGGGTCCCGCTCCGGTAAAGGCGTTTCTTCCGAATAATATTGCGTGTAAAGCGGACCGATAGGGCTATCACGGCCGACCGCCCCATAGCCCTGCTGCACTAACTCGAAGATCGCGTCCCGATCGGTGGCAAGCTTCATCGCCTGAATGACTTTTGGATCATTCCCCGGCTCCTGATCGGAGCGCAGTCGGATGAGATCGAAACCATTCGTCGGGATATCGATTGTATTAATCCCGGGCTCGTCCTGAAGGCTGGTGAAAAGCGCGGTTGACATGCGCATCACCAGGTCGACCTGCCCGCTGCGCAGCGCGTTGACCGCCGCCGTCTCGTCGTTAAAGAAGATGATGTCCAGACCGGCCAGTTCGGGTTTCCCCTCCACGAAATACTCCGGGTTGGCCTCCATCTCGATGCGATCTTCAGCCGTGTAATTCGTCACTCTGAACGGCCCGGTACCATTGAAACTGGTCTCGAAATCTGTAGTTCCATCTTTAACAATCAGCGCATGATTGTCACTGAGGTCATAGATGAAAAACGGGTTGGGAGATGCAAGCGTAAAAGTGACTTCAAGATCAGATGTCGCTTCGACCTCGGTGATGTTCTCATACAATCCCGCCGTTACGTAATCCGCCTCGGGATCACGCAGCCGGTCGTATGTGTAAACAACATCATTCGCGGAAAAATTGCTGCCGTCATGAAAGGTGACCCCTTCAGTCAGGGTAAGGACGTAGGTCAAACCGTCCTCGCTCACACTCCACTCGGTAGCTAAGCGGGGCACAACGTTGTTATCTGCATCGATGTCCACCAGGTAATCGTAAACGTGGTTCGCGACGAGAACCTCGCTGTCCGACGAGACCAAGGCTGGATCCGTCTGGACGATCGGCTGCATCGCAACGCGGATCTTCCCTTGGGGGGCAGCCTCTTGCTGATCGCCTGCCTGAGTCGGTTGGCCGGTCTCGCCTTCTGGTTGGCTTCCATCCGTCGGGGGAGGCGTGGCCGTCGCGCCGGCACAGGCTGCTGCGACCATCGACAAACTGATCAGTAGGCCGGCGAGCACCAATACTCGCCGTGATTTCTGCTTCGCAGAGGTATACATTTGGCAGTCTCCTTTGGAACTTACGGCTTTCGCAAAATGATCACCGAAAGTTAATCTAATTCAGCATATCTGACTGCAATCCGGGATACATTTCACCAATGGCTCGTTCCTGACTCTCCCTTGAACGGACCGACCACTTGAGAAGTCACCCAGCCGCCGTAGAATCCGCCAGGCTGGGGCTCGACTAACTCACCATCGACATAACATTCGACACGTGATGGGTAGAAGGACAGATAATCCTGGATTTCCTCGTAAGGTGATGTGGGATCTGGATAAGCCCAGGCTGCATTGGCAGCAACCTCGTCGCCGGCCTTCACATCAAAATAGTGCGCCTGACCCTTCCACTCACACCAGGTGGTTCGATCGCGCCTTTGGAGGTGCTCGAAATGGATATCCTCTGGCGGGATGTAATAGGAGGGTGCCAGGCTGGTCTCGAGAATGCGAACACTGCGGTTCGTCTCAGCGATGACCTGCCCTCGAGACACGACGCGGATATGTTGGTTTGAACGCTCAATACGTGGAGGCCTCGGGTAATCCCAAACAGACTCTTGCCCCGGACCGGGTTTCTTTGGTTCAGGCTTCATTATGCCCTTCCATGCCACTATAGATCACATATTCCACGATCCCATAGCGGATTAATGGTCATTTACGGCTTATTTGCATTTTAACAGGTCACGAAGAGATGTTGGTGGGAGCGAGGATCAGGACTTGAGCTTGTCCTCCATGCGCCCGATGCAGTCACTTAACGTGCCCAAACCGGAGCGCAGATCCTGCTCCTCGATGGGAAGCGGAGGCATGATGAGCAGGGTGCTCATGTGCGCGCGCAGGTAGAGCCCGTGCAGCAGACAATCGTTTTTGAGCATTTGGATCTCCGGGCTGCGCTCAGCATGCTCGCTCATGGGAGTATGCGGGGCATCTGGTTGCACCAGATCGATCGCCCCCATCAATCCAATGCTGCGTACGCTCCCAATCACCGCATGCTTGTCAGCCAGTTCGGTGAGCGCTGTCTCAAGCACGGCACCTAGCAGCCGTGCACGATCAACCAGGCCGTCCGATTTTAGCACCCCGATGTTCGCAATTGCCGCAGCCAACCCCAGTGGATGACCGTTATAGGTCAGACCTCCCTGGAAGACACGCTCACTGAAATACGCCGTGATGTGGTCTGCGATGGCCACCGCACCGAGTGGCGCATAACCAGAAGTCAGTCCCTTCGCCATGGTCATCAAGTCGGGTGTAATGCCCTCGTGCTCGACGGCAAACCAGGTCCCGGTGCGCCCAAAACCGGTCATGACCTCATCGCAGATCAGCTGGATCCCATAACGATCGCACAATTCACGCACGCCTTCAAGGTAACCATCCGGCGGGATAAGCACTCCGTTCGTGCCGGGGATCGTCTCGATGAGCACTGCGGCGATCGTCTCGGGACCCTCATGACGGATCACGCTATGCAGCCGATCGAGGGCCGAGTCGGCAGCGTGAGTGCTGCCCTCAAGCGACCAAGGGTCACCAGCCGGTCCAAAAAAGTGGACCACGCCGGGCATCAGATTGGGCTCCCAGGTCCAACGCCGGGGGTCTCCCGTAGCGGCATTCGAGCCGTGCGTCGCCCCGTGATACGAGCGGTACTGAGCCAGAATCTTGTGGCGCCCCGTGAAGGCGCGCGCCAGTTTGATCGCGTTCTCATTGGCCTCCGAGCCGCCTGACGTGTAGAGAAAGGTGCCCAACCCGCTTGGTGTGATCCCCGCAAGCACCTGCCCTAGCTCAGCCCGTGCTCTCGTCGCCGTGTGAGGACCGGCAAATGCCAGTTCACGGGCTTGCTCGATGATCGCCTCGATCACGCGCTGATCCCCGTACCCGATGTTGACGCACATCACGCCGCTGTTGAGATCCAGATAGCGCCGGCCTCTGAAATCCCAGAAGTAGGCGCCTTCGGCACCGGCAACCGGCAGAGGTTTGACTGCTCCTTGAGCCGACCAGGTCCAGAAATTGTGCTCGAGGCACGAAGCGATGATCTCATCCTGCGCAGCTTGCTTCCCGGTGGTTGAATCTTCGGCCGTCATCGGTACATCCCTCCGGGGTCCAGTTCCTCTCGGATGATCTTCAATTCATGATCATCAGGCGGATCCACGATCTCTACCACTCCGGCAGAGTTCAATGGCCAGGCGACCTCCGCTTTGACTTCGTCCACATCCATGCCCGGACAGACAGCTGACAAGATCATTTCGTTTGTGTCGGGGTCAAATGCAAATATCGCTTTATCGGTGATCACGCGATCGGGTCCGATGCGATCATCGAACCTGATGCTGGATTCTGGCTGGATTGGAAAGCCGGGGCTGGTAATGAAATCAAGCCGTTCGACGAAGGTCCGGCGGCTCAAGCGGGTGATGACGAATGTGCGCTGAGCATGCAGCGCGATCTCGCACGCACCTCCGCTTCCGGGGAGTCGTACCTTGGGTGAGTGGTAGTCGCCGATGACCGTCGTGTTCAAGTTGCCATAGCGATCAATCTGAGCCGTACCCAACAGGCCGACCTCGATGCGCCCACCTTGCAGTAGATACTGGAACAGATCCCCCATCGGGACCACGCTGCGCGCCCCGCTGACGATGGTCGGATCGCCGATCGAGAGCGGCAACCTCTCCGGCTGCGCCCCCAGCACACCGCTCTCATAGACCAATTCGAGATCGGGCGCGACTGTGCGACGGGCAAGGTTGCAGGCGATGTTCGGCAGGCCCACGCCCACGAGAACGGAACGCACGCCCCTCAAGGCGCGCGCCGCGCTGACAATCATCAATTCAGAATCACTGTATGCACTCATCGATAAACTCCGTAATCGATCGCTTCAGCCGGGGCGGAGCCGGGTCGCAGTCGATCGATGCGGGCTGACCCAATTTTCCGAAGGTATTCCCGCCGGTCCTGGACATCGTATACCCACTCACGCAGCCATTTGTCAACTTTCTCGGGCTGACGCGAGAGTTGATCCCATTCCTGATAGGCATGGTTGTCGCGATCATAATATCCCTGGACGTATGAGGGGTGCGCGCCATGTGGTTCGTGCACCACGGCGTCGACGATCAGACCGGGGATGATCGTGCGATTCGGGTCGGCGCGAATCACCTCAGGGGCGACGATTTCCTCCACCACGACGATCACCGTTCTGGAGGCGAACGCGACCTCTTTCTGAACGCCGAGGATGCCCCATGCCTGCGTGTTGCCTTCACGATCGGCGCGCTGGGCGTGCAGGATGGCGACATCCGGCTGCAGCGGGGGCACCACGGCAATTTCGCCCTCGCCATACGGATCGGGCATAAAACGGATTCTTGGATTGGCTTTGGGCAGATCCGTACCGCGGAATGAATGAAGCGGGTAGAAAGGTAGCCGGCTAGCGCCGGCGATATAGCGTCCAATCATTCCAAAGTGAGAATACTCTTCCAGCTCTATCGTCCGGGGGATGGATTGCTCGACCGCCCTGCGGATACAGTGCAGCGATCCAACGCCCGGGTTGCCCAGGTAGGAGAACACCAGCCGTTGGGCTGTGCCCGCAGCGACCATCTGATCGTAGATCAAATCAGGGGTCATGCGCACCAGCGTCAGGTCACGCCGGCCCTGACGGATAATTTCATGGGCGGCAGCGAAACAGATGAACGCAGTGAAACCTTCGATCGCGAGCGTCATCCCATCCCTGACGTATCGCGCCACCGCCGAACGCATATCGATCACTTTTTCTGCCATCGTCACCTTTCCCTTGATGAACGCCGGCACTCCACGCCAGGAGCCTTCAGCGTGCGGGTTGATTCTAGCCATGCCCGACCTACGTGCAACTGATCAGGCCACCCTCATCCCGGATCTGCCCCAGATCTCGAGCACTTTGTTCGAGATTCCCTCTTGACAACCCCCCGAAAATAATCTATTATGTCAGTAACCTAGTTATTCGGGTAAACCGAATAACTGAAAGGAACTTTCGATGCCTGCTCCCTTAAACGATCTTATCGCACTCGAAAAAGTCCGCTACCAGGTCGCTGCTGAACCTGTCTTCAACGTGCTGCAGAGCATGGTGCTGCTTTCTATGGTGGACGAGCTTTCCGGGCTGGATGACTGGATCGTACACACCGCCAGGCAGCTTCCGGAGCGTGTGATGCAGCATCACACCGTGATCATGTTTGGTCTGCATTATGCCGTCGTCCCTAAACGCAGCTTCAACAGTTTCCAGACCTATCTGGAACACCTCAGGACAGTGGATGCAAACATACTGCGCGAACAGCTTCTGGATATGTATTTATCTATTCCGGCACACGCAGACGCGCCCGAAGCACTTACCGATCTCTCAAAGGAAGAGATCCTCGCCAATGTTGAGACATTTCTGGCGTTTTTGTACTCACGCTTCGATGCCGAATTGGTGGATGAGGATATTGAGCGCAAAGCGTTCGAGTTGCTCAATGATCCGGAGCAGATGAAAGATGAGATCGTGGAACATCTTGGCAAGATATGGGACGAGTATTTTGAAGAGGAATTTGAGCGGCGAAGACCGCTGATCGAAGAGACGGTCAAAGCCTTCAATGAATTTGATTTGCTGTCGATGAATGACGAGCAGGTGCTGCAGTTCATCACCGGGCAGTCAAATGAGAAGATATGCAAGTATTTTAATGAGTACGAACGGATCATTTTTGTCCCTTCACCCCACACCGGCCCTTATTCACGTACCTATTTCGGCGAGGACACGCTCTGGGTCATCTTTAACTGCCGCTTGCCAGAGGGCGCCCCGCAAAGCACTTCGCGACTCAGTCGAGCCCAGCTGCTCGTTTGGCTTTCAGCGCTCGCGGACGACACCCGTTTGCAAATCATGGCAATGATAAAAGAGCGAGATGAATTATGTGCACAGGAGATCATCTCGCTGTTGGACACAAGCCAATCAACGGCCTCGCGGCACCTTCGACAGTTGAGCGCTTCTGGATATATCAGCGAGAACCGCACCGAAGCCGGGAAGTGCTACCGGCTGAACGATGAGCGCTTCGAAGACACAATTGAGGCCTTGCGAACATTCATCACCTGATGCTGGCCTGGAGGCCAGGTCGATCCTGTTCTCATGAATGAAGATGTGAGCTTCAACCCATCATAGGATTTCAAGAAAGGAAGAATGCGATGTTACCCACCTGGCGAGATGCAGAGATACAATCCGAGATTCGAAAGAACCGCATGCAAGAAGCTAGCGAAAGGCGGATCCTGAACGATCTGCTCGAAACGAGCGAGCCTGAACTCTCAACATACGATGCCGCTCTGGTGCGCCTCGGCGATTGGATGGTGCGTGCCGGAGAGCAGCTCCGCTCACGCTGCGACGATGTGAGCCACGCAGAATCCGCGCTGCGCTCCGTCGAACAGGGCTGCTGAAGCAGCGCAGAAGGTCAAATGCACCCGAAGCATACCAAGGACAGACTCCGGGAAACAGCTCTCAAGTGTATTGAACCCGTTAGAAGGCAATGTCACCCGAGAGCCCACGATAGCCCCGGAAGGTCGACCCCGGCGACTCTGCCGGATGCAAAGAGGATGTGCTGAAGTGAGATTCAAACGTCGCTACTGGCGCCTGCGGGCTGCCATAGATGAATACCCCCGCAATTTCTGGATCCTGATGGTCGCTTCGTTCATCGACCGGCTGGGCGGTTTCATCCTGTTCCCATTCTTCACGCTGTACATCACGAGCAGGTTCGGCGTGGGCATGACGACGGTCGGATTCATCTTTGGCACCTTCTCGGTCACAGGGATCGTCGGCAGCACCATCGGTGGCGCGCTTACAGATCGCTTAGGACGCAAGCCCATGCTGTTGTTTGGACTGATTGTGAGTGCCATCTCGAGCATATGGCTCGGATTTGCCGACAGCCTTCCCCTCTTCTTTGCCGGCGCAGTCTTCGTCGGGTTGTTTTCAAACGCAGGCGGGCCCGCCCAGCAGGCGATGGTGGCAGACATTCTGCCTGATTCACAGCGTGCAAAGGGCTTCGCGATCTGGCGCGTGGTCGTGAATGTCTCCGCTGCCCTGGGTCCTGCGATCGGTGGGCTGATGGCATCACGCTCCTACCTTTCACTCTTCATCGCCGACGCTGCTGTCAGCGTATTCGTCGCCATCATGATTTTCTTCCTGCTCCCAGAAACACGCGCGTTCATCAGGAAGGACAAACGTGAAACCATGGTGCAATCATTCCAGGGTTACGGACGGGTGATGCGTGACGCTGTGTTCATGTTTTTCTGGGTCGCATCGGTCTTCACGTGGTTGGTCTACATGCAGATGAACAGCACCCTGGCCGTGTATCTGCGAGATACGCATAGTGTCAGCGAGCAGGGCTTTGGTTTCCTGGTTAGCCTTAACGCGATAATGGTCGTGCTTTTCCAATTTGCAATTACCCGCCGGGTTGAACGCTTCCCGCCCTTCCTCGTCATGGCCTGGGGAGCCCTGCTCTACGCGATCGGTTTCAGCATATACGGGTTTGCCAGCACGTACTCGATCTTCATCATCGCCATGGCGATTATCACGATCGGTGAAATGCTGAATGCCCCTATCGGTCAGGCGGTTGTAGCCAACCTTGCCCCGCAGGATATGCGCGGGCGCTATATGGCATTTTACGGGTTCAGTTTCGCCATTCCAGGCATGGTCGGCACGCTGTTGGCAGGTTTGATCATGGACAATGCTGACCCACGTATGGTCTGGTACGCAGCCGGATTGCTCGGCCTGGTCGCCACCGGGATGTACGTCTCACTGCACGGCCGCATCAGGCGGAAAGAGGCGGATCCTAATGTACCGCAGGTATCCATCACGACATAAATAGGCATCTTCTCTCCTTCCTAACATCTGTCGGTGCTCTCCAAACCGACAAACCAAAACGGCGCTCCCCATCCAGGAGCGCCGTTTTGCGCACACTTCACGCAGGAAAGACGCCAATCATGGTCAGGAGGTCCATATTCGTCACGATTTCGGGATGATGATTCTCCCACCAGATTATGACCCTCTTCACTATGATTTGTACTAATTGTCACATATCCTGTCCATAACACCCGCATTTTGATGGGGTAACTTAGTCATTTCTCTCTTCCCTTTAACGGCATTTCACCCTCACTTGGGAGGTGAGTATGGGGTTTCGACGACATGGTCCGGTTGTCATATTGCTCATTGGCGTGTTCCTGTTCGCCGCAGCAGTACTTGGGACTCCGCGCGCTCACGCCGGAGGCATCCCCCCATCCATAAAAGCTGAGGCTTTAGGCGTCGAGAGAGGCAATCTATCTGCTGATCTTGAATTGGCGCCCCCCACCCCGCTTGAACAGGATACCTGCACGCATTGTCACCTCAGCGGTTCCAATGAAAACCTATGGACACCGCTCTGGCGCTGGATGGCCGTTGGCGTGGGTGGCCTGGCGTTTGCTTTCGGTGCTTATCGAACCGGCAGCACCTGGATCACACGCAAACGTTGGAAACCACTATGGACCAGAGCCGTCGATTGGGTCGATGAACGCTTCGACATCGTAAAACCGACAAAGAAAGCGCTTGAAAAGCCCGTTCCCCTGTTTGCTACACGCTGGATGTACTGCCTGGGCGGGATCACGTTCACGCTTTTCATCGTGCAGGCAATCACGGGGATCCTGCTCGCCTTTTACTACAAGCCCACGCCCGAGGCTGCCTATCAAAGCATCCTCTTCATTGAAAATGAGGTGCGATTCGGCGCCGCTATTCGAGCGATCCACCATTGGTCAGCAAACGGGATGGTGGTGATGGTCGTAGCCCATATGGTGCGCGTATTCGTCCACGGTGCATTCAAGGCGCCACGCGAATTGAATTGGATCAGCGGGGTTCTCCTGTTGATCTTGACCCTCGGCTTTGGTCTCACCGGGTATCTGCTCCCCTGGGACCAACGAGCTTATTGGGCGACGACCGTCGCAAGCGAGATTGCCGGTGGCATCCCACAAATCGGTGATCTGGTGATGGTGTTTCTGCGTGGCGGCTGGGATGTCACTGCGGTGACGTTGAGCCGCTTTTACGCTCTGCATGTGATTGCATTGCCTGTGTTCATTCTGATCCTGCTCGGCGCGCATTTCCTGATGATCCGCCGTCAGGGTATCAAAGAGCCGCTTTAAGGACTGTGAGGGAGGAATCATGACTGAAGGGGAAGTGTCTCCGGAAGAGAAAACGATTCCGTTTTTCCCGGATCACATCACAACTGAAGCGAAAGTGACCGTGGGGATAATCGGGTTGGCCGTACTGGTCGGTTTGCTTGGCACGCTTTGGCCGGTGGGATTGGAAGCCCCCGCCGATCCGATGACGACCCCGGCCCATGCCAAACCGGAATGGTATTTCCTCTTCCTCTATGAGATGCTGAAATACATCCCGAAAACCGCGGGGGTCTTGATCCCCATCGGCGCATTGATCGTCATGACCATCTGGCCATTTTTGGACCGCAAGGAGGATACGCACGCTGCAATCCGCCGGCGGGGAATATTTTCGGCGGTTGCATTGGTCGTCATCATCTTCCTGACCATCATTGGGATGACCAGCTGAGCTAGGGAGCATTCGATGTCCAACGGAGAACACAAAAACAAGGAACATCATATGCAGGAACCTGAGCCAAAACTGTCTCGGCGTGGCTTTCTGACCACGCTCCAGGGATTCCTTGCGGCAGCCGGTGTTACCGCGCTGCTCGCACCGGTAATCGCATTTTTCTGGCCGGCGAAACTCGAGGAAACACCCTCGGATCCGGTTCCAGTTGGAGATGAAGGTTCCATCGCCACGGGTCAAGCACAGACCGTGCGCTTCGGCCGGTATCCCGCGATCGTGATCAACACACCCGAAAAAGGGCTCGTCGCCTACTCAGCAGTCTGCACCCACTTCGCCTGTCTCGTCGCCTGGGATGCCGAAGCAGGGGTTCTGGCCTGCCCATGTCATGAAGGCTACTTCGACCCGATAGACGGTTCCGTCATATCGGGACCGCCACCGACAGCACTTGAATCGATCCCCCTTAAGATCGTCAACGGCACCATACTCATAGGCGGTGAAGCGTGACCACTGAAGCAAACTCCGCACCCGCTCTTTCGAGAGAGAAAACATCCAGGCGCTGGATCAAAGCATTGCAGGACTTTTTTACGCACGCCGTCGTCCAGGATCGTGTCCTGAAACGTGCCTACCCCGGTGTGATGCACTTGATGATCTTCTGGGGAATGACGATCCAGATTCTGGGAACGATCATCAATGTCTTGCAGTACCCATTATTCGTGCCGATCGAACTCAATTTCCCCCGCGGCGCAGCGTATCTAGGGTTCGAACTCGTCATGGACATCGGTGGTGGCATGATCCTGATCGGTGTGTTGATGGCATTCGCCCGCAGAGCGTTCTTCAAACCCGATTTCCTGCCCAATCGGTGGGATGACTGGTATGCCCTCGGGCTGCTGTTTGTCATCGCCTTGATCGGGTTCTTCTCAGAAGCGGTCCGGATCATGGCGACCAACCCGGAATGGCGAGCTTGGTCTCCGATTGGAAATACGCTTGCCCTCAGCTTGAGCGGGCTGGGTATTGATGTCGCTCCGCAGGCGCCGATCCACGGCACGCTCTTCTGGGCTCATGCCGCCGTCGGGACGTTATTCTTCGTGAGTCTGCCATTCACCAAGCTCCGGCACCTCGTCACAGGACCACTGAATATCATTCTGCGCCCGCAGCGAAAAGCGGGAGAGCTGGAAACGATTACGGATCTCGAGACCGCGGAAACGCTTGGCGCAGGCGAGATTTCAGAATACCCGACGACGGCGTTGATCTCATTCGATGCCTGCGCCCAATGCGGTCGCTGCGAAGATGTATGCCCCTCCTATGCGGTGGGCATGCCCTACTCGCCCCGGGCGCTGATCTATAACCTGCACCGTTCGATGCACGACACGTTGATGGGCGAGAACGGCTCTAAAGACAAATCCCTCGTCGGTGATTATGTGTCGACGGAAAGCCCATGGCTTTGCACTACTTGCGGAGCGTGTCTGGAAATCTGTCCGATGTTCCTCGATCCAGTCTCAGCCGTGATCGAGATGAGACGCCACCTCACGCTGATGACCGGAGATGTCCCCGGCTCCGTTGGCGAAACGCTTATGCAGATGGAACGGCGCGGCAATCCGTGGGGGCTGCCAAAGGAAGAACTAGCCCCCTGGGCGAAAGAAATGGGTGTGCGCGTGCTGCAGCCCGGTGAGCATGCTGACACGCTGCTCTACCTCGGCTGTGCCTACGGTTACGATAGCCGTAATCACAGCGCCGGGCGGGCACTTGTGGAGCTCATGCGGTCTGCCGAGATGGACTTCGCCATTCTGGGAGAGGCGGAGGGCTGCTGTGGTGAAACCGCCAGACGCATGGGTCACGAATACGTGTTCCAGGTCATGGCGGAAGAGAACATCGAGACGTTTAATTCGGTCTCCTTCTCACGCATGGTGACGCCTTGTGCACACTGCTTCAACACGCTAAAGAACGAATATCCCGCTTTCGGGGCAGACTTCGAAGTGGTCCACCATACGGAGCTAATTGGTGAACTGGTTGGATCCGGCAAAGTTGCCAGGGGTGCCCACGCAAATGGGGAGCAGTACACATACCATGACTCGTGCTATTTGGGACGCTACAACCAGATTTACGATGCGCCCCGCAAAGCGCTCGATGGGATCCAGAATTTGAAACGCACCGAGATGGTCAATTGCAAATCCAATGGCTTTTGTTGCGGTGGCGGTGGAGGGCACATGTGGCTTGAGACCGACCCCAACACCCGCATTAACAACGCCCGCCTCGAGCAGGCTGCGGAGACCGGAGCAGACGTCGTCGTCACCGCCTGCCCGTACTGTTTGATCATGCTCGAAGACGCAATCGGCAGTACCGGAAAGTCCGAGCAAATCTCGGCGAAGGACCTCGCCGAAGTGCTAATCGACCTGCAGCGCTAGATGGATCAGGGGATCGGACAGGAGTAATCCCATGAGTCAAAGTCTCTACATACCGGTAACCGAAAACGATCCATTACAGACCTCCAGGCATTTGTTTGCCGCAGTGTGGCAGGCGCGCGCCCTGGACGCAATGATCCTGCCGCAGTGGCATACAACTAACCGCCGGCCAGAACCCACACTCCTGACCGATCAGGCAGCGCTCAAAGAGGCGGATCCATTTGCACCCGTGATGGCCGCCAATGCAGCCAAAGCGACGATGGACCTCATCGCTAAGAACGGGAACAAGAAAGTTGGCGTGTTTCTACGACCTTGTGAGTTGGAGAGTCTGCGTGTCCTTGCTTCACAAGACCGGATTGATCTGGACCACGTCTACCTCATGAGCACCGATTGCCTTGGCGTGCTTCCGGAAGAAGACTTCCGGCGCCATCTGACGCTCACCGCCGATCACGAATCCATAACTCATGAGACACTGCAGTTCGCTGCTCAGGGAGGCATCCTTCCCAGCCGCTACAAAGAAAGCTGTCAATTGTGCCACCACCCCTTCCCACAAGATTGTGAACTGCATATCTTGCTCTTTGGGGTGGAGACCATGACCGGCTTGGTCGTCGAACTGCAAGATGACGAAACCGCGCAGTCTATCTCAGAGCAAATGCGAACCCGCTCCGTTCCCGCATCGATCCCCGAGCGAAGGACGAAAGTGATCGAGAATCTGGAAACATGGCGTGATCGATCCTTTGGCCGAGAAGAGGAACGCTTCCCGGATCTGAACAAGACCCTCAACGCCCTCAAGGAACATCTGAAAGAATGCGCGACCTGCCGTGAACGACTGCAGGAACAGTGCCCCTTGTTCGACCCTCTAGCGGTCCGCGATCCGGCAAAAGTCGATCAGTCCAGGTTAGAGGTCTGGGTCCGATCCTGCGCCGGCTGCGGTATGTGCGAGCACGAATGCCCGAATGATTACCCACTTTTCTCAGCCATCGTTCAAATCCGGCATGCGCTCGTCGGAGCTCAACACCCCAACCGCTAGGTTCGCACGCAAGTCCCCAACACTATGCAAAGCCCGCAGATTCTTCAGGGATCTGCGAACACAGCAGCTATCATTTGAAAACATGACGATCTCTGCGCGATAATATTGTCCCTATCGAGGATATATGTGCTCGTTCGCCAAGGTGGAGATTCAGTTATATGGTGCGCAGTCTTACGCAGATTGAGATCGACGAAGCCAGGATCATTTTCAACGCCACAATAGACTACACCCGGATAAAAGTGCATGAAGGCGCACGCTGGCCTGATCGGCTTGCGGGTTTCAGTGCATGGCTGCAGGGTGCCCAGCCGCCAACCCATAATGCGGTAACGCTTGGGAATCGACTGTACTTCCCGGTCGAGCTGCGCACTCTGCCTGACGATGAAGGCGTGTTCTCACTCGATGATATGGCCTGGCTGGTGCACGAGCTGACGCATGCCTGGCAGTATCAAAACCACGGCCTGAGCTATCTATGGCAGGCGATCGGGGCTCAAATTCGACACGGCCACGCTTCGTATGACTACGGTTGGGAGCAGGGTTTAATCGAGGCGCGGTTGAGAGGCGATGCGCTCTTCGATTTCAACCCTGAGCAGCAAGGTGATATCGCCAGGCATTACTACTACCGGCATAAGCAGGGACTCGACACGCAAGCCTGGGATCCCTTCGTTCTCTTTTTCAAAAGCCCTTGATCACATAACACATCCCTGTGCTTAATATAAAAAGCGCGGTGAATTAGGAACCACACCGCGCTTTCTCAGTCAATAAGCGGGTCTACTCGTTGAACAGTTCTCCGACCGAGCGCCCTTCGTGCGCTCGCAGGATTACTTCACCCAGCAATGGCGCCACCGAAAGAACCGTCATGTTGGGAAGCACCTTCTCCTCTGGAATGGGCAGCGTGTTGGTGGTGACAATTTCCTTGATGGGCTTATCAGCGAGTTCATCCACGGCTGAAGCGAGCAGCAGTGCGTGTGTGAACGACAGGTAAATATCCTTGGCACCATTATCTTTGAGGATATCGACGGCTTCGCACACCGATCCTCCGGTGAGCACCTCATCGTCGACAAGAATAACATCCTTATCGCGGACGTCACCGATCACGGTGGTCGCCTTCGCGCGCGCCTTGTCACCCGATCGCCGCTTTTCGACAAACGCCAGCGGCACATCTAATTTGGCGGCAAAGTTGCGGCCTTTCTTCGCAAAACCCAGGTCTGCGGTTGCGACGACCGCATCTCGAAGATCCTTTTCAAGGAAATAGTCGCTGAGAATATGGAACGCGGTGAGTACATCGCCGGGGATCGAGAAGAATCCCTGAATCTGACCGGCATGCAGATCGATGGTGATATAACGATCCGCCCCGGCGACTTCGATCATATCGGCCATCAGGCGAGCAGTGATCGGCACCCTCGGTTGATCCTTCTTGTCCGAACGTGCATAAGCCATATATGGGAACACTGCGGTGATACGGCCGGCCGAATCACGTTTTAGACAATCGATCATGATCAGCATTTCCATGATATTGCGATGCACTGGAGGGCCAAGCGAATGGATCAGGTAGACGTCTTGACCACGGATGCTGCTCAGGAGTTTGATGAAGAGATTCTCGTTCGGGAATTGGACGAGATCATAATCCTCAAGCGGGAGCTTCAGGTATTCACTGATCTCCTGGGCGAGCCCCGGCGAACCGGTGCCTGCGTATAATTTGATATCGTCATACCCAGATCGCGTGGTCATAAATGCGCCTCACTCCGATAATATGAGTCTGGAAAGTAGTTCTAATATCAATATACACTTTATGAAATGGTTTTCGCCAATAAGTGCCATTGTGCTATTTTGCTTGCTAATCTGGTGATCTTCGCTGCGGACCCACCTTATCCTTAATCCGGCGGCCCCATAAGCGACTCGATCGCCTGGCGCGGGGTTATTTCGCGGTTCACCAATGCGTCAACCATCCGATCGATGGCGCCGTCTCCGCTTGATCGGCGGAAACGCTCAAATAGCGCTTGCTGCAAGCCGGCGCGCAGTTGACTGGATACTTGCTGCCGCTCGCGCGCCACCCACAGATCCGAATCCTTCAGGTGACGAAAGTGCCTGAAAATTGCAGTGACCACATCCGGGATACCCTCACCGGTAGTGGCGGTCGTGGGAAGCACGGGTGGCAGCCAGGATTCTTCCGCCGATTCTGCCTGGTTGCCGGCGTACTCGAGCGACATCTCCAACACACGCAAGGTGTTCTCGACGCCGGGTTGGTCGGCCTTGTTTACCACCAGGATGTCGGCGATTTCCAGGATTCCTGCTTTATTAGCCTGGACCTCATCCCCCATTCCAGGCGCGTCGATCACGATGGTAGTGTGTGCCGTGCTGGCAACCTCGACCTCTGCCTGACCGGCGCCAACAGTTTCAATCAGGACAATGTCAAAGCCGGCCGCATCTAAAGCCAACGCCAGGCTTCCTGTCGTCTTCGCCAGGCCTCCAAGCGAGCCCCGGCTGGCCATGCTGCGGATGAAAATGCCCTCATCACCAGACAGGTCGCGCATCCGGATACGATCACCCAGGATCGCGCCTCCAGTGAACGGGCTAGTAGGGTCGACGGCGATAATGGCCACACGCGGGTTGTCTCGTTTTCCTGGGAGAGGTTGCTTGCGTAAGTGACGCGCCAGTTGATTCACAAGCGTCGATTTGCCGGTGCCCGGTGCACCCGTCACGCCAATGCGGTAGGCCTCACCGGTATGCACGTAAAGAGCCCCCAGAGTCTCCTGTCCCCCGGGGGCTTCGTTCTCGAGTTGGGTGAGCAGTCGGGCGAGCGCTAAACGGTCGCCCGATAAGATGCGATCGGCGAGGCTCATCGCTCTACTTGCTCGTCAGCTCGTTCACGACCGACACAATCTCTGTGGTCGGTGTTCCCGGCCCGAAGATTGCCGCAACCCCCAATTCTTTCAGCTTATCGACATCTTCATCCGGGATGATCCCACCGAGAAGAACATGGACATCATCCTGACCCTGTTGCTTCAGGAGTTCCAGGACACGGGGCACGAGTGCCATATGTGCGCCAGACAGAATCGACAGCCCGATCAGGTCTACATCTTCTTGCAGCGCGGCCTCTGCGACCATCTCCGGGGTCTGGCGGAGACCTGTGTAGACCACTTCCATCCCGGCATCACGCAGTGCGCGTGCAACGACCATCGCGCCGCGATCATGACCATCCAACCCCGGTTTGGCGACCAGGACACGCAATTTATCTCGAACCATACTTCCTCACTCTCGCCGGACGACAAAATTATACACCAGGCACATGCAATCGCTCCTGCGCCTCAGGCCAGGCCGGATGGGTTTGAAGGAGGCTCAAACAACGCCGAAGATTATATTTACCGGCACTTTCTTTAGAGCTGGTACACGCCCATCGCCTCACGCACCATTTCCATGGTTTGTTTTGCTTCTTCCCGCATGCTTGCGGTGCCCTGGCGGATATAGCCTTCGACGCGCTCCGGGTCGTTCTCATACTCAGCGCGCTTCTTGCGGATCGGGTCAAGGAATGTATTGATGGCGCGTGCTAATTTCTGCTTCACCTCAACATCACCGACCTTCCCCTCTCGATAGCGGCTCTTCAAATCTTCGACCTCTTCCAGGTTTGGATTGAACGCGTCGTGGTAAATGAAGACCGGATTGCCCTCCACCCTGCCAGGGATATCCGCTCTGACGCGGTTCGGATCCGTGTACATGCCGCGCACTTTCTGTTCGACGGTCTCAGCGTCATCTGAAAGGAAGATAGCATTGTTCAACGATTTGCTCATCTTCGCCTGACCATCAGTCCCGACCAGCGTCGGCACTTCACCGATCATCACGTCCGGCACAGGGAAAACCTCACCGTACAAATTGTTGAAGCGCCGGGCGATCTCACGCGTCACCTCGACATGCGCTTCATTATCCTTTCCGACGGGAACGAGGTTTGCTCGCGGAAGCAGAATATCGGCAGCCTGCAGGACGGGATACCCAAGCAATCCAAAGGGCATCCCGTCCAGATTCGCCGCGTTGGCCATATCTTTCAGACTGGGAAGCCGCTCCAACCGGGCCGTGGTTACAAGCATCTCGAAATACAGGTTGAGCTCGTACGTTTCAGGCACTGATGATTGCAGGAAAATCGTGCTTTCTTCCGGATCGATCCCCACTGCCAGATAATCAAGCATCATCTCGTGCACATTTTGCTTGATCTGCTCGATCGATTCACGATCTGGCCGAGTGGTCAGCGTGTGCAGGTCGGCGATGATAAAGAAGCACTCGTACTCCTGCTGCAGGCGGATGCGATTTACGAGCGAGCCGACATAATGCCCGAGATGCATTTTCCCGGTCGGTCGATCTCCCGTCAGTATTCTGCGCTTTGATGTAGACATCATTTCCTCCTCAGCGTCCCTTTCAATAGTGGGGACGACGGATATCTTGGTTAAATGAAAGATGCTCGCCCAGCCTGGGGACGAGCAAAGCAAGCCCGCGGTGCCACCCCGCTTGGGTGCTGCTGGCTTATCCCGGGCAGCCACCCCGCTTAAGGCGGTCGTCATCCATCGACGATCCGCTGCCTTGATAACGGTGGCAAACCGGCTCAGGCTACTTCGCGGAAATCAGTCGCGATGTTCACCCTGCCGCTCCGAGGTCCATTCACCGGGGACACACGTGTGGGTCTCTCAGCTACCCCACTCTCTGTACCGCAGACCCCACGGTTACTACCCCTCTTCGACGCGATTGTTCTGATCAATTGTCTGTTGAGTATAGACCCCTAAAAACAGCGCGTCAATAGGACGCCTGCCCCTATTTTATGTGTGACCCGAAAGCCTTCTCGATTTTCTGCCTGGGCACAAACCCCGTCAGCCGCTCAACAGGCTCGCCGTCCACAAACAGCAACAGCGTGGGCACACCCATCACACCGTACTTCATCGTCGATTCGGTGTTGTGATCGATATCCAGCTTGCCGACCTTGATCTTATCGCCCCACTCCTCAGCGAGTTCTTCCACGATCGGATCAAGCTGTTTGCAGGGATGGCACCACTCGGCGCCGAAATCAACCAACACAACACCGGATTGGTTCACGACCTCATCTTCAAATATTTCATCATTCAATTCGACCATGTTCGCCATGCCGACCACCTCAAAGGGATAGATTAATGCATTCTGGGATGGTACCGACCTGACCCGAGATTGTCAACCCCACATAGATTGACGAACCTACGCATCCATAAGCGAAGCACACTTGTGGTCACTGGTCGTATGAGACAGGCTTTTAGCCGGCTGCCCCGGAAGGTACCTCACATAGGACCAGTGCCCGCTTGACGCTGAATTTGCGCCTATGGTATCATCGTTAACCTTGTTTTTAGCACTCTCGTTCCGAGAGTGCTAAACTTTGCGAAGGTGGATATGTCCTTGACAGATCGGCAGGAGAGCATCCTTGCCTTGATTGTGCGCGAATACACTGAATCGGCCCAGCCCGTGGGATCGAACCGGCTCGTCGAGCGCTACAGCCTCGATGTGAGCTCGGCGACGGTCCGCAACGAGATGTCGGCGTTGACCGATGATGGTTTCTTGCGTCAACCGCACACCTCCGCTGGCCGCGTGCCGACCGAATCCGGCTACCGCTATTTTGTGCGTCGGATTCTGGGGGATACCGAACTTCCAAACGCCGAGAAGCGTCTGATCAGCCATCAGTTCCACCAGGTGCCTGCGGACGTGGAGCAGTGGGTTCGGTTATCTGCCTCGATCCTGGCGCAGCAATCCAAGGTCGCTTCTGTGGTCACAACCCCCCGCCCGGAGCGGGCGGTATTCAAGCATCTCGAACTGATCTCCACGTCAGGCCGGCAGGTGCTTCTTGTGCTTGTGCTTCAAGGTGGCGATATACGGCAGCAGATGCTCACGTTGAAGGAACCGCATGATCAGGCCCAATTAGCAGACGAAGCGGCGACGATCACGATGGCGTGCCAGGGTAAACAAACCGCTCCGGTCCAGAAACAGATTGAAAATTACAGCGGTCTGACCAAGGACGTTCTTATGCTGGTCGCCGAGATGATGGCGCGCGCCGACGAGCTCTGGACTGGCGATATCTATCATGATGGAATCACTAATGTGCTTTCACAGCCGGAGTTCTCCGATTCGACCACAGCCAAGAATGCACTCAGGCTGCTGGAAGAGCGCTCATACCTTGAGGAAGTGCTCGCTGCAGTGCTCAGCCCCACGATCGGCGGCATCCAGGTTGTGATTGGCAGCGAGGGCAATTGGGATGAACTTAGAGATTGCTCGATGGTTATCTCACGCTACGGTGCACCCGGATTTGCGACCGGTGCGATCGGTGTTCTGGGACCGACACGCATGTCGTATGGACGCACGATTTCTGCGGTGCGTTATGTAGCTGGATTGCTAAGTGATCTTGTCATAGAGACCTACGCAGGCTAAACACCATTGACTACACTGAAGAAGAGGTTGCAACGTGAACGATAAAAACGAATCGATGGATCGGGAAGAACAAGAGCAGCTTGAAGATCAGGTGCAGGAAGCCGAGGAAAACGGCACAGCGAATGATCCCGAGCGTGACGAAACGCCCGAAGAAGCCATTCAACGGCTTCAAGCAGAGGCGGAGGAATACCTCGACGGTTGGCAGCGCGCCCGTGCTGAATTCGCCAATTACAAGAAACGCATCGAACGGGAGCGTGAGACCGCCCGCGAACGCATCACCGGCGAGATCATCACACGCTATTTAGGCGTGATGGATGACCTTGAGCGCGCTCTGGGGAAATCTCCAGAGGGTGAAGCCTGCAGGGAGTGGGTCGCCGGAGTCGAACTCATCAACACCAAGTTCAAAAGCATCCTTGAGGCCGAGGGCGTCGAGACGATCGAAGAAGAGGGTCTGCGATTCGACCCGAATATCCACGAAGCGATCTCGTACGAGGACAGCGACGAACACGAAGAGGGCTCAGTCATTGAGGTCACCCAGCGCGGTTACAAACTTGACGACCGCGTGCTGCGCCCGGCAATGGTCCGCGTAGCCAAGTAGGCACTTAGGAGCGAACAACTATGGGAAGAATCATCGGCATCGATCTGGGCACAACGAACTCAGTCGTGGCAATCATGGAGGGCGGTGAAGCGACGGTCATCCCCTCCTCGGAAGGCGGCCGGCTGGTCCCGTCCGTCGTAGCCCAGAACCCCAAAACCGGCGAGAGGATGGTCGGTCAGGTGGCGCGCCGTCAGGCGATCGTCAACCCCGAGAACACAATCTTCTCGATCAAGCGTTTCATGGGACGCAAGTTCTCCGACCCGGAGGTTAACAAGGCGCTTGAATTGACGCCCTATGACGTCAGTGAGGCATCCAACGGTGATGTACGCGTGGCGCTGGGGGGCAAGGAATACGCCCCTCCGGAAATCTCGGCCATGATCCTGGCGAAACTCAAAGCGGATGCGGAAGCATACACAGGCGAGAGCATTACTCAGGCTGTCATCACCGTGCCGGCTTATTTTAACGACACACAGCGCAATGCGACCAAAGACGCCGGGAAGATCGCCGGCCTTGAGGTGCTGCGCATCATCAACGAACCCACCGCCTCCTCGCTGGCATACGGCCTGGATAAGAAGACCGACAAGACCATCGCCGTGTACGACCTTGGCGGGGGCACATTCGACATTTCCATCCTGGATGTCGGCGACGGCGTTTTCGAAGTCAAGTCGACGAACGGGGACACATTCCTCGGCGGCGACGACTTCGACCAGCGCATCATCGACCACATCGCGGTCGAATTCCAGAAAGAGCAGGGCATCGATCTGCGCAGCGACCGGCAGGCGCTTCAGCGCATGAAGGAAGCCTCCGAGAAGGCCAAGATCGAGCTCTCCACCGTGACACAGACCGAGATCAACCTGCCTTTCATCACCGCTAACTCGGACGGACCCAAACATTTGAATCTCACCCTGACGCGCGCCAAGCTCGAGCAGCTCACCGAAGACCTTGTCGAGCGCTCTATTGGACCCTGCAAACGGGCCCTCGAAGACGCCAATTTAACCGCAGACGACATCGATGATGTGATCCTCGTCGGCGGCATGACACGCATGCCGGCTGTCCAAGAATCCGTCCGCAAGATCTTTAACCGGGAACCCCACAAAGGCGTTAACCCGGACGAGGTTGTCGCGATTGGCGCGGCGATCCAGGCCGGGGTTCTGGGCGGTGAGGTCAAGGACATCTTGCTGCTCGACGTGACACCGCTGACCCTTTCCATCGAGACATTGGGTGGCGTCGCAACGGCGCTGATCGAACGCAACACGACAATCCCGACGCGTAAGAGCCAGGTGTTTTCCACCGCTTCAGATAACCAATCCGAGGTTGAGATCCACGTCGTACAGGGCGAACGCCCCATGGCAATCGATAATAAATCACTGGGGCGTTTCACACTCGAAGGCATCCCCCCGGCACCGCGCGGCGTCCCTCAAATTGAGGTGACATTTGATATTGATGCCGATGGCATCCTAAAAGTCAACGCGACTGATAAGGCGACGGGCAAGAGCCAGGAGATCACGATTCACGCCTCCTCGGGCCTCTCAGAAAACGAGGTCGAGCGCATGCGCGAAGAGGCTGAAGCGTACGCAGATGAAGACCGTCACCGCAAGGAACAGGCTGAAGTACGCAACCGCGCCGATCAATCGATCTACACGGCTGAGAAACTGATCAGAGACCATGAAGATAAGTTATCCATCGACGTGAAGAGCGAGATCGAAGCAAAGTCCCAGAGCGTGCGTGACGGCCTGGACGCGGATGCGGCGGAGGAGGAGCTCGAGCGACGTCTGAACGAACTCATGTCCGCCATCGAGCAAGCCGGCGCAGGCATCCACGAGACAGCCACAGAGAGTCAGGTCGGTGGGGCTGACTCAAGCGGGGATGAGGATGTCGTTGAGGGTGAATTCAAAGAAGAGTGATCAAGAGTAAGCAGCAGGAGAGGTAGCTACAGCATGGGTGTGCGTCGTATGACGCGCACCCTGTTAATGAGCGTATGACAGATAAACGTGATTATTACGAAGTATTAGGCATAGCTCGCTCGGCTTCGAATGACGAGATCCGCAGTGCATACCGCCGACTCGCGAAGCGATATCATCCCGATGTCAATAAAGAAGACGGGGCCGAGGAGAAATTTAAAGAGATAAACGAGGCCTACGCCGTGCTCTCAGACGCGGAGCGGCGCGCATCCTATGACCGCTTCGGGCATGCTGGCTTGAAGGGCATGAACTTTGACTTCGATTTTGGCTTTGGCGATATCTTCGAGGAATTCTTCGGCTTCGGCATGGGTGGCCGAAGGGCACGCAACGCACCCCGCCGGGGGGCAGACCTGCGCTACGACGTCACCCTCGAGTTCGAGGAAGCTGCATTCGGCGTTGAACGCGAAATCCAATTTAGCCGCCAAGAGACATGTTCCGTTTGCAACGGAGTCGGCGCTGAGCCAGGCACAACCCCCGTGCGCTGCAGCACATGCAACGGCTCAGGGGAAGTTCGCCAGGTCCGCCAGACCTTTCTCGGCTCGATGGTCAATGTCAGCACCTGCCCGGCATGCGGCGGACGCGGCGAAACCATCTCCACCCCCTGCAAAAACTGCAGCGGTCGTGGCCTTGAGCGAAAGCAGGTCAGCAAAACAATCCCCATACCTGCCGGCGTGGATAACGGTACCCAGATCCGCTTGGCCGCAGAAGGGGAGCCGGGCGTCAACGGCGGTCCACGGGGCAATTTGTATGTCATCGTTCACGTCAAGCCCCACCGTTTCTTCCGCCGGAAGAACGACAATGTTCTGCTCGATCTCGCCGTCAATATCGCCCAGGCCAGTTTAGGGGCGGATATCGAGGTGCCAACATTGGATGGCGAGGAGACGATCAGTATTCCTGCAGGGACACAGCCTGGCAAGGTTATCAAGATGCGTGGTAAGGGCATTCCTCATCTGAACCACAACGGACGTGGTGACCAAATGGTAGTTGTATCGGTGGATATCCCCCGCAGCGTGACTGCGGAGCAGCGCGAGCTCCTTGCACAGCTC
>CBFDDM010000038.1:0-26770 GCA_965603565.1 uncultured Anaerolineales bacterium | reverse complement strand
TCTGCAGCGATAACGCTTGCCACCATGAGCGGGATGATCAAGAACATCGGAGCCATGAAATAGACAAGTGCGAGAATGATGATGAGTTCATCCATGGCGACATCTTCAAAACCAGACAGCATCGTGGGCGGCATATTTGCGATGAAGATTTCGAGATCTTCGAAGGCTTCAAGCGGGGCAACCTTCGCAGCTATTGAGACGCCGACCGGGATAAGGATCAGGAAGATCAACGGCACGATGATCATCGGTAGCAGTACGCCCTTCTGGCGAGAAACAACTTTAAGGTCTTTTTCGACAATGGCGCGGATCGCACGCAGATTCATTGGGGGCGCTCCATGTTGTTGTTTCGGTGAAGTGCAAAGTAAACATCCTGGAGTGTGGGTTCGACCGGCTGAACTCTATACAGGTTAACATCCGCGCGGGTCAGGATTTTGATCAAGCCAGGTATGTCAGTGCGTGCTGCGCCTGTAATTTGCAGAAGGATGTCAGCGGTCTGGTTTATATGTATTTGCGGGATTTCCTCTAGAATTTCAATTGCCTTGCCGATCGACTCTTTTGATATCTCCATCTCCAACTGCGCCCCTGCGCTGTACTTATGGGTCAGTTCAGCCGGTGATCCCAGTGCGAGCACGCGCCCGTGCTCAAGGACGGCAACGCGATCGCACAGGAGCTGTGCTTCTGTCAGGTTGTGAGTGCACAAGAAGACCGTGTGCTCTCTTGAAGCGGTCATGTGCTCGATTAATTCGTGCACATTCCGGGCGGCAACCGGATCCAGACCAGAGGTCGGTTCGTCGAGGAATAGCAGCTCGGGATCGTGGATCAGCGCGCGTGCCAGTGCGAGGCGTTGTTTCATCCCTTTACTGTATGTGTTTACATATTGCCCTCCGGCCTCAAGGAGATCAAATCGGTGGAGCAGTTCGTGCACGCGTTCTTCGGCGGTCCTGGCTGGAACCCCGTAGAGATCGGCGAAAATGCGCAGGTTCTCGAACCCGGTCAGGCGCTCCTCAAGCGAGGGATTCTCGGTGAGCACGCCGGTTCTTCTCCTTAATGCCGGTCCATCGACCTGTGGATCCATCCCCAGAACGCGCACTGCGCCAGAAGTTTGCTCTAGCGCCCCGTTCAACAAGCGCACAGTGGTTGTTTTTCCGGCGCCATTGTGGCCAAGAAAACCAAATACTTCGCCGCGCTGAATTTCGAGATGCAGGCCATCTACGGCCCTGAACTCACCGAATGATTTAGCCAGCCCGTCCGCTTCTATGACCAAATTTCTGCTATCCACGTTCATCTGAGGCGCTCCCGTTGATAGCGATGCTCAGCCGGTGTTTTCCCATTCGATCAGGAATGCCCCTTCCGTCTTTTCACCCACGACCACGAAGCTGTAGCGCCCATTTTGCTCAGCTGTGAAGGTGTGGACATCTTCCAGAGAGTCGCTGAGGTTCGCAGTGAAGACTACTTCAGCCTCCGGGTTTTCAATCGTGAACGTAAGGCTGCCGGATTCAACAGTGATGTCATAATTGACCGTGACTTGATCTCCCGCATCGAATCGTTCCTGGCTAACCTCGCGCCCGCTGAATTCTCGGTAGCTGCAGTCCATTTTCTGGGGACCATCGAAGCACACCCAGCCGATGCGCAAGCTGGATGTTGATACGCATGCACTCAAGACTGCGGCTAATGCCAATAATACGATCAGAGTCGTTATTTGTAACTTCTTATTTAACATTAAATATCTCAATCCTGCTTGCCTAACGTAAAAACAGATTGAATCGCGTGCTCTTGATCAACGACCGTCCATGATTGTGGATAAGGCGTGCGAAAACAACCCAATGCTCAAGAGGATAATCAAGAGCGTAACGTCACCATATTCCAGAGCTGTGAGCGCGATCGCAAGCGCAGCCATAGCCATGGCCACTGCCTTGAAGGCAAGCGCTACAGTCGTTCGTAGTTGATTGGTCATTGTTAGAAACCTCCGTCTATTAACCCGTCGTCATACATGACCAAATTTAATGGAGATCCCAGTGCAGGGTATCCCGCTCTTGGGTGGAATCGGACTGGCCACCTGGCCAGTCCGGTGGTTTGCTTATCGTTGAAGGTTTATTCCACCGAAGTACTTGTGAAAATGAGATCGAATGGGTACCAGATAAGATGGAAAAGCATGTGCGCAAGCATGGCTGCTGCCAGACCATACTGCCAGAAAAGCCACCCGAAAACGAGCGAAGCCCACAGATTCAGCCAGATCATCGCGCCGATGAGAGCAGGTGTCCTTCTGCATCCTACGGCGAGATAAGAGGGGAGATGGCCAAGGCCGAAGATGATCCCGGTCAGGACGATCGAGGTCCAGATCACTGCCGGTGAGGCCCTCCCGAACAGGATCAATCCTATCCAGATGAAGCCGCTCAACAGCCCCCAGCGTGTGAGCACCTCCTCGACAACCCCTCCATACAGCAAGCGCGCGTGGATACCGAGATCCATGCGCAGGCCTTCCATGCAAGCGATATTACGTATGTCCATGCGTGGACGGAAGAAACCATAGTAGCTGAGGAGAAAGATCGCCGCCCCAGCGATACTCGCTAGTATGGTTGGCAAGAGCTGGGGTTTCAAAGCAGGCCAGGCTGGATCCACATTAATGATCGCCTCAAAGAATGGGGCTGAGAAGCCAACCCGAGGGACCGCGATGATACCGAGGGTTGCGAAAAGGGCGACGAGCAGCGTCGATTGTAATCCAGAGAGGAAGATCAGGACGGTGCGTGAGGGAAGCTGGCGGGATTCTGAAAGCTGATCCCCGTAGCGCTGCATCATTCTGTCAAGACTGCGGGGCACAGTCAAGAGGATCCCGGGCAGGCTGATGATAATCAATAGAAGCAATAGCTGCCAGTCAAACATTGAAACACCTCTCGGAATTAGGTTTCAAGGTCTTTGTCGCGCGGTCAAGGCTGCATATATGATCCATGGCCAACTTAACCCATAATTTGGCGGTATTCAGGCCAGCGCCTGCAGGAATTTTTTCACCGAGAGTTCTTCTCCGCTCAAGAGTGTTTGAGCCTTGAACATACGCGCCATGAGAGCGATCATCCCCATCCCGAGAACCAGCAGGAGGGTGACGCTTGCAGCCAGCTGCCAGATCGGAACCGAAGTGCTGGTCAATCTCAGCATCATGGCCACAGGCGCGGAAAAGGGGATCATGCTTAAGCTCACGGCCAGTGGCCCGTTTGGAGCTTGAGCGATAGAGCTGCCCAGATAAAAGGGGATGAACATGGGCAGGCTGATGATGAATATCCACAGCCTGCTGCTTTCGATGTCTTTCGCCAGAGCTCCGATGCCAGCCATGACCGCCGCGTACAGCAAGAACCCGCTCAGGGCGAAGGGTAAGATCCAGACCGCCTCTTTTCCGGCAATGTCAACACTGGCGAGCAAGCCAAGTACTTCCCCTCCCGTGAGGAGGGCGGCGAGCCCGGCCAGGACAGCCCAAATTGCATATTGCAGGATAACCAGGACGCCATATCCGAGCACCTTACCTGCCAGTATCTGACGCGGCCTTAGTGTGACCAACAGGATCTCGAGCACGCGGCTGCTTTTTTCCTGGGCGAGGCTTTGAAAGAGGTAGCTACCGCTGGTGAATAATGGCATCATTACCAGGATGCCAACGAAGTAGGGGACCATCGAATTACCCGCCGCCTGACCGCCGTTTAGAGAATCGAGATCGATGGTCTCAAGGCCTTCAGCATTGAACGGCCATCTCAATTGGGTGATCTGGTCAAGGCCTAACTGTGGATCGAGATTGTGGATCAGTAGCCATTCGAAGAGCTGGGTATCAGCGGGACTGGCGTTCAATGAGTAGCTGACGCGCTCGACATCGCCGGTATCGCGGTAGCCTCGGTTGATCACATAATAGGCATCGATGCGACCCGAGCGCAGCGCCTGTTGGGCTGAATCGAGATCAGGATATTGCACGAACAACCCTGATGGAAGATCATCCGGCACGGTTTCGATCAGATCGGCTTGATCAACGTACCCGATTGCCGAATCGGACTGTTCCTCAGCCTGAGGTGTTTCGATTGGTTCGATTTCCCCCATCCCAAAACCATCTCCGACGAACCCGACGACGAGCAAGAAAATCGGCAGCGCGATCGTGGTGATGATATAGCCGCGTTGTCGAACTTTTTGACGGATTTCACGTGATGCTACCAGCAAGATTTTTTTCATAAGGTTATGTAACCCCTCAGAAATCGTGTGATTATACTGTTTTCAATCACCCAGATAGGCGTACGGCATTCCAGACCTCGGAAATGCTAAGCCTCTGACCATACATCAGCATGGCTGCGCGGAACACACGGGCGACCACCCAGACGCTGGCGAGCAGGCAGACAACGATGATGCCGGCTGCGGTAGCTAACTGCCAAACCGGCACGGTCGTGAGCGTCATACGTATCAAGCCGAAGGTGGGCGCGGTCAGCGGAAACAGCGTCACTGCGATTGCCAGCGCGCTGTCCGGTGCGCCGGCGATGATGCCCGTGAAATATAAAGGTGTCATGCCAACGAAGCCGAGCATGCCGGCCAGCTGGCGGGCGTGCTGCTGGTCGCCGGCGAGGATCCCCAAACCAGAGGCGAGAGTGGCGTAGAGGAAATAGCCCGGGACTCCGAGGAGCACGGCCCACAAGACCGCTTCTGCATGGATCATGCTGGGCGAAAAAGTGAGTGGTCCGGAGAACGCTAGACTCAGGCCAATCAACGCGCCAAGACTCCAGATACCTAACTGAGCCATGCTGACCGTGGTCATGCCTAATACTTTTCCAGCGACGAGCATGGTGGGCTTGATGGAGGTGATGACCATTTCCATCGCCCGCTGGTCCTTCTCTCTGACGATCACGGTCCCCAATTGATTTGCACCTGTGAAGACAGAAAGCGCAAAGAGCAAACCAAGGACTACGGGTGTAACGACGCGGATAAGGACTCCTGGTCCTTCTGATACGCTTGCCCCGCTTTCTAACGAGGTGTATGTGAACTCTGCAGGGTTGTCGAACCTTTCTAGCATCCACCCGGGTTGATCGGGGTAGATGGACTGCCGCAGGTACGCTTCGAGCGCGTCCCGCAGCGTTTCGCTGGGCGTTTCAGAGGAATAAAGCACCGGTCGTTCACCGCGAGCGTACCCTTCGGGGATGACCAGGTAAGCCTGGATGCGATCTGTACGGTAAGCTTCTTCGGCGGACTCTTGATCGGTGAACTCTTCGACGGAAAGTGATTGGCCGTCGTAGGCAAATGTCTCCTGTGGATCAGTAAGATCCGATCGATCTATGATCCCAATCGCTGGAAGGGTAGCGCGCGTTTCACGCAAGATCGGGATCGCCCCGGCAACGACCATGATAGCCGGAAGCCCAAAGGTCAAAAGCAGGAAAGTGCCAGAGCGAACCTGACGCCAGAACGTGGTGCGAGCGATCAGCCAGATCTTGCTCATGCCGATTCTTCCTGGGGGTAGGCCTCTGCACCGACAACCTGTACGAAGATCTCTTCGAGTGAAGCGCGCAGCTCCTCGAAACGCTTGACCTGCAAAGTGTCAGAGTTTACCAGAGTTTTTAGCAGTTGTTCAGGGCTTGTGCCCTCGTTAAGCAGCAAACGATAAGCACCATTCTGTTGCTCGGATTGAGCGATACCGGTCAGGTCTGGAAGCTCTCCCTCGAACTCAACCTCTATCGCATGCGGGGCATAACGTGTGCGAATGTCTTCCACCAGTCCGTAAAGCACTTGTCGCCCGTGGTCAATGAGCATGATACGAGAGCACATTTCCTCAACACGATTCATCTGATGAGTGCTCATGATGATCGCTGAACCACTCTCGCGCAGCTGATTTAACAACGATTTGATGATTCGGGTGTTTATCGGATCGAGTCCCGAGAATGGCTCGTCGACGATGATTAGTTCTGGCTCGTGTAATGTGGCCGCAACAAACTGTGCTTTCTGAGTCATACCTCGACTCAATGCGTCGATCTTGCGCTCACGCACATCCCACAAGTCCACGATGCGCAGGTATTTCTCAGCGCGGGAATGAGCTTCGGCTCGGGATAACCCCTTTAGTTGGCCAAGAAAGAGCAGGGTGTCCAACAGGGTCATGTCTTCATACAATCCACGTTCTTCAGGCAGGTAGCCGATGCGGGCTTTCTTGTCCTCATTCATCGGGCCGCCAAGCACTTCGATCTGACCGGAATCCGGTTTGATGATGTCCAGGATCATGCGGATCGTAGATGTCTTTCCAGCGCCGTTAGGCCCGAGCATCCCAAAGATTTCACCATGTCTAACCTCAAAAGAGACCCCATCAACAGCTTTGACGGTGGCATAAGTCTTTGACAGGTCCTGGACATGTAAAGCCGTGTTGTTTTGGAGCATATACAGAGGCCTCCTTAGACCACAAATTGTTGTATCGCATTGGTCCAGCCATGCAGGTTAAGCCTATCAACAGCGTTCAGGATATTTAATCATGACCTGGCCAGCGTACGGGCTGATCTATCGGGCTGTTAGAAACCTGACAAGAAGGCTAGGTCGCAAGTGAAATGGATTGAACCCGCATTGACGATCCGGTCATAAGAGATCGGTGTCTTCTGAGGGCGTGTACATCTGGTAGCCGAAACGAGTGAGCAGTGCTGAACCGATGCCAGCCGATGCCGATAGGAGTACCAGGGGAGCCCCTATCACGGGGACGTAGCCCAGCCCGTCTACGATGAGGCTGATCAGGCTAACGCTGAGAAGATAAAGCAGGCTGGAAGCTATTCTGCTTGGAAGGCGAGCTTCTACTGCATTGGCAAGCAATCCTCCGATCGCGATCCAACCAACCGTAACCAGCAAGAACATCAATGCAAGGCCGGCGATTGAAACCGGTATCAATATAACTGTGAAAGCCAGCTGGATGAACAGGACCAGGCCAATCACTGCTGATAGAGTTCCGACAGTCACGCTCACGAGCGGATGCTCTATCAGGGTCAGCTCGATGCGTCTGAGCGGTCTGGGCAAAAAGCGTCTCAGGAAGAGCGCCAGCAGGAGCATGAGTCCCGTTTGGAGCAGGAACGATCGAACCTGCTCTGATAGAGTCGGTGCCTGACGCACCCATTCGGTGGGCAGAGCGAACCCTTCCGTGATCTCGCCCAGGATCTGGCTTCCCGGCTGACGGGTGACGTCGCTGCTGCCCAGGTTCAAATCACCGTTTATCGTAGACTCAGGGCCAAGCGTGAGGCTGCCATCCAGGATCGTCAGATTGCCTTCCACCTCTCCAAACAGGGTCAGTTCGCCGCCGATCATGTACACCGATCCGGTGACACGGCTCAGCGGGGCGATCTGAACGCTTCCTTCGAGGATGACAAGGTCCCCGTAGTTAGCGACCTCGCCACGGAGGTGATGTTCCCCGGAAAAGATAATGCGTCCCGAGTAGCTGTCCACCCCCTGGCAGGCTGAGAGCAGGAATGTCAACGCAATGAATAGGACGATGAATCTATAACTCGCGTAGGTCCTGTTCATTCTAATTCTGCTCCACATGCTGTGATTTCGTGGTATGGCGTGGCCAGAAGATCAGCACCAACACGGCCAGGAACAACAACCAGGCGAGGGCGTCCACCCGCCGGAGGTGCTCGGCGAGCGATAAACCCGCGCTGCGCCAGCGGATTGCCAGCCCAGTGCTCAAGAAGGTAGCAGTCCATCCTGAGAGGGCGACCCCGATGGCGGTGTTGAGGCTGATCGTCCCGGGCGTAGAGATATCCGCCCAGATCGCGAAATTCACCACTGTGTACATGCTCACCGCCAGGGCGTAGAGCATCGGCATACCCAGAGTGCTGTCCCCACCCGAGAAGAGCGATTCCTGCAAACCATAACCCTGGTGGACGAGTGCGAAAATGCCGAATATCCAAAGGAAGAGGATCTTATCGTCCATCCGTGTGTAGAAAATTCCGGCGATAAGTGCACCGATTACGTGAACGCTCCCAATAAATAGACGCGGTTCAAGCTCGCTTGCCCTCCAGGTGTTGAGCATATATGCAGGGGTTTCGGTCATGCGTAGAAAGCCGAGGCTGTCGATGAAGAAGATCGCGAACATCAGCACAATCAGCGCGATGATGCGGGGGTTATCCACCAGTCGACCAGCCTCACCCTTTTTTACATACCTGCCACGCGCATAGATGGGATCTTCATGCTGTTGAGCCAGCACATCCAGGATGTTCAATGGCCCGAACAGCAGGGCGGCAAAACCCAGGGCTCCCGGCGCCATGATCCAGAGCATTTGTGTGCGGAATACCTCGATCGTCCATGCTGTGGGGATTACATTTGCGGCGAAATAGGCGATTGAAGTTATCGTCGCGGCGACATAACCGCGATCGCGAACCGGAATCAGATCGGAGGTCATGCTGAAGGTGACGGGTACTCCACAGCCGATTGCCACGGCGGTGAGTGCGATCCACACCGCGTAGGATTGGGCGTTCGTGATCAAGGTCAGGGCAATTGTGAGGAGCGTTTGTGCAAGCACAACCGCGAAAGCCAGAGCAAACTTCCTGCGGAATCGCAGAGCAAGCCCACTGAAGGACATCCACCAACCGAAGGCGATGGCGCAGAAGCACGTCAGCAGCGCAAAACCCGCCATGTAATTGGCAACAGTAACCTGGCTTAAACCGAGCACTCGCTGCCCGAGGTCGACGAGGCCGAGCTGAACAAGCGTGATGTTGTAGTAATAGCCCACAGCCATCATACCGATGAAGAGGGCATAGCCTGTCACAGAGATCCAGCGACGTTGTGTAAACAATCTTAAGAGGACCATTTAGTTCCTGTATAGTGTGAGCTTCATCACGATAGTATGGAAAACAGCCGTGCTGCATAGGGATGTCTATCACCAGTTCAGTGAATTTCCGTCCCACCCTGGAAGTGGAAACGCACGGCGAAGGCGAAATGCTTTCCTCGGCCGTGCGTAAATTCATGTTCTTTGGCTAGCCCGTTCCTCCACGGATCAGCTTAGCAATCACGATGAGGAAGAGTAGGAACGCGAGCAGCCCGCCTCCGAAAAGGATTAGGAGCAGTACGAGCAGATTGGGAATAGCGATGACCATTGGTATACATCCCTTCAATTAATAATGCTATGTAGAGAATGGCGGATGTTTCATGCATTGTGAGAACTACTCAGAAAATGTATTGATGCTCAGTGAAAGAACTGTGTTCTCCGGGCTGGGCATCGGTTCATTGTCGCTGAAAGCCATCAAGCGCAAGTTGTCGTTCTCAATCACGTCAGCCGGGTTGGCAGTGTAGGAAGAGCTAAACTCTTTAAACAGGTTGGGCATGACGTTCGTTGTGCTCCCGCTGCCGAGCTGCATGTATATGCGGATTTCCTCGGCGTTGAAGAGGGAATCGCCCAACGGGTAAAGGGCAACCATACCCTCAATTTCCGTTTCGGTTGTGAAGATGCGCATCTCGTCGATGACCTCTGCGGGTTCACCGGGTGTTGTGATCGAGAGCGTTGCCTCGAGGCCGACCTCTTGCTCAGAATCGCGCTGGAGAGTGTATTTCCAGCGGTTGATTCCAAGGATCTGGGCGACATCGTCTGCTTCAGTTTTCTTAAATTCAACTGTGAACTCGCCGATCTGTAATTGATCGTCCATTGGCATGGTTTCTTCACCAGGGGTGCTGCAACTGACGGATGCCGTGATAACGATCAATGCAAGCGCAAAAGTTGCCGAAATTCGGAGCTTCCGCAATGCCACAGTTTACCTCCTCGGGGGAACGAAATCTAATTTCATCGTAACAAGTCTCCCACCAGGCAAGCACTTTTCCATCCGGCATTCGACGGAAATTTAACCTGGTCAGTTAGTCAGGTTCGAGCGATTTGAGCTGTTGATAAAGATGGTTCGATGGGACATCTTCAAGGCTAATTCCTCAATATGAGGCGCACTTCCCGAGGTGTGCAGTGTTTCGTTGTCGAAGGAAAAGGAGACCCTTGCGCAAGCCCTCAACAAGGGAGAGGGCAGCCATCAATGCCACCCAGAGCGTGACATCCGGCATGTAATTGAGGAAACTGACGCGTGTGACTTGCAACCCGGCGCTCGCGATCAAAATCCATGGCAGGACAATCAGTGCTATCAAGCCGAAGGACACTTTCCATAAGATAGAAAGCCATACCTGCCAGGGCTTTTGCCTGGCTGCCTTTGCCTGCCATCCCTGGATCTGCAGGATCTCGCGCACCTGAAGGGATAGGGATGCAAAGGCCACAAGCGCGAAAATCAGGTTTGCGGTTCGGGTGGAAAACCCTGTCTGGGGTTCAGATCCAGTGAGGATCTTCAAGATCCCCGCTGTGATGTCGTTGTATGCTAATGCCATGTGGGCAAAGCTGACCTGGTTGATAAGCAGGGCGATGCCGGTATCGCTTTCTGGTAGCAGGATGATGCTGGAGTAAAAGGTTTCCAGCGTTCCGTCATGGCGGATTGCATCATGACCCTCGATCTGAACCTGCTCCCAGCCCATGGCATAGTTTCCAGGGATGTCGTCCGGTGATTGGTGCATCAGTGCGAGTGAATTCCGCGAGACGACCTGTCTTCCCTGGTAGATCCCCCTGTTCAGTTGGGCGATCAGGTAATGCGAAAGGTCCTGTGCGCTCGAGATCATGAAGCCGGCGGGAAGATCGTAGCGCAGGTGCGGTTGAGGTCTTGCGAATGGAAATCCAAAGAACGTGTTATAGCCCTGCGCCAGACCGGCCTGCTCAGCTGATGCTCGCTTCGTGAATGTGGTTTGCATATCAAGCGGTGTGAAGATGTGGTCGCGCATATACTCATCGTAGGATTGCCCCGACACCTCTTCGATAAGCAGCCCCAGGATGGTGTAGTTTTCATTGGCATACTGGAATCTCGTCCCTGGCGTGGCGGACAACCTGGCATCTTGAAGCGTTCGGACGGCTTGTTCGAGGCCCGCCTCACGCTTCAGGTCGACACTTTGAACAGAAGTCCTCGAGAGCCCGCTGGTTTGATTAAGAAGGTCTCGAACAGTGATGGTCTGAGATTCCAGGGCGTCTGCGACCCTGAACCAGGGGATGTATCGCTGCACAGGTGCGTCCAATTTCAATTTGCCCGCGTCGACGAGCTGCATTACTGCCAGAGCAGTGAACGATTTCGTCACTGAGCCGAGATAGAAAGGGGTGCTTGCCTCGACGGGCCGACGCTCATCAGCCTGACCATAGGCTCCCACATAAAGCAACTGATCATCCTGGGTGATCGTCACCGCCAGGCCAACGATACCGTGCCTCTCCATCTGTGTCTGAACAAAAGCGTCGATTTCCTGTGAAAATTCGGCAGATTCGAGTTGACCGGCCGACCCCATTGATGGAAACAAGAGCGCATACAGAGACAGGAAAACGAGGATCACGACCATGAACAGCGTGGCTGAACCCGTGGATTTGCTGTGCTGATGCATATGGATCTGATGCGACCTTTCACTACAACATCAAGTTAATTGTAACGGGCTGCTCACGAGCAGGCTTTCTGCTTTCTCGAGATCCGGGTCATGGTTGCCCAGGATAGCCTCGATCTGCCAGTCAACCGGGTAGTCGGGTTCCACGCCATGACCTTCTACCGATGTCCCGTCAAATCAGTTGAAATCGCCGCTCGAGAAGCGGGCTAACGCGCTATCTATCAGAATCGATGGTGAGCGGGTTTCCGCTTGATCCCGCCGTGCGTCGACCGACTGACACGGCGCGGCCGTGGTCGATCAACGCCACCACAAACCACTTGCCTGAGCTGACTGCTTGGGCAGGGTCACTACAGGGGAGGGGCAATTTATGCGAGCTGCTCAATCGTTGTCGATCGGAAGTTGGAGCGGGTTATCCTGCCCCAACCAAATGATGATCTTCGGCCTATTCGTATTTGAAGCGCCAGACCGCCAGGGCAAAGAAGACTGCCCCGAATGCAGTGATCAACGCTGCCGGCAGCAGCACCGACGACAGCCCCATACCGCGCACGATGATGTTCTGAAAACCATCCATCGCCCAGGCGGTGGGCATGAAGTGCCCGATCGTCGAAAAAGTCTTCCCGGCAAATTCCAGCGGGAACCAGGCACCGCCAAGCGAAGCGAACACGAACATGGCGATCATCGAGGTTGTGACGACCTGTTCCTCGGTTTTCGAGACCGCGCCGATGAACAGACCCAGGCTGGCGGCCCAGAAGGCGAGCGCCAGCACCATCAAAAAGATCGCTGCCGGGGCGCGAGCATAATTTACGCCAAACGCAAATTGCCCCAAAGCGATCAAGATGACTTGCTGAACGAGAACGAGGATAAACATCGCCAGCACGTGCCCCCCGACGAGCTCGACGCGCCGCAGAGGGGTCGTGAGCAAGCGTTTCATCGCGCCGGACTTGCGCTCGATCACAAGCACCATGGCTGAAGTGATAAGTCCGAAAATGGCAAACTGAACGATCATGCCCGGGGAGGATTGTGTGAAGCCCATGGCAAGCTCCTGGGTTTCCTGCACGCCGCCCAATTCGCTGCGAAGCGTCACTGGCGGCTGCTGCCACCCCTCTACTGAGAGGCCAATCGCCTCTGCACGGTAGTCACTTTCATCGATCGCGCCCTCAGGTGCGGCCTCATTGAAGACCTCAAGGCTGAGGTCTGCGATTTGAAGCGAACTGCGGAAGCGGTCATAGGCTTTTTGCACGGATTCCTGTACCGTGCGTCCAGCCGGGGTGCTGATATCCGTGATCAGCGTGACCGCGGCAGGCCCGTTCAGCTCAACGGCTCGATCGAAGCCTCCGTCCAGAATGACAGCGCCGGCGAAATCGCCGTCTGCGACGGACTGCTCGAGTTGCTCGAAAGTGGTAGGATCAACATTTTGAGGCTCGATCGCATTCGAGGTGGCCAGCAGATTAATGAATTCGCTTTGATAGAGATCGGACGGATCGGCTTGCAAGGCGACAGGCAGCTTGCCGCTGCCGCTTTCGCCACCGTTGAAAATGATTCCGAAGAAGAGCGTGAAGATGACCGGCATAATCACCAGAAAGAACGCCGACTTCCAGTCACGCAGGATTTGTCGTAAGTCTTTGAGTGCCAAATTGAAGATGCGCATTTGAGGCTCCTATGCAAACCGACGACGGAAGATCAACACACCGATCGAGAAAAACACGACGCCGATTGCAATTAACACGGCGAATGGCGTAAGGATCATTTCGAGCGACGCTCCGGCCAGAACACGCTGCCAGATCTCCAGCGCCCAACCCTGGGGCATGGCTAGTTTGGCTCGATCGAGGAAGGCGGGGACATCCGGTATGCCGGTCGTGAAAAGTCCTCCCAGCATGCCGGTGACGGTGAGCACCCCGCCTAGAATTGGTCCGGTCTGGCGAGTCGATTTCACGAGCGACATCACAAACACGCCGAATCCAGCTGCCGCCAGGATCATGCTCAAGCTTGCCAGGAAGGCTGCCAATGGTTCGCCCCACTGAATATCAAACAGCAATCCGGAAGCGATGAGCAGGACCGCAGTTTGAAAGATCAAAATCAATACGACTGCAATCAATTTTCCACCGAGGATCGTGCCTCGAGGGGTTGGGGTCGTGAACAGCCGCTGGAGCGTGCCCTCTTCATCCTCGATGATGATCGATTGCGCCCCGTTAGCGCCCATGAAGAACACGAAGAAGATCATCATTCCGGCCATGACGGGCCCGATATAAACTCCGCCTTGTTCAGCTTCTGTGCCGGAACCTGGTTGGACCACTTTGATCCCGGAAGCCGTTTGC
This sequence comes from uncultured Anaerolineales bacterium, assembly GCA_965603565.1. Classification (GTDB taxonomy): domain Bacteria; phylum Chloroflexota; class Anaerolineae; order Anaerolineales; family E44-bin32; genus E44-bin32. The sequence continues at coordinate 13,043 of CBFDDM010000038.1, read as the reverse complement.
GTTTCGTGGTCATGGCCACCTGATTGAAGCTGCTCCGCATAGCGATTGGCGACCGCTTGATTCTCTTCCTGGGATAGCGTCAATCCGCGTGACTCAAATTGTGCCTGGACAATATCAGTGGCGATTTTCGCCCCGGCGAATCCATCTGTGAACTGGCTGATCAAATCGCGCATGATCTGTGGTGCGAGCGTGAGGGTGGGATCCTGATAGAGGGTGATGCTCGCTTCAGCCTGATTGCCCACCGCGTCAGCGGTGAAGCCCGATGGGATTAAAACCGCGATATCGGCCACCTGTTCATCGACGGCGATGCGCGCTTCGGCTTCGCTTTCAACCCTGGTTGCATCCACGATCCGGGAGACCGAATCAGAGAGCAGGAAATCGCTCAACTGTTCGCCAGCGTTGAAACCGGTGATGCCGGCGTCCAGGTTGACAATCTGGGCACGGATTGGCTGTAAGTTAAACGAATCATCACCACCCGCGACGCCACCGAATGCGAAGTAGATTAACCCCGTGATCAGAAATGGTGCCCCGAGCATCATGACGACCCCGAAAATGTTGCTGAACGCCCGCCGCAGATCCTTGAGGGCTAGGTCGATGAGTTTCTTCATAAAGGTGCTCCTAGTCCCTGAGTGTGCGTCCGGTTAAGTGCAGGAAAACCGCCTCGAGGTTCGGCTCCTGAATCTCAACGGAGCTGATACGTACCCCCAGTTCGTTGGCAGTGTCGAATAGGCGTGGCAGTACGAGGTTGCTGTCCTCCACAAGCAGGTAGTAGGTGCCATCCTCGGTTGAGACCCGATGAACACCGTCCACTCCCTTCCAATGTTCCAAAATATCGTCGGAGTGGAAATCGATGGTGAGGTCGATGCGGTCCTGCTCGCCCACCAGCTTGACCAATTCATCATTTGTTCCAAATGCGATAATCTCGCCGTGGTCCATGATCGCGATGTGGTCGGAAAGCTCCTGGGCTTCCTCCATATAGTGCGTGGTGTAGAGCACCGTCATGCCGTCTTCATTCAGACGCTTCACATTATCAAGGATATGCCGGCGGCTTTGTGGATCGATGCCGACGGTGGGTTCATCCATGATGACGACGTCCGGATTGTGCATCAGCGCCAGCGCAATGTTCAACCGGCGCTGCATGCCACCGGAGAAGGTATCCACACGGCTTTTCTGCCGATCGCTCAGCCCGACCATCTCGAGAACTGCATCCGCACGCTCGGCAAGATGATCCCCGCGCAGCCCGTACATCTTGCCCCAGAAATTTAAATTTTCCCGGGCAGAGAGGTCCGGGTAGAGTGCAATCTCCTGGGGGACGACGCCGATAGCCTTTTTGACGCCCATTGGATCTTGCTTAATCGAGTGACCCATGACGGTTGCCTCGCCGCTAGTTGGTTCCAGCAGGCAGCTCATGATCGAGATCGTGGTGCTTTTTCCAGCGCCGTTCGGGCCAAGCAGGCTGAATATTTCACCCTGGTTAACGTCAAAGGACACGCCCTTGACGGCGTAGACCTCACCGAAATCTTTATGCAGGTCATGGACCTGGATCGCTTGTTTTGACATCTTGGTTGGCCTCTCGGTAATTTTTTCAAGACAGAATTATCTTCGACGTATTCGATCGCGTTTACAAGGGCAATCTGGATAGTACTGCGGCTGCGAGTCGTTGAGTTCTGAACTGGTCAGCCCACCAGGTTCAGGATTACGAGAAATGCTGAAAGCTCAATTTGGCTTCAGGTAGTATGCGGCCAAACCACGAGATGTTCATGCAATCTTACGGATCAGACGGTGGATTTCTGCGGTTTGCTCCTGTGCCGCCGATTCTCCGGCGCGAATGATCTCCTCCGCTCTGGGGAAACCGCTGAAGATTCCGATGTCAGCCGGGATGTCGGGTGCCAACAGTATCTCCGGAGGCCGCCTTTTGATACGCGTCTCGGTAATAGCATGGAGCATGAGCATGACCGTGCGGTAGACATCCTGGGCCACAGAGGGGAGCCGCCCGATCGTTGCCGGTGCTTCCCCGGAACCCCCGTTTGGGTAATGCGGGGAGACGTCTACGGCGACGACTTTCGCCGCGCCCATTTGGTCGGCAAGGTCGAGTGGAAGGTTGTTCAATATTCCACCATCGACCAGGTATTGACCGCCGATTTCGACGTGCGGAAAGACTCCCGGAAAGGCACTCGTCGCCAGGACGGCATCGAGCAGGTTTCCTGATTTCAAATCGACCTGCTGGCCAGTGTTAAGATCGACGGCCTTGAGAGCGGTTGGCAGCTTCAAGTCATCAAAGGAAAGTTCAGGGTCGATGAATTGGGCGAGATAATCGCGCACGTTTTGACCGGCAAGTAAACCCCGGCGGGGCGGCCTGATATCGACGAGCTTGATTAGTTCACGGATGGCGGTCATGCGCAGCGCTTCTTGCTCCAACGACCCTGCGTCCCAGCCAGAGGCATATAGGGCAGAGATCACCCCACCCATGCTCGTTCCGGCGATGCACCCTATCGGGATGCGTTCTCGCTCAAGCACCTTGAGCACTCCGATATGCGCCAAACCGCGTGCGCCACCGCCGCTTAAAACAAGGCCGATCCCGTTCTGAGGGTGTTCAGGTGAATTCAACATGGTGTCAACCTCAAAATAAACCCGGGATCAAAGCCCAGGTTTCAGATTCGTATTCCTGGTACTCTTCCGCTTGCTCCCTTAGGAATTGCTCCTCAACACGGATCCGGATTATTACACCTAATAGGCCGAGAAAGGTGACAACCCAGGTGAATCTGCTTCGCAGAAAGAGCGGACAGGCAACGAACAACAAGATATTTGCCAGGTAAAGGGGATGCCGGATGTGGGCATAAAGGCCACTGCGAACGATCCCGGACTCTGCGTCCTTCTCAATGAACATCGAGAAGGCTGTACCCAGATCAATGTGGGCTTTGGCGCGAATCAACGTGGCACCCAGGAAGAATATGCCGCCGGAAATCATGAAGATGAGATCTGGTGAGATCTCAAACCAGAAGTACTCGATCATCGCACCGACCATAATGATGTAGTAAGGCACTGCAATCAACAGGGCAGAGGTTTCGGGCCGGGCGCGACGGTTCAGCGAACCAGCGCGACCCATCGCCCAGTGCTCGGCTAACCTGTAAATCATAATGAAAACGATATAGATGATGATTGGCAGATTCATGCAAAAATCTCGGACGAGATTTTACCTCTCAATCGGCAAACAGAATCTCCAGGAAGGTACCAAGATTATCTTTACCCTCTAGCATCTTGAGATTGTAGATTTCCGTGTAACCGCAATTAGTGCAGGACACGAACGCATAGCGATAGGGCTGAACCTCAAACAAGCGGGATAGCCCCGTACCTGACATCGACAGCCTCTCCGCGTGGGCTTCTTCATAGTCGCACTTTGGGCATACAAATGCTTGGGCGATGTCGCTCTCGATATTGGACACGTTTAGAATCCCTCCTGAGCTGACGTCTGCTTTTATTGTAGTAGTCCGGGGATCGTTTTCCGGCCATTAAGCTGACTGTTTCTGCCCTTAAATCAGAAGAAAACCACCGGCCGAGCCCTATAAATTCAATTAAAAGATTAGGGACCATCCGGGATTTGGAGACCTTCGCGTTTCATAATTTGATCGCGTTTAAAGATAACCCTTTTGAGATTCGAATACATCTGTCACCGCTTTTCTTTGTGATATCACAATACTCGGGAGTTCGGTCCTGCTCACGCGAGTTTCAGCAACATGAACCGCAGCACACTTTCGGTAATCCTGCTTCATCTTATGATCAACCTCAGCGGTGAGGTTTTCAAATACAGTACGCGGACCGAAAATTTGCTAGCTGATGGTGCCTGGAGGTTAAATATAGGCTCAGGCTCCCGGGGCTTTTTTACCTGAGCCTTTGTTCTTCGGACGAAGGCGATCAGTCGAGCAGTCCCTTTTGAAGCGCCATAGCGACGGCCTCGGTCCGGCTGGAAGCACCTAACTTCGAGAGGATGCTGCTCACATGGAACTTGACCGTCGAACGGCTGACGACAAGCTGCTCGGCGATATCGGGATTGCTGAGACCCTCGACCATCAACGCAAGCACCTCGCGCTCCCTATCGGTGAGATCGAAATCCGGTTCGGGGGGGCGCGTCGTCGCGTGGATCAGAGCCTGGGCAGCTTCCGGCGCCAGAGTCGGTTTACCTTCGTGTGCCGCCCGAATGGCCTCGGCGAGCGCATCAGCGGATATGTTTTTCAGCAAATAGCCGATCGCCCCCGCCCGTAGTGCGCGCTGGACGAGGTCCTCTTCCTTGAAACTGGTGAGGGCGATGACCTGGATGTCAGGGCATTTGGCGCGGATCTTCGCGGTCGCTTCGGCGCCATCCATGTTCGGCATGACGAGGTCCATCAGGACCACATCGGGCTGCAGGCTGTCGCACATCGTCAGCGCGGCTTCTCCATCAGGCGCTTCACCGACCAGTTCCAGGTCGTCGTAGGCTTCGATGAAACCGGCCAGCCCGCTGCGGACGACACGGTGATCATCAACGATAAGCACACGGATGTTTTGTTTCTCGCTCATTGCTTTATCCTTCTTGGATACCCATCCAAACAGCAGTAATCTCGGTCCCCGCATCGGGGGAGGGCAGGATGTCAAGTGAAAGATCCGCCTGCTGGGCTCTTTCCTTCATGATACTCAACCCCAGGTGGTCCGAGGATACACTCTCGGGGTCGAATCCGGAACCATCATCACGGATCGAGAGCAGCACCTGACCCGGCTGACAGAATAATTTTATCCAGGCGGTGGTCGCCCCAGAATGTTTAACGATGTTATTCAGCGCTTCCTGGGCGATCCTGTACAGCGCCACCTTGGTATTGTCGGGGATCGGACATGCCCCTTGGATATCGAGTTCCACCGGGATGCGGGCCCTGCCTACTGTCGATTCGCTGAGCTGTTCGAGCAGATCGGGGAGCGGTGCCTCCAGGAGGGCATTCGGACGGAGCTCCATCAGCAGCGTGCGCATTTCCGCCAGCGCGCCGCGTGTTAATTCGCGCAGTTCATGTAGCCGGCTCAGGCCGTTCTCTTTGTCGCGTTCCCAAAGTCGCGGCAGCACCTCGGCGATCAGCGTGGCAGAGAACAAGGTTTGTGTTACCGAATCATGCAGATCGCGGGCCAGACGACTGCGTTCCTCGAGGACAGCAGCACGCTGCATGCGGTCACGGAACTGCGCATTCTCGATGGCCAGCGCAGTCTGGCGGGCGAAGTTCATCGCCAGCCGGATATCCTCGTCGCTGAATTCCCGGGCCTGGCGATAAAAGAGGGTGATGTCGCCGAACACCTCCCCCTCAACCATGAGCGGCACGGAGAGGAAGGCATTGAATTCTCGGATGACCAGCGCCAGCCATGAGTCCGGTTCGAGATCGCTGGGTTCGATCCGATCTGCGCGCATGTGGGCGCGCAGATCGGGTGAGGTATAGTGGTGTCCTTCAACGGAGGCCCGATTGGCGGCGGTGTCGCTGATCGGGAAAGCCTCGATGGCATCAAAGCCAGCAGGCATACCGTGGACAGCTCTCGTGCGGATCAGCCCCCGCTCGCGTTCCAGCTCGTACAGCACACCACCGTCGGCGCCGAGCAGCTGCACCGCCAGTGGGACGATATGTTCGAATATTTCAACCAGTGGCTGGGGCGTGTTGAGCACCGCAAGGATCTCCTGTAGTCCTTCCGCAACGCGCCGGCGGCGTTCCGTATCTTTCAACTGACGCTTCTCCGCCTCGTACAACCGTGCGTTCTCGATGACGAGCGCCGAGCGCTGCGCCAAAGCGGCTGCAATGCGGCGTTCAGATTCGGTAAAGACATGCTCGCTCGAGTAGCTCATGTTGAAGATCCCGAAAATGGTATCGCCAATCGTGATTGGCAAATGGGCAAACGCCAGGATGTCTTCAGGGTCGGTAATCGTGTGGTCGACTTTTGGATTATTTAGAGTGGATTCGATGAAGACCGGTTCCCGATCGATGAGCACCTGGCCGGCGATCCCCTCCCCCGGTTTAAAATTCATGCGGTTGATGCTCTCCTGGCTGAAACCTCTTGCTGCCTGAACCTCAAGTCGTTCGCTTTCCGGGTTGTGCACGAGGATGCAGGATTTGTCCACGTTGAGAATGTCATGCGCCACATCAAAAAGTGAAGCAAAGACCCGCTCGACTGATAAGTCCTTGTAAAGCTGCTCATCGGCCCGGTAGAGAGCCTGCACTTCGCGCATACGCAGGTCGACTTCTCGGAACAGATATGCATTTTCGATCGCAATCGCGGCTGTGTTGGCGATGCCCCCTGCGAGTTGGATTTGCTCGGGCTCGAAGTGATCCGATTCTTCAGTTGAGGCGATGACCGCTGCAGCGAGGATCCGACCCTTTACCAGGAAAGGAACCGCGAGCAAACTATGGATGCCGAGTTCCTCAGCGACAAATGCCTCCAGGCGATCATCGCCCCGGGTCTGATTGGAGACGACCGGTCGTTTGCGTGCGACCATTTCCGAGATCAGCGGATCGGAGCGCGGGTCGAGTGTGTGCTGGCGGTAAGCCTCCCCGAGTCGTCCGCTTCCATCGTCGGGGGAGAAACTGGCTGAGGTCGGATTTAAGAGCTCTTCATCCTCATCAAAAAGATAGATGGCACAGTGCTGCGCGTTGGTCGCCTGTACCAGCGCATTAGTGATGTGATTCAATACCTGATCGAGGTCGAGCGTGCTGCTTGCTTCACGCACTGCGTCGAGCAGCACAGACAACTCACGTGTTCTTTCATCGACACGCTGTTCCAGATACGCGTAAGAATCCTGCAGCGCGTGGGACATGATATTGAATTGGCCGGCTAACGCCTCGATCTCATCACCGGTTTGAACGTCGATGAATTGATCAAACTCGCCCCGCCCAACTCTGGCGCTGGCCCTCACCAGCTCCTGGATGGGCTCGGTGATGCGCTGGACCCCGACAGCGACGACGATAGCGGGGATGATCAGACCTAGAGCTAGAAGGGATAGGATGGGTGTGCGGTACTGAAGACCTTCGCGGAGCACATCGCGCCAGTTTTCTTCAAGGATAAGCCCCCAACCTGTACCGGGAATCGTTGCGAAGCTGGCCAGGATCTCGGTATTATCCAAACCCTTGGTTCTTTTGGCATCGCTCTCCCCCGATTCAACGCGCAAGACGGGTTCGTGGTAGGAAAGATCATTCCCGATGTATTCAGGGTTGTCGTGATAAATCGCGCGCCCGGCAGAATCGACGACGAATGTGCTGCCCTCAGCACTTAATTGGAGCTTTATGATGCTTCCGTAAAGGCTGCTGGATGAAGATGGGCTTACCTCAAACATCCCGGCGAGAACTCCAAGGAATTGGCCGTCCGGATCCAGTACCGGCACGCCAATGGCGACAACATCCTCACCATTGACCTCCTCAGGCAGCAGGTCCGAGAACGCCGGCTCACCTGTCCTGATCACTTCCCGGAAAAATTGGCGATCGGAAAAATCTAAACCAGTATCTGGTGCATCGGAGGGGAGGCTAGCCTGCAGTTGACCGAAGTTGTCTACAAGCAGAACCCCGGCGCCGAAAACGAGCAGACGATTGGATTGAGTATTGAGCGCAGGCTGGCTGTCGCCAGTTGAGCCCTCCAGCAACCCGGGCGTACGCGCCGCATTCTCGAGCAAATCGGCGTAACCATTCAATTCGCTGGAAAGTTGGCGGGCAGACAGACGCACGAGATCTTTATTTCGCTCGACAAGCATGCTCTCGGTCACGAGCTGATAAGCGATATAAGCCACAACCGCGACCACAATAAGGAAGGCGGTTGTGGGAATAAAAGACCAGGCGACGATCTTCCAGCGCAGCCCACGCTTGACGTTTAGCCGGGGTTTTTCGTTTTCCGACATTTCTGCGGGAAAGCTCATCCGTGCGCCTCGTCGATCCTCTGAGAAACATTCTGCATTATCGCAACGGGTTCGTCACCGAGCACGAAGATCTGATCCCAGGCATCCTCGATCATCCGTTTAACGGCTGGCATGTTGGTAAATATTTCGGCTGTAACAGAGTAGCCCTGGCGCGAGCCCTCGGCGAAAGCGGATAGATCCAGTCCTTCCGTCTTGGCGGGAAAGGCATCACGCGCGATTTGGATCCATTCACCCACGAGCGAGTTACGGGCGGGCTGGAGCAAATTGGCGCGGGCCATGGCGAGGCCATACTCCCTGCTGATCAGGAAATTCATGAGTTCCCATGCTGCATCCATGTGAGCCGTTCCGGCGAAAATACCGAAGCCATCAGTCGTTGCGATCGTGGCGCGCCTGGCCGGGCCAGCTGGAAGCGGCGCCACTCCCAAACGGAAGGTGGCGTTTGTCAGAATCGATTTCAGCGACCAGGAACCATCCTCGACCATGGCAAGCCTGCCCGCCAGGAAGGCATCAGTGATTGACATTCCTCTCAAATCTAATGGGCTGGGCATGACACGATCATCCCAGATGCGTGCCCGGATCCACTCCATCGCAGCCAGAGTTCGCTCATCGGCAAGCCGGGATTTACTCGAATCTTGCGGATCGACGATGTGTCCACCCCATGCATTGATATGAACTTGAATGCGGTCCCAGGATATGTCCAATGCGCTGCCCCAATGCTGAACTTCGCCAGAAGCAGGATCCTGCTTGCGCAGCATACGCATTACAGTGAGGTAGTCCTCATGATCCCAGGTTGCATTCGGATACTCGACCCCATACTCATCAAAGAGATCTTTGTTAAAGTAGAGCGCCAAAGCGCCGTGGTATTTAGGAAGCCCGAAACGTAGACCTTCCTCTGTGATCAGCGCATTTACTTGGGCTGTATCCCAATCGCTAGTGGTTTCGGAGTCGAGGTCGCGTTGGACGAGCGGTTCAAGATCCTTCAGATATCCGAGCTGCGCCCAGGCAGGGAAGTGCGTGCAGCAGCCCTGGAAGACATCGGCGGCGTAACCAGCCTCCAAATCAATAGACATCTCCTGTAAGTAATTCTCAGGATCCGGAGTGAAAAAGACCCGAATCTGGGGGTGCTCTTGGTGAAATTGAGCAAGCATTTGCTCGACCATCGGAGGGAACCACTCTGTGCGCCAATCCTGATACACAATGTTGGTGGGTGAATCTACGCTCCCGGAAGGAGCGGATGGCCCGCAAGCAGCAAGCGTAGCACCTAGAGTGCTGAACCCCAACACCCGGAGAAAATCCCGACGTGAGATCGCCGTGGTCTGCCCCTGCAGAACGCCTGGCAATGACCATTTGGAGGGGGGCTGAATGGTGTTGGATGGCTTGTCGATCGATCGCATGCGGTTCTCCATCGAAAGTCACAGATCCAATCGGCTACCCGAACGCTAGGATCATCACATATCATGGCCCGGACGTCAGGTGACGATCGACCTCTTTTAATTTCTATGCAGTGAGATATCTTGTCGTTCCTGTCCCGGGCGGTTAAGTATAATTATCCACGATCCGGCGTGGACCGCATCACCGATTTGGTCAGGCACACCTGTCCACCTGACCAGGTGCATAAAGTAACAAAAGAGGAGCTGCACCATGCAGCTCCTCTTTTTGAGCTTTTCCCGAGGCGCGATTCGATCGTTGAACGGGAATTGCATCGACGGTTGGCTTGTGGGGACATCAGGCTCGATCGGTCCGGTGCTTGGTCCATTACAAGCGGCTAGCTAAAAAACGAAGGTCAAGGAGAGGATCAACCCCGCGGTTCTTAGAGCGACTCTCATCCTTGAAGACTTCGTGAAATAGAATCTGATTGACATCTGGTCTCAAAGTTATCATCAGACTGCCAGCCAATTGATTCCTGCCGTGAAATGCCTTACAGCGCGACAGGAATGCGATTCTGGGCCGCAGCGCACCTTCAGACGAGCATGGCGCTACTCGTCTGAGATGGGCCGGTGTGGAGTAAATCGGGATATAGTGTAGGCTATAGATTGAGGGAACTATGCAAATCGCATTTTTTTCAAATGCCTATAAACCTGCAATCAGCGGTGTGGTCACCTCCATCGCTCGATTTCGGAAAGGGCTGCAGGCCCGAGGTCATCAGGTGCATATCTTTGCACCAGAATATGAAACGTTCGTGGATGATGAGCCCTATATCTTCCGCTTCCCGGCGCTAGATCTAACGGAGCAATTAAACGTCTCCCTTGTCATGCCGATCCGCAACCTTATGTGGCCGGCGGTGCGTGGAGTCAAACCAGCGCTCATTCACAGTCAGCACCCGGTTCTTATGGGGGACATCGCCGCTGCCTTTGCCAGGCAACTTAAGGTGCCACTTGTTTTCACGTTCCATACACAGTATGAAAAATATGCCCAATTTTATTCCCCGATTGGAGGGCGTCTGGCCGGGCTGGTCACCGAAGAGATGGTCGACCGCTACCTGTCGCACTGCGATCACGTCATCGTGCCCACCGACAGCGTCAGGGAGATGGTGGAGGATGAGTTCGGGCTGACTGAACAGGTGAGCGTTGTGCCGACGCCGGTCGACCTGGAAGCTTTCGAAGGGCTCGACCCGACGCCGGTCAGGGAGAGATACGTGCCTGGCGAGAGCAAGCTTCTGCTCTACGTCGGTAGGATCGCAAAAGAAAAGGGGCTGAATTTTCTGTTGGGGGCGTTCGGACAAATCGTCAGCCAGCGGCCTGACGTTAATTTACTGATGGTGGGGACCGGGCCGCAATTGGACGAATTTAAAGCTCGGACACGCAAGGAGGGATTGGCAGAGAAGGTATTCTTCGCCGGCGCCGTGTCTCCAGATGAGGTCCCTGCTTACTACGCTGCGGCCGATCTGTTTGTCTTTACCTCCAGCAGCGAGACACAGGGTTTGGTCCTGATCGAGGCGATGGCGGCGGGCACACCGGTCGTGGCTGTACGCGCTCCAGGACCGCAGGATGTGCTCGCCGAAGGCGGGGGGCGGTTGGTTTCAGCCGACAGCAGTGCGTTCTCGGATGAGGTGCTTGCCTTGCTAAATAGCCCGGACGAACGGGAAAAACTGGCGGCCGAAGCCCGCCAGGCAGTCAGGCGCTATGGCATTCCGAATGCCGCCGAACAGCTCCTGGATGCCTATCAGCGCGCGTTGGATAAATAGGCGGATTGTGGTTGGCGGCTGTTTAACTAAATGAAAAGAGGTGGATGAGATCATCCACCTCTTTTGGAATCCTAGAAAGAGCTGCTCAGTGCACCAGGTCGATCGCCGAAGGCAGATTGAACACTTCACTCTCATTGTACGAGATGTTGATATCGGCACTACCCGTCACTTTGACCGTGTTTCCGATGATCTGGGTGCTCAGCAGACCTAATGTGGTGCCCGATCCGCTCAGTTCGATGTCGGTATGCGGCGCGTAGATGGTGCCGGTATAGATGGAACTGCTCCCGCCGGTAATCTTGATATCGTGTGTGTTGGATAAATCGACGAACAGCAGCATGCCTTTCCAATCGCTGTGGGACGGGTCCACCAGGTCCCCGGCATCCGCTTCGGCGGCCAGCGTCACGATCGTGTTGCCGCCCGGATCGAACGGCCCGTCCTGCATGTAGATCAGGACATCGGCACCGGTGATTGAACCACCGTTGGCGGTGAAACCTTTGTTTCCATATACGCAGTACATCCCCGGATTCATGGTCACATCTGCGTTGGCGAGCACGGTAATTTCCTCGTACAGTCCCGGGTTGATCGTATGTGCACCGGCGCTGTTGATTTTCATCGATCCGTAATCGGGTAAACCGGAGCAATCGGGTGCGAAATCCGCGCGCATCTCCATTTGAGAAACGCCTGTGGAAGGTGATGGACTGACACTTCCGCTCCCGCCTGTGTCAAACCATCCGACCGACTCGATGTCATGGGGTGGATGGACGGTTACATCCCCGCCGCCATCCTGGACTCCCGACTGGCAGCTGGCGCTGGCAGCATCGGAGTTTGAGAAAATCCCACCGCCGTTTGTGATCGTGTCCCCCGTTCCTGAAAACCAAACACCTTTGCAGTCATGTTCTGTTGTCGCGAAAATGGCGTGACCGGGGGTGAAGCTCTGTGGGGGCCAGACGCGTGAAGTGGCTTCGGCTTGATTCTGGAATCCACCCGGGAAGATTAGGTGCAGGAAACTGGTTTCGACAGAATTTTTGATGATGACGTGGATATATTCTGAATTGCCGGCGTACTCACCGGTTCGGGGAGGATTCGTGACCTGGACTGTTAGATCGGTTCCGGCCCCAAGGATACAATCCAGCCCAGCGGGCGAGCAGGCTTGAGCGGTGGTGATATAGTCATTTGTCGTTGCGTTGGCAAGGGCAGCCGTGCCCAGCGGCTGTCCCATAATCTTGGCGTATGCTGCGGACATTGCGGCGGCATCGGCGGCGTTCTGAGAACGACGGTGTTCGTGATAAATGACGCCGCCATCGATCGCCATCGCCGAGAATCCCAGCATGCCGATCATCAGCATAGCAAAGATGATGTACGTCTGGCCGGCTTCGAGTCTTCTATTCATCATAAAAACCTCTCTTGGTAGTCAAGCTGTCCGGTAGTGTCAGCATGGCGGCTGCAGGATCTGATCATTAGCTTCCGCCTGCAGGCTCAGCACCGTGCCGGCCAGGAACGGTGCAACCATTTCAAAGTCGTAGTCGAGCGTCACGGTGACGAGGTTGCCGGCGCATGCGGAACCTGTCACGGCGACGGTGATCTCGCTATCGGAAAGCGCGCTCAGGTCGATCGGGTCGCTGGAGGTTTCACGCACCCGCGCCCGGATCCCACTGACATCGCTGGGGGCGATGGAAGCGTACGCGGCGCCTTCCTGCGCGGCGTCTCGCACGGAGAGATAGGTGTAGTACGCTCGACCGAAATCCATGCCGCTGGCCAGCAAGATCATGATGAAAGTCACGCCAACAGCGAATTCGGTCAGGCTTTGACCGCGTTGTTCCTTTCTAGATAAGTGCTCTTTCATGGCGGAGGCTCCTTCTGGCTGGCGATAGCCGAAAAAAGATTTCATGCGTTTCTATGATTACTTGATATATACATCTCTCAGAACGGTTCGTTTGGTCTCAGAACTGATCGGGA